>NZ_JBEXVF010000030.1:0-102951 GCF_040629235.1 Amycolatopsis sp. NPDC005961 | reverse complement strand
AGGCCCTTGGCCGCGTGGTACCGCTGGTCGGCGTTGTCCGCGGCGTCGGCCAGTGCCTTTTCGACCGGGCTCGACCCCTTGGTCGGCGTGGTGAGCGAACTCATCGGCACTCCTCCTCCCGGCTCGTGCCTCGGCTTCGATCGTCACACCGGTGCGCCGCGAATGCACGCGGATGCATCGAAGATGCATCGCAAATCATGGTCGAAATCGACGGAAATCAGCGGCAAAAGGTAAGGTCGAGGTGTCATCTGAGTCGGACCTGCATCGGAGGAGAACGTGACCGTGGAGTTCTCGGGCGTGGTCTCCGCCCCGCTCGACGAAGTGTTCGCCTGGCATGGCCTGCCCGGGGCGATGACCCGGCTCACCCCGCCGTGGCAGCCGGTCCGGGTCGGCGCGGAGAGCGACTCCCTGCGTGACGGGACGGCCGAGCTGGTGCTGCCCGGCGGGCTGAAGTGGGCCGCGGCGCACGAGTCCGCCGGCTACCGGCCGCCGCACCAGTTCGTCGACCGGCTCGCCACGCCGGGGCTCTCGGCCGTCCTGCACTGGCGGCACACCCACCGGTTCGAAGCCGACGGCCCCGGCCGCACCGTGCTCACCGACCGTGTGGAGACGCCGGTGCCGGCGGCGGTGCTGCGCTCGATGTTCGCCTACCGGCACCGCCAGCTGGCCGCCGACCTGGCCGCGCAGCGGCGGTACTGGCACGAGCCGCTGACCGTCGCGGTGACGGGCGCCGGCGGTCTGGTGGGCACCGCGCTGACGGCGTTGCTCACCACCGGCGGGCACCGGGTCGTCCGCCTGGTGCGCCGGACCGCGCGCACCCCGGACGAGCGGACGTGGCGGCCGGAGGAACCCGCCGCGGACCTGCTCGCCGGGGTCGACGCGGTGGTGCACCTGGCCGGGGCTTCGGTGGCCGGACGGTTCGACGAGCGTCACCGGCGGGCCGTGCGGGACAGCCGGATCGGCCCGACCCGGAAGCTCGCCGAGCTCGCCGCCCGCACGCCGGACGGCCCGGGGGTGTTCGTCTCGGCGTCCGCGGTCGGCTTCTACGGACCCGAGCGCGGCGACGAGGTGCTGACCGAGGACAGCGAGCGCGGAGACGGCTTCCTCGCCGACGTCGTCGAAGAGTGGGAGGCCGCCGCCGAACCGGCGGCCACGGCGGGGATCCGCGTGGTCCGGGTGCGGACCGGGCTGGTGCTCAGCCCGCGCGGGGGCGTGCTCCGGCTCCAGCGCCCGCTGTTCGCCGCGGGCCTGGGCGGGCCGCTGGGGACCGGCGGCCAGTGGATGCCGTGGATCGGCCTCGACGACCTGACCGACGTCTACCTGCGGGCGGTCACGGATCGGGCGCTCGACGGCGTGGTGAACGCCACCGGCCCCGAACCGGTGCGGAACGCCGAGTACACGCGCACCCTGGGGCAGGTGCTGCACCGCCCGGCGGTCCTGGCCCTGCCGTCGTTCGGCCCGCGGCTGCTGCTCGGCCGCGAAGGGGCGCGCGAACTGGCGTTCGCCGACCAGCGGGTCCGGCCGATGCGGCTGCTCGACGCCGGGCACGAGTTCCGTCACCGCCGGCTCGGCGACGCGCTCGCCCACGTGCTGGGCGCCACGACCGGATCGGACGCACGACCGACCGTGGGAGAGCCGGTATGACCACCCTCCCTCGCCCCGCTCCGCCGCTGGCCCTGGCGGGGTTCGTCGCCGCGGTGGCCGTCGTCGCCACCGTCGGCAGTCTCGCCGCGACGCGGTCCCGCCTCGTCTACTCCGGACTGGCGCAGCCGCCGTGGGCGCCGCCGTCGTGGCTCTTCGGTCCGGTGTGGACGGTGCTCTACCTGGCGATCGCCGTGTCCGGCTGGCTGTTCTGGCGAACCGGGGCGACGCGGCGGGAATTCGGCTGGTACGCGGCCGGACTCGTGCTCAACGCCGCTTGGACGCCGTTGTTCTTCGCCGCGGGCGCCTACACCGTCGCGCTGGTGGAGATCGTCGTGCTCGACGTCGTGATCGTGGCGACCGCGGTCGTCTTCCGGCGCCGCTCGACGGCGGCGGCCGCCCTCCAGCTGCCTTATCTTGCCTGGACGCTCTTCGCGACGGCGCTCAACGCGGCGATCGTCGTCCTGAACTGATCGGAGTTCTTCGTTGCTGCTCGACACCCTGCTCGACCGCACCGTCGTCGTCGGCTACTCCCGCTTCGGCTACGCGCTGCGGCGCCGCACCTGGCCGGCGGACGACCCCGCGCCGGACGCGCTGCGCGGCCGGGTGGCGCTGGTGACCGGGGCCGGCTCGGGCCTCGGCGAAGCGACGGCCGCCGGGCTGGCCCGCCTGGGCGCGGAAGTGGTGCTGGTGGTGCGCAACGTCGAACGCGGGGAGCGGGCGCTGAGCCGCGTCCGCGCGGCGGTCCCGGAGGCGAAGGTCCGGACGGCTCGGTGCGATGTCGCCGATTTCGCTTCGGTGCGCGAGTTCGCGGCGACGGAGCCGCGCGTGGACGTGCTCGTCCACAACGCCGGGGTGCTCCCGCCGCGGCGGGAGGAAAGCGTGGCCGGGCACGAGATCACGTTCGCCACGCACGTGCTCGGACCGCTGCTGCTGACCGAGCTGCTGCGTCCCGCGTTGCGGGCGTCGGCGGACGCCCGGGTGATCTGGGTGTCGTCCGGCGGGATGTACACCCAGAAGCTCGCGGCCGACGACCCGGAGTACCGCGGCGGCCGCTACCGAGGCGCGACCGCGTACGCGCGCACGAAGCGGATGCAGGTGGAGCTCACGCCGACGCTCGCCGAACGCTGGCGTCCGGACGGCATCGCGGTGCACAGCACGCACCCCGGCTGGGCGGACACCCCGGGCCTGGCCGGCTCGCTCCCGTCGTTCCGGCGGCTGGTCGAGCCCGCGCTGCGCACCGCCGAGGAAGGCGCCGACACGGCGGTCTGGCTGGCGGCGACCCGGCCCGGACCGCCGGCCGGCCGGTTCTGGCACGACCGGCGGGACCGGCCCACGCACCTGCTGCCCGGCACGCGACCGGCGCCCGGTGACGCGGAACGGCTGCTGCGGTTCTGCCTGGACGCCATCGGACCCATCGGACGCTGAGCACTGTCGCCGGGGTCAGTGGCCTGGGTCGCGCGGAGCCGGGGCGGAGCTGAACTGGTTCTGCCAGCTGGCCTGGGCCCCCGAGTCGCCGATGCGGTAGATGTCGTAGACCGCCGCACCCGCGGCCACGACAGCGAGGACCGAGAGCACCACGGTCACCGCGGTCGACGCCGGGGCGAGGAACGTGCGACGGGCGGCGGTGTCCGCCGCCTGGGTTCGCAGGCTTTCCCGGCGCCGCCACCACACGACGAGCGCCAGCACGGCCACCGGGATCGCCACCGACAGCGCGGTGTCGCCCAGCTCGGTGTGGGTCCGCACGAGCGGGGTGGAGGCGACGCGGCGTTCCAGCCACTCGCCCGCGTCGGTCGTGATCGGCACGAGGACCACCACGACGACGGACAGGATCGCGTTCGGCCCGGCGAGCTTGCCGCGTGCGGCGGGCCACAGCGCGCTGAGGACCAGCAGCAACGCGGACAGGGGGAGCAGGACGACGATGGCGTGCACGAGCAGCACGTGGGCGGGCAGGCCGTTGACGGTGGTCATGGTGTCCTTTGTGGAGGGTGTGCGGAAGCGGGAATCGGTGAGGTTCAAGGGGCCCGGGCGAGTGCGGCGACCCGGTAACCGGGAGCGCGGCCGGCCACCCAGGCCTCGACGTCGGGCCCGCCGCGCGCGAAGGCGGCCGTGGCGAAGACGTCGGCCCACAGCAGCGTGGGCCCGGTGACCGTGACGGCCAGCAGCTCGCCGGGGTGGGTCCCGGTGTGCGGGTCGACGATGTGCGCGCCCCGGGCGGCCGAGCCGGACGTCGCGACTCCGCCGGTGCGCACGTCGAGGATCGTCAGGAACGCGCTCCGGTCGGCCGGGTCTTCGACCGCGACGTGCCACGGCGGGGCGGTCGTGACGCCGACCCGCGCCGTGATGTCGCCGCCGACGTTGAGGTAGTGGTCGAATCCGGGGAGCGTGCGGAGGCCGTCGGCCGCGCGCTGCGTCGCCCAGCCCTTGACCAGGCCGGACGGGTCGAAACCGCCCGGCGGCCACGCGTCGAAGTACCCGTCGGTGCGGTCGCGCGCCTCTTCGCACAGCTCGACGACTTCGGTGAGCCACGGGTGCCGGCGCTCGCGGGGCAGCGAACCGCGGCGGAGCGCGCTCACCTGGCTGTCGGGCCGGTAGGTGCTGAACAGCTCGTCGGCGGCCCGCAGGTGCCCGAACACCGCGGCCACGGCCGGTTCGACCGCGGGGTCGGAGCCGACGCGCGGGCCGCGCAGGTGGAGGCTGGCCTGGGTGCCCATGACCGGGCGCGTCCAGGATCGGCGCTGCGTGGTGGTCACCCGTGGGCCTGGTCGATCGCCGACTGCAGGGACTGCTGGTAGCCCTCGGAGGTGTAGGTGGCGCCGCTGACGGTGTCGATCTGGGCGCTTTGGGCTTGCAGCGCTTCCTGGTTCAGCGCCGGCACCGCCTCGGAGTTGATCCGGACGTCGCGGCCGCTTTCCTGGGGGTACTCGACGGCCTGGGCGTCGGTGATCTTGCCGCCCGCGACGGTGATCCGCACCTGGACCGGGCCGTAGCGGGTGTCGGCGGCGGCTCCGGTGAACGTCCCGTCGCCGCCCGAAGGCGCGGTGGAGGGGGCACCGGAGGCGGGCGGGCTCGCGGTGCGGGACGGCTGGGTGCGTCCGGTGGCGACCGGCGTCTGGTCGGTGCTCGTGCGGTAGCTGAACAGCAGCACGACGACGGACACGGTCGCCGCGAAGGCGATGGCGATCCTGCGCATCGGAAGTCCTTTCCTACCAGGCGAACCGCTCGGCGTGGACGCGGTCGGCGGGGACACCGGCGCGGCGGGCGCTGTCGAGCACGGCACCGGTCCAGGCGTCGGGGCCGCAGACGTAGACGTCGTGGTCGGCGATGTCGGGCACGAGGTGGCGCAGCACCTGCTCGTCGGGCACGGGGGCGTACCCGGCGGGCAGCCAGGACGTGCGGTCGCGCGAGCGCCGGCCGAGCAGGTGGTGGATCCGGATCCCGCGGCGGGCGGCGAGGTCCGCCAGCTCCCGGCGGAACAGCAGGTCGGCCGGGCGGCCCGCGCGCTGGAACAGCACGGCTTCCCCGGGCTGGTAGGGGAGTTCGTCCAGGAGTGCGCGCAGGGGCGTGATCCCGATACCGGAGGCGAACACCGCGAGCTTCCGTCCTTTTCGGACGGTTCCGGTCAGCCGGCCGTACGGGCCTTCGAACAGCGCGGGCGTGCCGGGCCGCAGGGTGGCGAGCCGGCGGCTGCCCGCGCCGAGGTCCTTCGCCGTGATCCGCAGCCGGTGCCCGTCCGGGGCGGCGGAGAGGGAGAACGGCTTGCCGCGCGTCCAGCCCGGTCCGGCCGCGAACCGCCAGACGAAGAACTGACCCGCCGCCACGGGAAGCCGGTCGAGGTCGCGGCCGCGCAGGTACACCGAAACGACACCCCGGCCTTCGGGCACGACCTGCTCGACGACCAGGCGGTGCCGGACGTTGAGCCACACCGGCCGCCCGACGCGGAACACGAGCACGGCGCCCGCGGCCGACGCGTAGGCGGTCCACCAGAACGCCGTGGTGACCGGGGAGGCGGTGAAGTCGGCGCCGGTCCACAGCTGGTGCGGCAGGGCGAGGCCGGCGCCGAGGTAGGCGTAGAGGTGCAGCAGGTGCCAGGACTCGTAGCGCAGCCGCCGCCGGGCCGCGCGCACCGACGTGACGGCGACCATGGCGAGCGCGGCCGTCCCGGCGGTGGCCAGGAGCATCCCCGGGTACGTCGTCACCAGCGCCCAGGCTTCGGCCAGGACGCCGGCGCGGTCGGTCGCCGCGTAGCCGAGGGTGATGAGCACGAGGTGCGCGGCCAGCAGGGTGATCGAGGTGAACCCGGCGAGCCGGTGCCGCCGAGCCAGCTCGTCCTGGCCGTAGCCGCGTTCGACCCAGGGGATCCGCGCCATGAGCAGCACCTGCAGCAACAGGAGGTCGGCCGACACCAGGCCGGTCAGCCGTCCGGTGGAGGTGAAGAAGTCCGTGCCGAGGTCCTGCAGGCCGCGGCCCGACACCCAGAGCGCGACCACGAACAGCACGCTCAGCCAGGCCGTCAGGCCCGCGGCGTCCCGCCACCACGCGCGCACCGCGGGCCGCGCGACGCGGCGGGTGGCGAGCGTGGCGGACATCGGGCTCCTCGGGGTGATCGCTTCGGATCCACCCTTCCCGAACCCGGTTAGCCGTCGACGTGACGAGGGTGAGAGTTCGGTAAGAGAAGATCCGCGCCGACGGTGAACCCGACCACGGCGCCGCCACCCGGGCGCGGCTCGGCGAACACCGTGCCGCCGTGGGCCAGCGCGATGTCCCGCACGATGGCCAGCCCGAGCCCCGAGCCGGGCAGGCGGCGGGCGCCGTCCGCGCGGTGGAAGCGGTCGAACACGCGGGCCGCGTCGTCGTCGGCGATGCCGGGGCCGCGGTCGAGCACCCGCACGCGGCCGTCCCGTACCTCGACCTCGATCGGGCCGTCGGGCGCGAACTTCACGGCGTTCTCCAGCAGGTTGGCGACCGCGCGTTCCAGCGCCTTCGCCTGCCCGGTCAGCGCCGACGCGCCGGCCTCGACGGTGATGGCGCGCCCCGACCGGCGCCGCACGCGATCGGCGGCGCGCTCGACGAGTTCGCCCAGCTCGACCGGCGTGGCCTCCTCGGCCTCGTAGCGGCGGGTGGCCAGCTCGACGAGCTCGTCGACGAGGTGAGTCAGCTCGCGGGTCTCGCCGTCGACGTCGTCGAGCAGGCGCCCGCGCGATTCGGGGCTCAGCTCGGCGAACCGGCGCAGGACGCTGGCGTTGGTGCGCAGGCTGGTCAACGGCGTCCGCAGCTCGTGGGCGGCGTCCTGGACCAGGCGTTCCTGATCGGCGCGGGCGTCGGCCAGCCGGCCGAGCATGCGATCGAACGAGACCGCGAGGCGCCCGACCTCGTCGCGGCCGCCGGTGGGCACGGAGACGTCGTCGAGGCGGCCGTCGCTGACCTGCTCGGTGACGTCGGTCAGCCGGACCAGCCGCCGGGTGATCTGGCGGGCCAGCAGCCAGCCGGCGAGCGCCGCGACGGCCAGGACCAGGGCGCTGACGGCCTTGATGCGCGCGGCCAGGCCATCCAGCACGTGCCGGGACTCGTCGACGTCGATGGCGAGCTGGACGGCGCCGCGGCCGGGGCCGAGGGCGACGGTGATCACGCGGTAGTCGTCGCGGCCGGCGGTGAGGTTCCAGTAGCGGTGGTCACCGAGCGAGCCGGTCGCGGCCAGCGCCCGGTCGGCGTCGTCGACCCCGAGGTGGACCGCACGGCCGCCGATCGGCCGGGCGGTGCCGTCCGCGGCGATCGCCTGGGCGACCATCGGCTGGGCCTCGTCGTGGTCGTCGTCATCGGGGCCGCGGGTGACCGGGCTCGGCGCCAGGACCTGCGTCGCGCCGGCCGCGACCTCCGCCGACGTCGTGAGCAGCGACCGGTCCAGCTCCGCGTCGATCCGCTCCGAGGCGGCCTGGTAGCTCAGGACGCCGACGAGGATGGCCGCGGCCGCGCCGACGCCGGCGAAGGCGATCGCGAGCTTGCTGCGCAGGTTCATGCCGGCCGCACCGAATAGCCGACGCCGCGCACGGTGTGGATCAGCTCGGTCGCGCCGGCGTGCTCCAGCTTGCGGCGCAGATAGCCGATGTAGACGGCGAGGTTCTTGGAGTCGGAGCCGAACTCGTAGCCCCAGATGCGCTGGTAGATCGTGCTGCGGTCGAGGACGATCCCGGCGTTGCGCACCAGCAGTTCCAGCAGGTCGAACTCGGTCTTGGACAGCGTGATCTCGGTGCCCTGCCACCACACCCGCCGGGCGGCCGGGTCGACGGCGAGCTCGCCGAGCCGCAGGGTGCGCCGGGCCTCCGGCTCGGGCGAGGTGCGGCGCAGCAGGGCCCGCAGCCGGGCGAGGAGCTCGTCGAGCTCGAACGGCTTGGGCAGGTAGTCGTCGGCCCCGGCGTCGAGGCCGGCCACGCGGTCGGGCGTTTCGACGCGGGCGGTGAGCATGAGGATCGGGGTGGGATCGCCTTCGGCGCGCAGCACGCGGCAGACGCCGAGACCGTCGACGCCGGGCATCATCACGTCGAGGATCAGCACGTCGAAGTCGTCGCGCCGGGCGGTGGCGAGCGCGTCGACGCCGTCGGTCACCTCGGTGACGTGGTAGCCCTCGAGGTCGAGGGCCCGGACGAGCGACTCCCGGATGGCGCGGTCGTCGTCGGCGAGCAGGACGCGGTGTGGCATGGCCGCCATGATGCCCGCGCGCGGGCTCCGCGTCCCGCCGGGTTTCGGCAGGACGCTCGACGCGAGCTTCGACGGGCTCAGGCGAGGTCCTGGGGGTGCAGCACGATGCGCCCGTGGCTCTTGCGGTCGGCCAGTGCCTGGTAGGCGTCGCGCACGGCGGTGAGCGGATACGTTGCGGCGATGGGGATGTGCAGGTCGCCGGAAGCGGCGAGGGTGGCCAGTTCGGCCAGCGCCGGGAGGCCGCCGGCGTCGTTCGTTCCGAGGGATTTGACGCCTTTCTCTTTCGCTGCGCGATAGTCGACGACGGTGTCGATGCGGTCTGCCGGAACGCCGAGGGTGAGGGCGAGGTCGAGGTAGCCGCCACCGGCTGTGTCGATGAAGGCGTCGACTCGATCGGTCGTGGCGAGGATCCGTTCCTGTTCGCCGTCGCCGTACCGGACCGGCTCGATGCCGTGGTGGCGGAGCAGGTCGGAATGGGCGTCGCTGGTCAGGCCGATCACCGTCGCTCCGGCGCGGCGTGCGAGCTGGGCGGCGGTGAACCCCACGCCGCCCGATGCGCCCGAGATCACGATGGTCTCGCCGGGCCGGGGTGCGACCGCCCGGATGGCGCCGAGGCCCGCCATCGGGGTGGTGCAGAGCGAGCCGGCCACGTCCCAGGAGAGGGTTTGGGGCTTGCGCACCAGCTGGTCCGCGGGGGTGGCGACGAACGGGGCGTGGGCGTCCCAGCTCTGCAGGCGGCCCAGCACCGCGTCACCGGCGGTGAAGCCGGGCACGTCGGCGCCGACCGTCACGACTGCACCGGCGAGATCGCGGCCCGGCGTGTAGGAACTGCCGTGCAGCGCCGGCAGTGCTCCCGGGTTGAGTGCACCGGCTTCGACCCGCACGAGCACTTCGCCCGGGCCGGCCACGGGCTCGGGGATGTCCGCGAGGTAGATCCCGTCGATGCCGGAAAATCGGTCGTACCGTACAGCTTTCATCGTGTCTCCCGGTTTGCCGGTGATTCGGGTCGGCCGCACGCTCAGGTGCGGCGCAGGAGCGGCAGGAGGATGTCGTCGACGAGGTGCGCGACGAAGGCCGCGTCGCACGGCTCGCCCACGACGACGACGCGATGCACGATCAGCGCCGGTGCGACTTCGGCGAAGAGTGTGGCCGCCCCGGGTGCCAGTGGCTCGGCCCCTGGGTGACCGAGGTTGTCGGTCATCGCGGTCTCGTCCCGACGCAGGATCCGCCGCATCGCCTGGGCGAGCCGCGGGTCGTTGCGCATGCCGGTGAACAGGGCTCCGAGCAGGCCGACGTCCTGTTCGGAGATGCTCCGCGCGAGCCACGTGGTCAGGGCATGCACGTTTGCCCGGAGGCTCTTTCCCCTGGGCGGTGGGGGTTTCGCGGGTCCGCGGCGTTCGACCGCCGCGGCGACCAGCGTCGCTTTGTCGGGGTAGCGGCGGTAGATCGTCGTTTTCGCGGCCCCGGAACGCCCGGCGACGGCTTCCATCGAGAGCTGGTCGTATCCCACCTCGGTCAGCAGTGCCAGGGTCGCGTCGAGAATGGCCAGGTCACGGCTTGAATCCCGCGGCCGTCCCTTCGCCGAGGGCCGAGGCATGCCGCTGGACCCAGGTGTACCCACGCTGCTTCTCACTTCCGCTACGCTACCGTTTCGTATCGAAAATAGCTCGATCCGATCCACCCCGCAAGGCGCGGTTTCCGCGTCAGCCCGAGGTCAGGTGCTTGATCAAGGTGCCGTGGAGGACCGGCTCGGCTCAGCGCTCACGGCAGTCCGGGGCGTCCGGCCGCCGATGAACACGGCGACGGCCGCGCCGGCCAGGCAGACCGCGGACGTGATCAGGAAGATCGCGCGGTATTCGGTCAGCAGCGCCTCGCGGACCGCGCCGAGGTAGTCGGCGAGTGCGTGGTCGTAAGCCGGCGCGGAGGGGAACAGGATCCGGATCGGCGGGTTCAGCGACGCGGTCAACGTGTGGAAGTAGTGCAGGCCGAAGGCGGACACGGCGGCGACGCCGACCAGCATGCCGGTCATCCGCGCGACCACGACCGCGGCCGACGCGACGCCGTGCTGGGCGCGCGGCACAGCACGCAGCGCGACTGCCGACAGCGGGGCGATGACCAGGCCGAGCCCCAGGCCGGCCAGCGCCAGGTCGACGTCGAGGCGTGGCAGCCCCAGGATGGACCTGGCCGCGAGAACGTCGGCGGGCCAGCGGGACATCAGCAGGTAGCCACCGGCCGCGATCAGCATCCCGGCGCCGGCGATCCAGCGTTCGCCGATCCGCGTGGCGAGCAGGCCGCCGAGCAGGGCACCGACCGGCAACGCGACCAGGAACCTCAGGAGGAGCCCGACACTGCCGCCGTCGTCGCGGCCGAGCAAGGTCTGCGCGAAGAGGTCGACGTCGACCAGTGTGATCATCAACGCCGCCCCCGCCGCGACGCTCGTCGCGAGTGCGGTGAGGAACGGCCGCAGTGACACGTTCGCGGTGTCGACGAGCCGGACCTCGGCGCGCGACTCCCACCAGAGGAATGCGACCAGGCCGAGCCCGGCGCCGATCAGGCACGGCACGCCCCACGGCGGCAGTACCTGCTCACGCGGGTTCGGGTTGTCCAGGCCGATGACGAGCAACGCCAGCGTGAGCGCCAGCAGCGCGGCACCGCCGAGGTCGACTCGCGGCCGTACGGCAGGTTTCGTGCCGCGCACGGAAACCTGCACCGCAACGGCGGCCAGCACGGTCAGCGGGACGTTCACCCAGAACACGCCGCGCCAGCCGGTCGCGGCGGCCAGCCCGATCCCGTAGAGCGGCCCGAGCACGCTGCCGAGCTCCTGCGCGGCGCCGACGGTCCCGAGTACGGCGGAGCGGCGGTTGCCCGGCCACAGATCCGCGGCCAGCGCGAGGGTCACCGGGAGCAGCGCGCCCCCGGCGGTCCCCTGGATCACCCGGCCCACGACCAGCACCGGCACCGTGCCGGCCAGCGCGGTGACGACCGACCCGGCGAGGAAACCGCCGAGGCAGGCCTGCAGCAGCAGCTTGCGGCCGAACCGGTCGGAGGCCTGGCCGAGCAGCGGCATCGCGGCCACGTAGCCGAGCAGGTAGCCGGTGATCACCGGCGTGACGATCTCCAGCCGGTTCACCGGAACGCTCAGGTCGTCGATGATCTGCCGCAGCAGGCCGACCACGACGTAGGTGTCCAACGCGCCGAGCAGCACGGCGAGACCACCGGCGCCGACCGCGAGCGCGCGGCCGCCGCGCGAGCCGGTCAGCCCGGTCACGCCGGCGCGGTGACGGTGACCGGCTTGTCCACGTCGGACAGCGTCACGTCGACGCTGGCCCCGCCCTGGTACCCCAGCGAAGCCTTGACCGGCAGGTGGCCGCCGTCCTGGCGGAGCCAGAAGGTGGCGTTCGCATCCGAGGACGCCCCCGGCACGAGGGCGGCCAGCGCGTCCTTCGGCACCGTCCCGGTGACGCGGTACGTCGGCGTGCCGTCGACGTCTTCCTTACCCTCTGTCTTCGGGTTCTGGACCGAGGACAGCACCTTCGGGATGCCGCGCTGCGGGTCGAGGATCGCGGACGGGTCGTAGATCGAGGAGCTCAGCATCGCGGGGATCTGCTGGAACCCGCCGGTGGGCCCCTTGATGTACAGGGAGCCGTTCACGAGGACGAACTGGGCGTCGACGACCTGGCCCATCAGCTCCAGCGTGCCGGTGCCCTTCGCGCCACCGCCGTTGGCCTTGGTCAGGTCACCGTCGAGGCTGTGCACGCTCAGGCCCGGCACGGTGCCGTTGACCTTCAGCGTGAAGTGCGTGCTGGTGACGCCGCCCGCGGCCTGCGCGCTGTCCTTGAGGAGGGCGCCGGCGTCGGGCAGCGACGCGCCGCCGCCGCCGTCGCCGTCGGAGGAGGAGCAGCCGGTGACGATCGCCGCGCTCAGGGCCATCGCCGCGAGCAGGGTACGCCGCAGAATCATGCGCCCACCCTAGATCAGGAGGCACATCCCGGGACAAACCGCCTCGCGATCGTGACGGAGTGACTTCCCGCGTATTCAGGGTTGTCCCGATGGGGTCGGGCCTCCGCGGGAGAACGGCGATGATCTACAAAGGACGCGACGCGGTGGAGGAAGCCCGGCGCGCCTGAGCGGCCCGGTCCGCCCCCTCCCGCTATCTGCTGTCGCCGTCCTACGGGATCGACGCCGGGACCGGCGGGCTCACGCGGGCGATGTCGCCGCTGAGCACCCACGCGCGCCGGCTGGGTGCGAAGCGCGGCGAAAGCAGCCCGTCGTTGATCTCCCGGGTGACCGCCACGCGGTTGTACGCCGTCGCGGGCAGGAACAGCCGGTCGTTCGACTGGCCACCGTCGGACGTGCCTTCCAGGTCCGCCTCGACGGCGTCGACGATGCCGTCGAGGTTGGCCCGCTCGGGACGAACCGGAGCGGTTTCCTTGTGGTCGTCGTTGTTCGGCATCGGGAGGTCCGGACGTCCGGGCTGGTGTTGAGCAGCCGGTCCGGGGCGCGCGGGATGTTCGGGTTGGCGCCGTCGACCGGTGGCTTGTTCTTCACGCCCGACGAGCCCGAGCCCGGCACGATCGACGACCGTGCGCCGATCTTGCCCTTTCGAACGCGCCGGGAGCCCCGCCGGTGAACGGGAGTTCGTAGGCCGGCGGCACCCAGTGACAGCTGGATCGGCACGAGATTCGACACCTTGTCCGGCCAGTGGTCGTTCGTGGACGGCTCGTGCGGCGTCTTGCCGTCGGTGGTGAAGACCGCGCCCGGTCTGTTGTGGGAATCGCCCATCTTCGCGAGGGCCGCGGCGTCCGCGGCGGTGATCGTCCCGAAGGTGGCGTGCCGGTCCGCGCGGCGCCGCGACGTTCGGCACCGTGAGGTCGTGGATCGTGGTGAAGGCCTGGATCCGTCGATCATGGCTGCGTCGAAGGCGTTGCGTGCCGCCGTCCAGGGCCGAGCGGACCGAGTCGACGCCACGATCACGGAGCGCGTCCACAATCCGTCGACACTACGTCAACCGGGGGTAACCGGGTCGCTGGAACGGCCTAGGGCCAAGCGGGATTGTCGACGGATTGTCGACGGCTCGTGTCAGCGTGGTCCCCACAGGGACTGGGGGTTCTGCCTTATGGAAGAGAGACCACCGGCGTTGCGGGTCGTCGTCATCTCACCCGTGCGCATCTACGTCGAAGGCCTGGCGCAGCTGCTCGACGCCGAGCCCGGCATCCGGCTGACCGGGACGGCGGGGGGCGTCGACACCGCCGTGCCGCTGCTGGACCGGCCGGACGTCGACGTGATCCTGCTCGACATGACCGGGGACATGGCCGGCGAGCGTGGGTTGACCGCGCTGCACCGGCTGGCCGGGATCACCGCGGTGCCGTGCGTCGTACTCGGCATCCCGGACCGGCCGGCCGAGGTGATCGCCTGCGCCGAGGCGGGGATCGCCGGTTACGTGACGAACGAGCACGGCTTCGCCGATCTCGTCGGCACGCTCCGCTCGGCCACCAAGGGCGAATTCACCTGCGGGGCGGACATCGCCGCCGGCCTGGTGGGCCGGTTGGCCGTGCTGGCCCGCGATCGCCGTCCCGCGGCGTTGGTGAACCTGACGTCCCGTGAACTGGAGATCGTCGCGTTGATCGAGTCCGGGTACTCGAACAAGGAAATCGCCCGGCTGCTGCAGATCCAGCTCACCACCGCGAAGAACCACGTGCACAACATCCTCGAGAAGCTGGGTGTCCGCGGCCGGGGTCAGGTGATGGCGGCGATCCGCGGCCGGCAGTGGGGCATCGAGACCGCGCCCCCGCCGGTGCGGGTGCTGGCGGAATCCAGCTGATCCGGATCCTTTGCAGACCGAACCCTGATCCCGGGGATTCATGACGGTCGCCGCACCGGCCAGCAGACTCGGTGTCCGAGGTGGTGAACGCCGATGGGTCCGATCCGAGTTCTCATCACACACATGGTCGCGCTCGACTGCGACATCGTGCGGCGGATCGCGGGGGAGCGGACCGACATGACGATCGTGGGCTCCGTGAGCGGGCCCGAGGAGGCAGCCGAAGCGCTGTTCTGCCCCGGGTTCGACGTCCTGTTGCTGTCCGCGTCGCGGCCGGATTCGCTGTGCGGCTATCTCGACCTGATGTGGGACAACCCGCGGCTCGGTGTCGCGGTCGTCGATCCGACCGACCGGCTCGGGGCGGTCCGGGTGTGCCGGATCGTCGAGCGGGCGCGGGGCGCCGGTGCGGGGTGGCCGGAGTACCTGGCGGCCGTGCTCCGGTCGGCCGCCGACCCGGGCTGACAACCAAACGAGGAGGAACGAACATGGCCGTGCGGATCAGGAGCCTGCTCGTGTCCGGCCCGATCTCGGTGCCGCTGAGCACCGGCCGGACCGTGCGCCTGTCCCCGGGACAGGAGTCGGACGAAGTGCCCGACGTCGAGGTCGCCGGCAGCGACAAGGTCGAGAAACTGCGCCGGCGGGGACTCATCGACGTCGAGACGGTCGACGACGCCGCCGCCGAACCGGCGCCGGAGCCGGAGCGCCCGCGTTCCCGGAAACGTCCGGACACCACCGAATGAGCGAGAGGAGACGATCATGCCGACCCTGAGCTATCCGGGTGTCTACGTCCAGGAAGTGCCCGGCGGCGCGAAACCGCTGGACACCGCGAGTACGTCGACGGCCGCGTTCGTCGGGCTGACCGAGCGGGGACCGGACACCGGCCCCACCCTGGTCACCAGCTGGACGGCCTTCCAGCGCACCTACGGCTCGTTCATCGCGGACGGCTTCCTCGCGCACAGCGTGTTCCAGTACTTCAACAACGGCGGCCGGCAGTGCTACATCGTGCGGGTCACCCGCTCCAACGCCACCGTCGCGAGCGTGACGGTGAACAACCGGGCCGCCGCCCCGGTCGCCGGCTTCACCTTCAGCGCCAAGAACAAGGGCGCCTGGGGCAACACCCTGCTGCTGCAGATCGAGGACGGCACGCTGGACCCCGGCAACCTGTTCAAGCTGTCGGTACGCCGCCAGGACAACGCGAGCGTGCTGCCCGATGATCCGCTCGGCATCGTCCCGCTGGAGGTGTTCGACAACCTCAGCATCGACCCTGGCTCGCCGGACTACGTGGCCGCCGTGGTCGGCCGGGGTTCCGCACTGGTCGACGTGCAGGTGCTCCCGGCCAACGCCGCCAGCCTGCAGCACGGCGTGCATCGCGGCGGCGTCAACCCGGTGCTGCCGCTGAACGCCAACCTCAGCTTCCGGATCAATGTGGACGGTGACGGGCTCCAGACCGTGACCCTGCCCACCGCCGCCGGCACGGCGACCGCGCTGAACGACGTCCGCGACGCGATCCAGGCCGCGGTGCGGTTGCTGGTCAAGAAGAAGACGTCCACCGACCCGGCGGCGTTCACCGCCTTCGCGTGCACGGTGGAGACCGTCGGCGCGCAGTCCCGGCTCGTGCTGCAGTCCGGCACCGGCACGGCCGCGTCCTCGGTGGCGGTGCAGCCCGCCGCGGCGAACGACGCGTCCATCCAGCTCAAGCTCGGTGACGGCGGCGGTGGCCGGTCGGAGAGCGGCAACGCCGTGCAACGGCCCGCCAACGCCACCGCGATCCAGGTCGGTGACGCGGCCGTGGCCGCACCGGTCACCGCGGCGGTGGCCGGATCCGACGGCACGACCGCGATCAGCGAGACGAGCTTCAGCAACGCTTTCCCGCTGCTGGACCGCGTGACCGACTTCAGCCTGCTCGCGGTGCCGGGGGAGAGCACCCCGGCGATGGCCGATCTCGGCATGGCCTACGCCGCCAACCGGCCGCTGCAGGACGTCTTCTACCTCGGTGAGACCGGTTCGCACGACGACACCGTCGCCGAGGCGACCGCGTTCCGCAACCAGCTCACCACGGCGAACTCCTACGGGGCGGTGTACTTCCCCTGGGTCAAGGCACTCGACCCGACCGGCCAGTCCCGGGACCCGATCCTGCTGCCGCCCTCCGGTCACGTCGCGGGCCTCTACGCCCGGATCGACGCGGCTCGCGGCGTGTGGAAGGCGCCGGCCGGCACCGAGGCGAGCCTCAACGGCGTCGTCGGCCTGGCCGTGGAACTGTCCGATGTGGACCACGGGAACCTGAACCCGAAGGGTATCGACGTCATCCGCCGGTTCCCCGGCGCGGGTGTGGTGGCGTTCGGCGCCCGCACCATCTCGTCGGATCCGTCGTGGCGCTACGTTCCGGTCCGCCGCACCGCCATCATGCTGCGGGTCAGCATCTACAACGGTATCCAGTTCGCCGTCTTCGAGCCGAACGACGAACCGCTGTGGGCGCAGCTGCGGCTGGCCGTCGGGTCCTTCATGACCGGCCTGTTCCGCCAGGGTGCCTTCCAGGGCGCGACGCCGGCCCAGGCCTTCTTCGTGAAGTGCGACGCGGAAACCACGACGCAGGCCGACATCGACGCGGGCGTGGTCAACGTGCTGGTGGGCTTCGCGCCGCTGAAGCCGGCCGAGTTCGTCGTGGTCAGGATCAGCCAGCAGGCGGGCTTGGCCTCCGGATAGTGCTGCGGCGCAACGAAAGGAGTAGGGCCAGATGGCCAAGTTCACAGTCAACACCACACGGTTGGACCCCTACCAGGGTTTCCGGTTCAAGATCAAGGTGGACGGCCAGTACGTGGCCGCCCTGAACAAGTGTGGCGCCCTGAAGAAAACCACCGAGGTCACGCCGTGGTACGAGGGCGGCGACGCCAGCGGTCCGCACCAGATCCCCGGCAAGACGAAGTACGACGCGATCGTCATGGAGGCGGGTGTCACCCACGACACCACCTTCGAGGACTGGGCCAACAAGGTGAACAACTTCCAGGGCGACGCCGCGACGTCGCTGGCCACGTTCCGCAAGGACATCACCATCGAGGTCTACAACCTCGGCGGCCAGAAGGTGCTGGCGTACAACGTCTACCGCGCCTGGGTGTCGGAGTACCAGGCGCTGCCCCAGCTGGACGCCGGTGGCAACGCGGTGCTGATCAGCACGGTCAAGCTGGAGAACGAGGGCTGGGTTCGGGACACCTCCGTGACCGAGGTCAAGGAGAACTGATGAACCTGTTGCCGGGCGGCTACCGGGACGCCGGCGGGGTGCTGCACCGCGAGTTCGAGCTGGCGCCGCTCACCGGTCGCGAGGAGGAGCTGCTGGCCCACCGGTCGGCGGCACCCACCGCGGCGCTGGTGACCGACGTGCTCAGCCGCTGTGTCGCCCGGCTCGGTGCGATCAGCCCGGTGACCCAGGACGTCACCCGGCACCTGCTCGTCGCCGACCGGCTCTACCTGCTGCTCCGGTTGCGGCAGGCCACGTTCGGCGATGTCGTGCGGGCCGCCCTGACCTGCCCGTGGGCGGAGTGCGGCGAACAGATGTCCGTCGACTTCTCGATCGCCGACGTGCCGGTCGACGAGCAGCCGGACCGCGCGCCGCAGTACGCGATGACGCTGTCCGGCGGCACGGAGGTCGCGTTCCGGCTGCCGACCGGCGCCGACCAGGAACTGCTGTCCGAGCGGCTCGCGGCCAACGAGGCCGAGGCGCTGACCGCGCTGCTGTCCCGGTGCGTCCTGCGAATCGGGGACCGCCCGCCGGACCCCGACCGCGTGGCGGCTTTGCCGGCCGCCGCCCGGCTGGAGATCGAGGACCGGATGCGGGAGCTGGCGCCGAAGGTCGAGCAGACCCTCGCCGCGCGCTGCGCCGAGTGCGGCCGGACGTTCGTGGCGCCGTTCGACGTCCACCGGTTCTTCTTCGGCGAGCTGCGCACCGACGCGACCGTGCTCTACCAGGAAGTGCACTACCTGGCCTACCACTACCACTGGAGCGAGAGCGAGATCATGGCGATGACCCGCGACAAGCGGCACACGTACATCGACGTGCTCGCCGACACGATCGAGGTGCTCAACAGTGGCGCCTGACGGTTACCTGCGCGGTGTGCTGGCCGACGGAGCGCGGCCGTTCGGATTCCGGGCCGGCGTCCGCGAACTGCTCGGCGCGGCCGACGACAACGGCGTGCGGGTCGCCTTTCCCCCACGCCCGCCACGCGGTGGCTTCCGGTACGTGCGGCAGCACCCCCCGGCCGCGCCGGGTCCTGCCGAGTGGGACGACGGGTCGTACTGGCTGGCGGAGACGGACGACTTCGAGCTCACACCGGCACCGGTCCCGGTGGACGTTTCGGACGCGACCGAACGCCGGTCCGATCACCTGAGGCGCGTCGTCGAACCGCAGGCCACTGCGCACGCGGCGGAACCGGTGCGGCCGGGGACGGCCGCGACTGTCGTCGAGCCGGTGCCCCGGCCGGTCGGCGCGAGAGTGGCGGAGGTGTCACCGGCCGACGCCGCCGCGCCGGAACGGTCAGCCGCCGCGCCTCTCTCCTCGCCGCTGACCGCCTTGCCTGCTACTCCGTCGGCGAAGAGCCAGGGGGCACCGGGGATGTCCGCGCCGGCTTCCGGCTTTCCGCGGCCGACGTCGAACCCGCCGGCCGAGCGGCCCGGGCCCCTCGGGCTCGCCGGACGGCCGGACGCGCCGGCCGTCCGGCCGGAACCCGCGGTGGCCGCGACGGCGACGACCGTCGGTTCGGCGCGGCCTGCCGCCCTGTCCGGCCCGGAACGGCCCACCGAGACCCCGCGACCCGCGCCGGTGACCGGTCGCACCCCGGCCGCGCCCCGGCCGATCCGCACGCTGCGCGCAGCAGCACCGGCGGTGCGCCCGGAGCGGAAGCCGGACCACGGGCTGGGCGCCGTCCAGTCCGTGGTGGCCTCCAACCGGCCGCCGCACCGGCAGACCCCGAAGCCGGACGGCACCGTCGTGGAGACGCCGCCGGTCGTCGCGCAGCCGCCGGCGCCGCCGCGGATCGTCGTGGTGCACGCGCCCGACGAAGCCGTGGCCGTCCCGGCGTTCTGGGAGCGCCGGAACCTCGGCCGCCTGACGAACCGGATCGTGCGATGAGCGCGGGCACGGCGATCGGCATGGTCAGCGCGTCGCTGCGCAACCTGCTGGTCGGCGAGATGCGGCTGAACCCCGCGCCGGACGTGACGATCCTGGCGCCCGACGAGGCGAGCACGACCAGGCGGGTCAACCTGTTCCTCTACAAGCTCGCCGAGAACCAGTTCCTGAAGAACCAGGACTTCACCGTCAAGGCCGGCAGCCCGAACCAGCTGGTGCCGGCGCCGCTGTCGGTCAACCTGTTCTACTTGCTCACGCCCTACGCGCCGAACGACCCGCTGGAGGGCAACGCCACCGCGCACCAGATCCTCGGCGAGGCGATGCGGGTGTTCCACGAGAACCCGGTCGTCCCCGCGATCTACCTCGATCCCGGACTCGCCGACGCCAGGGAACACCTGCAGATCGCCAGTGACCTGCTCGACCCCGAGGAGCTGCGCGGCATCTGGACCACGTTCTCCCAGCCGTTCCGGCTGTCGGTGATGTACCAGGTGTCCACCGTCCAGCTCGACCGGCTGCCCGCCGCGCAGCGCCCGCTGGCCAACCGCGTGCGCACGGTGGGCGTGCCGGAGATCAGGGCGCCGCTGGACCTGCCCGTGATCACCGGCATGACGCCGGCCGCGGGCCCGGCGGGCACCGTCGTCACGTTCACCGGTGCGCACCTGGCCGGCTGGCGGGGCATGGTCTCGGTCGGCGACCGGACCGTGCTGCCCGACCAGCCCCTGACCGCCGACTCCTTCACCGCCGTGGTGCCCGCGCTGAGCGCCGGCTTCTACGAGCTGCGGGTGGACGTCGCCCGGCTGGCCCGGCGCACGTTCCTGTTCGAGGTGACCCCATGACGGCCTACCGCGACCCCGTCGAGCACCTGGCCGACGAGCTCCGCCGGCTGGATCTGCTGATCGGCGCGCGTCTGACGTCGCTGTCGCTGCACAACGAGGAGTTCCCCGAAACCCAGCCGGCGCGGGCGGTCTACATCACCCGGGACGAGGTCGACTGGCTGCTGGCCGACGGCCGGGACGGCATGCCGCCGATCGAGAGTGTCGCGCTGAAGCAGCTGTCCCTCGAGATCGACGCGAGGATCGAGGCCGGCGACGACCTGCCGCTGGTCGCGCTCGGCCGCCTGTTCGGGCTGTCCGCCGTCGAGCTCGGTGCCGTGGTCGTCTGCCTGGCCCCGGAGCTGCGCCACAAATACGATCGCGTGTACGCCTACCTGCAGGACGACATCACCCGCCGTCGCCCCAGCGTCGACCTGATCCTGAAGCTTCTGTGCGACGGCGAACCGCGGCGGTGGGCGGCCACCGGCCTGTTCACCGCGACGGCACCGCTGCTGCGGTACGGCATCCTGCGTCCGGTCGACGACCCGCAGAGCCCGTCCGGCTCCTCCGATCTGGCCCGGTTCCTGGTGCTGGACCCGCACATCCGCCAGTTCCTGCTGGGCGCCACCGGCCTGGACCCGCGCCTGGCCGGCCACGCCCGGATCCACCGGCTGTCCGACGCCGACGCCGACACGGCGGACCCGGTGGCCGACCGCCTGGTCCGGCTCTCGCCACGGATGTGCTACCTGCACGGCCCGGCCGGTGCCGGCAAGCTCGACCTGGCGGCCCGGGCGAGCCTCCGGATGGGCCTGCCGCTGCTCAGCCTGAACGCCGCGACCCTGCCCGAGCAGGACGCCGCCGAGCTGATCCGGCTGACGTTCCGCGACGCCCTGCTGCACGACGCGGCCGTGCACATCGCCGACCTGGCGCCGGCGCACGAGCCCGCGCTGCGCTCGGCCGTCGAGGACCACCCCCGGCCGGTCTTCCTCACCGGCGAGCCGGAATGGACCGGCACGCTGGACGTCCACCCGATCGCCGTGCCCCTGCCCGACGTCGACCGTGCCGTCGAGCTCTGGAACCGGCACCTGACCCCGCACACCGAGGCCGCCGCCGAGTGGGCGGCCGAGCTCGCCGGCCGCTACCGCCTGCCGCCGGCCCGCATCCGGGCCGCCGTCCGCCTGGCCGACGACCTGCGGCTGGCGCAGCCGCGGCCGCGCGCCCTGACGCTCGCCGACGTCGCGGCCGCCTGCCGGCAGCAGTCCGCGCGGACCCTGGGTGGGGCCGCGGTCAAGGCGACCTGCCGGGCCGGCTGGGACGACCTCGTCCTGCCGGCCGACCGCGTCGGCCGGCTGCGCGACATCCGCGACCAGGTCGTGCACCGGCAGCGGGTGCTGACCGACTGGGGCTTCGGTGCGAAACTCAGCCGTGGCACCGGCCTGACCGTGCTGTTCAGCGGCGGGCCGGGCACCGGCAAGACGATGGCCGCCGAGGTGCTGGCCGGCGACCTGGACCTCGATCTGTACACAGTGGACCTGGCCGGGGTGGTCAGCAAGTACATCGGCGAGACCGAACGCAACCTGGCCCGGATCTTCGAGGCGGCGGCGAGCGCCAACGCCGTCCTGTTCTTCGACGAGGCCGACGCGTTGTTCGGCAAGCGCACCGAGGTGAGCGACGCGCACGACCGGTACGCCAACATCGAGACCAGCTATCTGCTGCAGCGCATCGAAGAGTACGAGGGGATCGTCGTGCTCGCGACCAACCTCCGGCAGAACATGGACGACGCGTTCCTGCGGCGCATCCGGTTCGTCGTCGAGTTCCCGTTCCCGGAGGCCGAGGACCGGCGCCGCATCTGGCAGGCGGTGATCCCGCCCGGCGCGCCACTGGCGCCGGACGTCGACTTCGCCGACCTGGCCGCGCGGTTCGCGGTCACGGGCGCGAACATCCGGAACATCGCGGTGAACGCGGCGTTCCTGGCCGCCGCCGACGGCGGCGTGATCCATCGGTCGCACATCCTGCGCGGCGTGCAAGGCGAGTTCGCGAAGATCGGCAAGTTGTGGCCCGATCTTCCGGTCCGGACGGGGGAGTCATGAGCGACGGTTTTCCGAACAAGCCCAAGATCCTCCGGGGCGCCTTCGTCGAGTTCGGCCTGAGCGTGCCACCGCTGGTCGTCGTGTTCCAGTTCAACCCGGTGCAGCTGACCCGCAGCCGCGCGCTCACGTTCGCCTTCCCCGGCGTGCCCGGTCCGACGCCGACCGGTACGGCGCCGGCCGCCGTACCGCAACGCAGTCTCCGGCAGGCCCGCGCCGAATTCGGCGACCTGCTGGAACTGCAGAAGCAGCAGCTGGTCGCGGTGCAGGACCAGACGATCGCGTTCGACATCCGGTTGGACGCCACCGACAAGCTCGACGCCCGGGACGGCATCACCGAGCAGTTCGGCATCGGACCGCAGATCTCCACGCTGGAGCTGATGGTGGCGCCCAAGGACGAGAGCCTGCTGGGCGGCGCGGTCGGTGCGCTGCTGGGGAAGTCGAAGGGGTTCAGCTTCGCCAGGAGCCCGAACCCGCCGATGATCCTGTTCGTCTTCGGCCGCAAGCGGGTGCTGCCGGTGAACATCACCACGATGGGCATCACCGAGACCGAGTTCAGCGCCGATCTCAACCCGATCCGCGCGACCGTGTCGGTGAACCTGACGGTCATCGAAGGCAAGAACCTGCCTTTCCTGTACTCGAAGTCGATGCTGGAGGCGATGTCCGTGCTGAACGTGGCCAACGCCGCCGACGCCGCCAACGTCGTGGTCCCGGGGTGATGTGACGTGTTCGGCAAGCTTTCCCGGTACCGGCTGGTGCCCGACATCGCCGTCGTCGACGCGCGCGGTCGGGTCGTGGCCGCGAAGGACTTCCGGCCGCTGCCCGAGGTGACCGGCACGTTCACGCACACGGTGGACAGCGGCGACCGCCTCGACCAGCTCGCGTTCACCTTCTACGGCCAGCCGTCGCAGTACTGGCACGTGTGCGACGCGAACCCGGACTTCCTGTCCCCGCTCGCCCTGCTGGGCCAGGAACCCCTGGTCACCACGCGGTTCCCGGTGACGGCCGCCGGCACGCCCCCGTGGGCGGCGCTGCGGGCGGCGCTGTCGGGGACCGTCGGCGTCGACGCGGTGATCGTGACGGGCGACACCATCGAGGTCACGTACAACCGGACCGACCTCGACGTGACCGCCGTGATCGACGTGATCAAGGCGGCCGGCTTCGCCGTCGGCTTCCCGGCCGACAGCGGCCGGCTGGGCCGGCAGATCGTCATCCCGCCGGCGGTGAGCTGACGTGAACACCGACCGACTGCTGATCGAGCTCGGCGGCGCCGAGGTGCCGGGGCTGGCCGACAACCTGATCAGCCTCGAGATCGAGCTGGACGACCAGCTGACCGGGATGGTCCGGCTGACCGTCGCGCTGCTGCTGAAGGCTGACGGTTCGTGGCCCTACGTGGACGACGACCAGTTCGCCGTCTGGACGAAGGTCGCGATCACGGCCGGCTTGGAGGGCGACTCGCGGCAGCTGTTCACCGGCTACATCACCCACGTGGCCTCCGAGTTCGGTGCCGGCCTGGAACAGTGCAGGCTGACGATCTGGGGGATGGACGCCGGCGTGCTGATGGACCGCGCCGACGTGCTGACCACCTGGCCGAACATGCGGGACAGCGACGTCGCGACCCGGCTGTTCGAGCAGGCCCGGCTCAAGCCGCAGGTCACCGACACCGGCATCGTCCACGACGAGGACGTCGGCACGATCGTCCAGCGGGAGACCGACATCCGGTTGCTGAAACGGCTCGCGCGGCGCAACGGGTTCGAGTGCTTCGTCGACGGCGACACCGGCTACTTCCGGCCGCCCGTACTGGACGACGCGCACCAGGTCGTGCTCACCGTGCACGCCGGCGAGCAGTCCAACGTCAACCGGTTCCGCGTCGAGGTCGACGCGCTCACCCCGGCGGCCGTCGGGATGGCCGGGATCGACCACGGCACCGGCGAGGTGCGGGTCGAGGCGGCGCAGAGCGGTCACCAGCCGGCACTGGGTGCCCGGCGGCCCGCCGACGTGCTGCCCGCCGGGATCACGGCCGGTCAGGTCCTCATCGGACAGACGGTGACCACCGGCCCCGCCGAGATGGCGGCGCTGTGCCAGGCCGTGTTCGACGACAACGAATGGTTCGTGACCGGTGAGGGAGAGGTGGCCGCGAACTCCTACGACGCGATCCTGCTGCCGCGCCGGACCGTCGTCATCCACGGGATCGGCGAGACGCACAGCGGCACCTACTACGTCACGCACGTCACGCACCGGTTCACCGACGACGGCTACGTCCAGCGGTTCCGGGTCAAGCGCAACGCCGTGCTGACCGGCGGCGGGGTGAGTCTGCCGTGACGCTGGAACGGATCGTCGCCGGCCTGGCCGACAAGCTGGAACACCGGTACTACGGCAAGTACCGCGGGATCGTGAAGTACAACGACGACCCGGCCGGCCTCGGCCGGCTGCGCCTGCAGGTGCCCAGCGTGCTCGGCATCGACGTCGTCACCGGATGGGCGACGCCGTGCGCGCCCTACGGCGGCGCCGCCGGCCAAGGTGCCCTGTTCGTCCCGGACCTCGAGGCGGGGGTGTGGGTGGAGTTCGAGGAAGGCGACCTGGAGTTCCCGATCTGGGTCGGCACGTACTGGGCCAAACCCGGGCCGGGCAGCCAGGTGCCCAAGCCGCAGCAGGCCGACGGCACCGAGTCCGGCGAGGTCCAGCGACCGCCGACCGCCAAGATCATCAGGACCGGCAAGGGGCACACCGTCCAGTTCGAGGACAAGGACGGTGGCGAGTCGATCATCATCCGCGAAGGCGCGCGGGGGCATCTCGTGGTCCTGGACCAGGACGGCATCACGGTCACCGACGCCACGGGCAACTCGATCGAGATGACCGCCGAAGCCATGACCCTGACCGCCGTGGTCCCGTTCAAGATCGACGCCGCGGGTCAGCCGGTGGAGATCATCTGTGCCGGCATCGACCTGAAGAAGGGCTGAACCATGGGAAAGCTCGTCGTGGTGAAGGGAGATCCGGTGACCGGCACCGACCTGCACACCGTGTCCGGCACCACCGCACAGGGCAGTGCCTACGCCGGTACCGGGAAGTTCGCCTACAACGGGTCGGTCACCGCGGAGCCGAGCGACTTCGTCTCGATCGGCGGCACCCCGGTGGCCCTGGTGACCAGTGGCAGTTCCCTCGGCCCCGCCGAGACGGCGACCGGCGGTCACGGCCCCCTGAGCGGCAAGGACTTCAGTGCGCCGGGGCCGGCGCCGAACTCGCCGGTGTCGTTGCTGGACACGCCGCTGGGGGCGGGCGCACCGAGCAGCGGAGCGGGCAGCGGCCTGCTGACCGTCGACGGCGTCGGGGTCCTGCTCGACGGCGACAGCTTCGACACCTGCGGGCCGGCACCGACGACGGCGGCGTCGTCGGTCGCGGCGCAGGGCCAGGACTTCGTGACATGCGCGGAATGAGGGGGTGGGCCGGATGGTGACCGGGTTCGGGTTCCCGTTCGGCGTCGACGTGGCCGGGTCGATCCGGCCGGTCGACGACGACGCCGTCCAGTTGCGCGGCAAGGTGCTCCAGGTGCTGTTCACCGCGCCGGGGGAACGGGTGAACCGGCCGGACTTCGGCTGTGGCCTGTTCAACCTCGTGTTCGATCCGGACAACGCGATCATGGCCGCCGCCGTCGAGTTCTCCATCGGTCAGGCATTGACCCGGTGGCTGGGCGACGAGCTGGCCGTGGCCGGCGTCGACGTCAGCTCGGCGGACGAGGCGATGACCGTCGAGGTGTCCTACGTGCGCCGCAAGGACCTCGCGCCGCAGGCACTCCGGGTCCACTTCAGATAGGGGAGCGTGATGGTGGACATCGTTCAGGTGAACGGCCAGCCGGTCATCGACTACGCGGCTCGGGACTACGAGAGCCTGCTGCAGGCCATGCGCGACCAGATTCCGCGGAAGCTGGGCCAGTGGACGGACTTCACCAACGAGGCCGACTTCGGCAACGTCCTGCTGCAGCTGTTCGCGCACATCGGCGACATCCTCAGCTACTACCAGGACCGCGTCGCGAACGAGAGCTTCCTCGGCACGGCGCAGACCCGGCGCAGCGTGATCGAACACCTGCGGCTGATCGGCTACGAGCTGGGCACGGCCGCCGCGGCCGCGGCCGACCTGACGGTGACCGTGCCCGGGTCGGTGACGTCGACGGTGACGCTGGCCAAGGGCACCGCGTTCGCGACGAAGAGCCGGCCGGACCGGCCGGCCGCCCGCTTCGAGTACACCAGGGACTCGCCGCTGGTGATCGACTTCGGCGCGATCGCGGCCGATCCGTCGACCGGCCGGAAGGTGTTCACCGGACTGTCGGTGCAGGAGGGCAGGCTGGTCGACCGCGAGGTGCTCGGCACGTCCGACGGCACGCCGAACCAGCGCTTCGCGCTGACGCACCCCGGCGCGCTGCTCGGCCGGCCCGGCGTCGCCCAGCCGACCGGCCAGGACATCAGCGTGCGCACCGAACTGGCCGGCACGATCGACGTCTGGACCCGGCGGGACACGTTGGCGTTCAGCCAGGCCGGGCAGCACGACTACGTGGTCGAGGTCGACGAGAACGACCAGGCCGTGGTCATCTTCGGGGACGGCGGCTTCGGTGTGGTCCCCCGCAACGGCGCACTGGTCACGGCCACCTACCGCACCGGCGGCGGCCAGGCCGGCAACGTCGCGGCGGGCACGATCACCACCATCGCCGACGCGCCCGCGCTCGCCCTGCTGGGCGCCACGGTGACCAACCCGGCGCCCGCGACCGGCGGGGCCGAGCGGGAGACCGTCACCCACGCCGTCGCCCAGGCACCGTCGGTGTTCCGCTCGCTGCGCCGCGCCGTGACCGGGGCCGACTACGAGGCGCTGGCCCTGAGCTACAAGGGCGTCGGCAAGGTGCGGGCCGCCGCCACCGGCTGGAACACGATCACGCTCTACGTCGCGCCGGAGGGGGGCGGCAAGGTCAGCGACGTGCTGGAAGCTGGCCTGATCGGCTACTTCGAGGACAAGCGGATGCTCAGCCAGATCGTCGAAGTGTCCGATGTGGACTACGTGCCGATCTTCGTGACGGCCGAGATCGCCGTGCAGAGCTTCTTCGTGCCCGCCGACGTCATCGCCGCGGTCCGGCAGGCCGCGGCCGACCTGCTGGCGTTCGACAACGTCGGCTTCAGCCAGACCGTGTACCTGAGCCGGTTCTACGAGGACAGCCAGAACGTGCCCGGCGTCCGGTTCGTCAACATCACCGAGTTCCGCCGCGGTGACGTCTCGGCTCCCGCGGTCGAACCGCACGGCACGATCGTGCTCGGCCCGAACGAAGTGCCGATCGTTCCCACCGAGGCCGCCTACGCGCTGGGCCTGAACGTGGTGCTGGTCGACCAAGGGGGCCGGTGACGATGCGACTGGTCGGCATCACGGCTACCGCGCACAGCGACGGCAACCGCATCACGCTCTCCTGGTCGTTCCCGGACCCGGAGCACCCGGTGAGCGTCCGGGTGGTCCGGGCGGAGCGCACCCATCCGGTGGGACCGGAGGACGGCGTGCTCGTGGCGCAGGGCAACGGGATCACCACGGCCACCGACTCCGGCCTGCTCGGCGAGCACGTCTACTACTACACACTGTTCCCGTTCACCGGCAGTCCGCCGGTGTACGACCCCGACCCGCACAACGTGGCCGAGGCGATGGCCACGGCGTCCTACGACTTCGCCGGCCGGCTCTACGCCCTGCTGCCGTCGATCTACCGCCGCTACGACGCCGAACGCCCGCCCGCGCTGCGGCCCGGTCAGTCGCCGGTCACCGATCCCGGACAGCTACGCGGGTTCCTGGACCTGCCCGGCGCCGAGCTGGACCGGCTGTACAGCCTCAACCGGGCCGCGCTGGGCTTCCTGGACACCGATCGGGTCGACGGCCGGCTGTTGCCGCTGCTGGCCCAGTGGATCGGCTGGCCCACCGACGCGCGCCTGCCGGTCGGTGCGCAGCGCAACGAGATCCGCTACGCGCCCCGCCTCTACCCGACCGTGGGCGGCGTGCCGACGCTGGACGCGACCGTCGCCCGGGTCACCGGGTGGGCCAACCGCACCAAGGAGTTCGTGCACAACGTCGCGCGCAGCAACCAGCCGGAGCGGCTGAACCTGTGGTCCACGACGCGGGACGCCACCGGCACGTGGTCGGCGCCCGCGCCGGCGTCGGTGAACTTCGCCTACGACGGCCGTCCGGTCGCGGTCCGCGACACCGACGGCTCGACGCTGGTCTTCTTCCACACGCTGCGGCAGCACGGCTGGGACATCTGGGCCAAGCGGTTCGCCGACGGGGCGTGGCAGCCCAGCGTGCCGGTCGTCGACCGGCCCGGCATCGACAAGAACCCGGCCGTCGCCGTGCAAGGCGGCCTGCTGCGGCTGTTCTGGCAGACCTACGACCCCGCCTTCGGCTGGCGGATCTCGACCGCCACCCGGACCGGCACGACCTGGTCGGCGCCCTCGGTGTTCGGCGACGCGGCGACGCAGCGGCGGCTGCCGGCCGCGGTGGCCGACAACGCCGGTGGCGTCTGGCTGTTCTGGCTGGAACTCGTGGCGGGCGGCTGGCAGGTCCGCTACAACCGGCACGACGGCACGGCGTGGCAGTCGACCACGCCGCCCACCCTGCCCTCGGACGGCGGCGCGAACCCCAGGGTCGAGGACGACCTGTACGTGCTGTTCCACCCCACCAGCACGACGCAGCGGCTGTGGCTGTTCTGGGCCCGGCACGAGCCGGGCGGCCCGGCCGGGCAGACCCGGTGGAGCATCGTCCACCGCGTCAAGCAGGGCCTCGACCTGAACGCGTCCGACTGGTCGCCGGTCCGATCGCTGCCCAAGACGACGACCGCCTACCACGATCGGCAGCCGGCCCCGCTGGTGACCGCGACCGGGGACATCGAACTGTTCTTCAGCTCCACCCAGAACGGCGGCTGGACCATCGTCCGCAACTCCCTGGCCGTCGGCACCCTCACCTGGGGCACGAACCAGCTGGTGGTCGACGGCCCGTACGCGCGACGCGGCCCGATGGCGGCCGACCTGGGCACCGGCACCCTGCTCGTGCACCGGTCCAACGCGAGCATCCCGTACGCCAGCAGCGAGTACGGCGCGACCGCGACGCTGGACAACCGCTACGCGGGAACGACCACTGTGGACACCGGTGGCGCGCAGAAACTGGACCGGCGCGGGAAGTTCGACGACTTCCAGACCTACACCTACGACACCGGCGCCAACGGCGAGCGCGACGACGACGTGCACATCTCGCGAGACACCCTCGGGCTCTACCTCACGCCGACCGTCACCGATCCGGCGCAGGTGAAGGCGACCACCGACCGGTTGGCCGGGGTGCTCGACGACTTCGCACCGGTGACGACCAGATCCGTCTTCATCACGCCGCGAACCGGCACGATCATCGCAGAGGGGGGTCACCGTGGGTGACTTTTCACGCAGTACGTTCGACCGCGTCAAGCACTACGTCGGTGTTCGCCTGCAACAGGGCGTGCCGCTGGTGGACGCCGACTGGAACGAGCTGGAGGACATCCGGCGCTTCGAGGTGCAGGCCTTCCTCAAGTGGTTCGTCGGCGACGGCGTCCCGGCCGGCAACGACGGCTTCCGGATCGCGGCGGCCGCCGGGGGCGGCGTCGCCACCATCCGGCTCACGTCGACGGCGTCCGCGCCCACCGCCTCGACGGTGAGCGTGGACCTGGCGCACTCCACGGCCGCGGCCGCGCTCGGGTTCACCACGGCGAACCGACAGGCGACCCGCGGGCTGGCCCCCGCCCGGCTCATCGGTGACGCGGCCGAGCCGTTCGCGCTCACCGCCGGCATGACGCTGTCGATCGCCGCCGACGGTGCCGCCGCCGAGACGGTGACGTTCGCGGCCGGGAGCTTCTCGGCCGCCCAGGTGGCCGCCGCGATCAACGCGTCCGCGACCCGGGTCACGGCGTCCGCCGGCGCCGGCGACGACTTCGTCATCACCGGTGGCGACGGCACACCGGAGCGCGCGGGGCGCTGCCTGGCCGAGGGCCGGGACGCCGTCCAGGAAGGACGGTCGGCCTACGGTTCCCAGCCGCTGTACGCCAACAGCGCGCTGGCCGCCGCGTGGGGCGTGCCCGTCGTGGCGCCGCTCTCCGCGCCGTCCAGCGGCACCCGGTCGGACCTGGTGTACCTCGACGTGTGGGACCGCGAGGTGACCTCCGCCGAGGACGGTTCGCTGGTCGATCCGTTCGTCGGCGTCGAGACGAGCGTGCGGCTCAAGCGGGAGTGGGCGGTGCGGGTCCGGACGGGCGCCACGACGGTCCCGGCGAGCGGGGACGGCGACTTCACCGCCGGGCACTCCTACCTGCCGCTCGCCCAGCTGACCCGGCAGGCCGCCACCCCGGCGATCCTCCCGCCCGCCCTCACCGACCTGCGGCCCCGCAGCCTCCAGCTGGCGCCGAGCACCCTGGCGGAGGACATGCTGGGCGGCACGGCCGCCGACTACCGGCAGGGCCGCAACCGTCCCAAGGTGAATCTGCGCGACACGATCAACGCCCTGCTGACCGGTCAGCTGCCGGCCAGCCAGGACATCCCGGTGTCGCCGGCCGCCGGGCTGGACGTGCTGACCAAGGCCAGCGTGGTGGACGCGAACGGCGGCCTGGTCGCCGTCTGGCAGTCCGCGCGCACCGCGGGCACCAACCAGATCCTCGCCGCCCGGCTCGACCCGGCCCATCCCGAACTCGGCTTCACCACCGCGCCCGCGATCACCAGTGGTGGCGCGCACCTGGAACCGGCCGCCGTCGCGCTGCCGAACGGCGACGTCCTCGTCGCCTACCAGACCGGGGGGTTCGACCAGACCGGCACCGACGTGATGATGAAGCGCGGCCCGCTGGCCACCATCGGCTCGGCGAGCGAACAGCCGGTGGCGAACACCGCCAATCCCGTCGCCGACCAGGCCGCGCGCGCGGCGATCGCCGGGGACCAGGTCGTGTTCTTCACCCACCAGAGCAGTTCCACCCTGAAACAGTGGTTCTACCGGCGCTACCGGCACACGGACAACACCTTCCCGGACGGGGCCCCGGTGGCGCTGTCCGCGACCGGCCTCACCCAGCGGAACCTGCACTGCGCCGCGGCGGGCGGTGTCGTGTGGGTGGCCTACGCCGACGGCACGAAACTGCAGGCGCTGCGGTTCAACCCGGTGCCGGCCACTTCGAACCCGCAGGACCCGCCCGTCATCGACTTCACGTTCAACACGGCGGCGACCGGCGCGCTGGACGTGTTCGTGCTCGCGCTCAGCGCCACCGACGCCCTCGTCTGCTACGACGACGGCACCGCCGGGCTGGGGATCGCCTCGTGCAGCAACGGCGTGTGGACGACCAGCCACATCGCCGATTCGGACGCCATCGACGGCTTTCCGACGTTGGTGCGCGACGCCGACGGCACCGTCTACCTCGTGAGCGCCCGGGTGCTCTCCAACAGCCTCATCGATCTCGTGCTGCGCAGGCGCAGTCCGATCAGCGGGGGCTGGGCGAACGCGCAGCGGCTGATCACCAACGTCCAGATCAACCAGGCGCCGCACCCGCTCCTGGTCCCGAACCTGGGTTTGTGGCTGCTGTGGCAGAGCAATCGCGCCGCCGCGGATTTCGACATCTACGCCAAGCAGATCATCACGGCAATTTGAGGGGAAACACCATGCCAGACCCGACCATCGACCCGACGACCGGTGGCGCCGCCGCCTACACGATGTCGGACACCAGCGCGTTCGTCACGGTGTTCTCCGTGGCCCTGCAAGCAGGTGGGGGCTCCCAGGAGAGCTTCACCCTGCAGTACGCCGAAACGGTGACCGGCGTGACGTCGTCGCTGACCCACATCGACACCGGCACCGGCGCCCGCATCACCCAGCAGCTGCCCGCCAACGGCACCCTGTTCGTGCCGCCCACCGGCACCCACCAGTACCAGATCGACGTCGTGACCGAGACCGTCCAGGGCGACACGGTGAACGTCGGCGTCACCTTCACCGACCTGAACGGCGGTGTCGTCGACGGTGAGCTGTGGGAGCTCCGCGTCTCCGCCGGTGCTCCGGCCGACTGGTCGCTCGGCTTCTCCAGCGACAACGTGAAGGTCCAGTGGGCCGCCGTCAACCCGGTGGCCACGCTGAACGTGCCGGCCACGGCGGTGGAACTGCAGAACCTCGACCTGCACGCCGGCAACGCCATGCCGGCCACGACGTTCGCCGGTACGCCGCCGGGCTTCACCGCGAAGTACGATTGGTCCTACACCGGCGCCGCTCCCATCACGGCCATCTCGAACAATCCCACGGAGCCCACGGAGACCGACGGCACGACACTGACGGTCAACCTGCCGAGCGTGTACGAACAGGTCCCCATCCAGTTCGGCCTGAACGTCAAGCTGACCGACACAGCCGGCCTCTACACCGGATTCCTGCACAACTCCACGACCGCGCCGACGACGATCACCCAGCGCCGCAAGGACATCGTCTTCGTGCTGGACCGCTCCGGCAGCATGGCGCTGGAGAACCGCTTCGAGAACGCCAAGATCGCGAGCCGGGTGCTGGTCCACCTGATCAACGGCCTGCTCACCGGGGTGGGCACCGACGACCGGGTGGCCATCGTCGCGTTCGAGGACGAGGTCGCCGGCTTCCGCGCCGGCCCGCCGTCCAGCCGGATCGTGGCCCTGTTGCCGCTGACCCCGCTCGACGACGCCCTGAAGGCCATCAACAACCCGGCCTTCGACTTCGGTGCCCCGGGGACGAACACGCCGATCGGGGACGGGCTCATCTTCGCCATCGACCTGCTGGGCAACGCCGGACCGATCACCGACCAGCGGTTCTCGATCATCATGTTCACCGACGGTCAGGAGAACGGCGGTCACGTGGCGCTGGTGCCCGCGTCGGCGACGCCCGCGAACGGGGCGATCTCCTTCCACGACGCCGTCAACTCCAGTTCGCTGCGGCAGGCCGTGCTGGACCCGAAACGCTGCTCCCTCTCGGCCATCGCGCTGGGCCCCAGCGCCGACCAGAACGTGCTCTCGAAGCTGTCGGAGTTCAACGGTGGCGTGTTCGCTCTCGCCAACGACCCCAGCGAGCTGACCCAGCACGTCGGGGACATCCTGGCGGACGTCCAGAAGGTGAACGCGGTCACCAAGGCCACGACGCCGACCACGGGTGTTGCGGACCCGGACGCGCCGCCGGCCCCCGCTGTGCTGCCCGCGGTCTACTTCTCCACCGAACCGAGTGTCGACCGGCTGGTGCTCGCCGTGACCCCGAAGGCCGGCACCACCGTCTTCACCGACACCATCCAGCTGTCCCGGTGGGACGGTGCCTCGTTCCAGCCGTTCCCGGTGGAGATCCAGGAAACCCAGTCGGACCGGGCGTTGTCGGTGGCGCAGCTGCCCGCCGTCGCCAAGGGGAAGAAGATCGACTGGCGGCTCATCCACGGCACCGGGCCGTCCACCGCGGAGGAGCTGGACCCCAGCCAGGTGCTGGTCTACCTCGACCTGCACCTGCTCGCCGACGTGGTGCTGGACAAGCCGTCCTACCTGACCGGGGACCGGATGGTGCTGACCGTCCGCGTCCGCCAGGACGACCAGCCGATCCGCGGCGCGACCGTCACGGCGACGCTGGACGCGCCGACCGTCGGTCTCGGCCAGCAGCTGACGGCGCTGACCGGCGCGGCGTCGAGTTCGGTCGCCGGCAGCCCGGACAAGCCGACCTGGATGGAGCAGCGCATCGGCGCGCTGCTCACCAAGCAGCAGTGGAAGACGCTGCCGCGCACCTGCCACGGCGGCAGCGGGCTGTTCGTCGACGGTACGAACGGCCTGTTCGACCCGGACGGCGACGGCAACTACACCAACACGTTCGCCAAGGTGTTCAAGGAAGGCACGTACGTCTGGCACCTGTCGGTGGCGGGCACGGACCTGAACGGCAACCCGTTCACCCGGGAGCTGACCATCACGACGTTCGTGCGGGTGAAGGTCGACCCGAAGGCCACCAAGATCACGGTGACCCGGATCGCCCACGACCCGAGCGGCATGCTGGCCGCCCAGGTCGTCGTCCTGCCGCAGGACAAGCGCGGTGAAGACCTCGGACCCGGCAAGGACGACGAGGTCATCTTCGCGCTGCGGGACGGCGCGTTCCAGCACGTCGTCAACCACCAGCCGGCGCCGGTGCAGACCGACGGCACCTACCAGCGGGTCATCCTGTTCACCAACCGCCAGCGGCCGACGCTGAAGGTGTCGGCCGCCGGTGTGCTGCTGCCGACGATCGACATCCGCAGGCGGCTGCTCGGCTTCGAGGACGACGACTGATCGGCGACCGGACGGAGGCTCCCGGGCCTCCGTCCGGTCGCGGCTCCGGAGGGGACATGGCCAGTAAACGTGTGACGAGCAGGGAACCGAACCGGCCGGCTCGACCGGCCGGGACCGCACCGGCGGCCGTACCGGTCAGCCCGGTGGCGGCCGTCCACCGCGCGTTGGGCAACCACTGGTGGGGTGCCGCGTTCGCCAGGGACACGGTGGCCCACGGCTCCGGGATGCCGCTGCCGGACGGGGTGCGTTCGTCGATGGAGCAGGCGTTCGCGGGCACCGCCGTCTCGCCGGCGCCGGCATCGGCGCAGGGCAAGTCCGCGGTGAGCCAGGCCGGAGACGCCGGGGAGCGGGAGGCCGACGCGATCGCGGCCAGGGTGGTCGCCGGGCCCGCACCGACGACCGCCGGCGGCCCCGACTTCGGTTCGGTGCGGGTGCACACCGGGCCCGGCGCGGAGCGCGCGGCGCGTTCGCTCTCGGCCGCCGCGTACACGGTCGGAGACGACGTCGTGTTCGGCGCCGGCCAGTACCAGCCCGACACGCCGGCCGGCCGGTCGCTGATCGCGCACGAGCTCACCCACGTGCTGCAGCAGCGGGCCGGGGCGGAGCAGGTGCACCGCAAGGAGATCGACTCGTCACTGGCCGGGGGCAACCGGGCGAACGTCGGCCCGTCCGACTGGCTGGCCCTGGACCGGCAGGAATGGGAGATCCTCAGCCTCAACGGCGGTATCCGGTCCCTGTCCCCGTCCAACACGTTCATGCGCGCGGTGTTCTACAACACGCAGAACGTCCTGCCCGCCGAATACACGACGGTGCGCCAGCGCCACGACTATTACGACCTGATCAGCTACGTCCTCGAATTCGACCGGAACACACCGGGTCCCCTGCGTGACATCCGTTTCTTCCACGCGGCCACGGTGGTCACCGGAACGCCCGGAGTCGGCTCGGTGGACACGGCGCTGGGCGCGGGGATGCTGGGCAAGGAGACTCGCCAGATCCTCCGCGACGTCAACGAACAGCTGTTCGCCCTCAACATGAAGGTCATCCACAACCTGATCTTCGAATGGAAGCAACCCCGCGACCCGGTGACCGGTGCGCCCGGGCCGATCGGCGGGTTCGACTTCGACATCCGGATGGTGCAGAACGAGCAGCGAACGGTCGAGAACTTCATCACCAAGAACCCTTCGCGGTTCACCGGTGCCGTCGTCAGTGAACTCAACGAGACGTTGGACCCGGACAAGTTCGGCCAGTTCTGGAACCCGTCCAAGACCGGCTTCGAATGGGCGAAGAAAGCGCTCGGCGTGCCGGCTCTCGACTTCCGGAACATCGACCACCGGCAGGCGATCGGCTTCGCCGAGGTGCACCTCTTCCACCACAAGCCGTACGCCGACTACGAGGCGTTCGTGCGCGCCCGCAAGGCCGCGGCACCCAAGTCCACCCCGTGATCGCCGTCGCCCTGGCGGACCGAGCTGAGTTTCCGCCCTGAAACCGGCCCGCGATCGACGCATACCCTTACTCCCGGCCGCTGTCGGCAGCGGCCGCCCGGTCGTGCGGCCGCAGTGCGTTCAGCACCACGTGCTCCCGCTGGAGAACCCGCACCTGCGACCTGCTCGCCCAGGCTCAGGCTGATCCGGAGGTGCGCGGACGGCCCGGCCCGCACACGCGCCCCCCACCGGGGTCGCCAGGACCGGTCGGTCAGCGGGTCAGCCGCACCGGGAGGACCGGATCGCGTTCGCGGCGTCGCCGTGGACGTGGTCGGCCCGGTGAAGGTCTCCGCCGCCTCGTCCCCGGTTCGGTGCCGCTGGCGATCTCGCTACGGCTCAGGCGTCAAGAGCTGATCGAGTCCATCGCGCGGTCGAGCAGCCGGCCCAGCTGGTGCTTGCCATCGCCGGCGATCCAAGCCGCGACGGCGGCCTCGAGACATCCCAGGGCGCTGGCGATGAGGGCACGCGGTCGCGGATCAACCGGGTCGTCCGGGTCCGAACCGAGCCGGCGGGCGAGCTCGGGTGCGATCAGGGCGCGGAACTTCGCGTGCTTTTCCTGGTTGAGCGCCGCGAGGGCGGGGGTCGCCACGGCGAGCGCGGCCAGTCGGTGGGCGCGCTCGGTCTGGCTCGCGTAGTGCTCGACGAGCGGGCCCATCGCGTGGCGGAGCGCGGACCACGGGGATTCGTCATCGGGTCGCTGCCGCAACGCCCGCGCTATCTCGTCGACGGCATTCGAGGTCTCGCTCGCGAAGACGTCTTCTTTCGAAGGGAAGTAGCGGAAGAACGTGCTCCGCGAGATCCCGGCGACCGCGCAGATGTCGTCGATGGTGGTCTGCTCGTAGCCGCGGTCCAGGAACAGGTCGAGCGCCATCTCGGACACCTGCGCCCGCATGGCGCGCCGGGCGAGTTCGCGCGCACCGGGACGACGCTCGTCCCCCTCCGGCAGCCTGGTCACCGGCCGATGGTACTACACCCCAAATCTGGTACCGTGGTTTCACAAACGCTACTCGGTATCACATTCTGAGCGGAGATGTACGTCGATGGACCCGAGCCAGGCCACGAACGCCACGCCCCCCGTGAACGATCGGCTGGAGGCGCTCACCGCCGACCTGCCCGCGGAAGAACGGGCGCTGGTGTCGGCCGCGGCGTCGCTGGTGCCGGCCTTGAGCGCCGACGCGGAGACAGCGGATGCCACGGGAAGACTGCCCGGCGACACCATCGCGGCGCTGCGCAAAGAGGGCTTGTTCCGCCTCGCCACCCCGCGGAAGTACGGCGGCCACGAGACCGGCGCGTGCACCGCGACGGCTGTGGCCGCCGAAGTGGCGCGCGGCTGCCCCTCGGCGTCTTGGGTGCTGACGGTGTACTACACCGCGAGTGTCGCCCTCTGGCTCTTCCCGGAGCAGGTGCGGCATCGGGTCTGGGACGAGGATCCGGACGCGACCGTGTGCGGTTCCTCCGCCGGCGCCGCGCCGGCGCGGGCGGTCGACGGCGGCTACCTGCTCAGCGGCCGCTGGGGCTGGGCTTCGGGCATCCACCACGCGTCCTGGGCGATCCTCAGCGTGGTGACCGACGCCGCGGCGTCCCCTCCGGAAGGCGGGTTCGCCCTGGTGCGGACGAGCGAACTGTCGGTCGAAGACACCTGGAACATGGCCGGGATGCGCGGCACGGGCAGTGACACGATCATCGCGGACGACGTGTTCGTGCCGGGGGAGCAGGTCGTCTTCCCGTCCAGGGTGGCCGCGTCCCAGGGGGCTTCGACGCCCCTGAGCGTGCCGAAACCGCAGGGCCTGATGGGGGCGCTGGCCGCGCCGGTGCTGGGGATGGGCATGGCGCTCCACGATCACGTCGTGGAGAAACTCCGCGCCGGCCGGCCGCTGGTCTCCGCGGCGAGATCGCCCGCGCGGGCGATCGACTCTCCCGCCGTACTGGCGAACATCGCCGACGCCGCCCTGCTCATCGACAGTGCGATCCTGCAGGCCGCGCGCACCGCCCACGCCGTCGACCGAGCCACCCGCACGGGCGCGCACCTGTCTTCCGTCGCCATCGCCCGCTCCCGGATGGACTGCGGGTTCGCCGCGCGGCAGATCCGGCAGGCGGTGGACAAGCTGCTGGACGTCGGCGGTGCCGGCCGGTTCGCCGAATCGGATCCGGGGCAGCGGATCTGGCGCGATCTGGGTACCGCGACCCGGCACCCCGCCTTCGTCACCGAACTCGCCCGCGAACAGTACGGACGGCTGCTGGTCTCGCTTCCCCCGGCACAGTGAGGAAGGGCGATCGCGCCGACAGTTGCGTTCGGGTAATCCCACGAGTGCAGCGCACTCATTTGAAGTGACCGTCGTATCGCCCTAGGGTGAAAAACGTCAGTCGCTCTTTTTCCGAATCCGGAGACTTCATGGAATTCACCGTTCTCGGCGCCACCGGTGCCACCGGCGTCGAACTGACTCGCCAGGCTCTGGAACGGGGTCACACCGTCACCGCGGTCGCCCGCAACCCGGACCGGATCACGGTGCCGGCATCCGATCGCCTGGTTCGCGTCGCGGGCGACGTCCGCGATCCCGAGTCGATCGGCCGCGCGCTGAAGGGCGCCAAGGTGATTCTGTCCGGGCTCGGCATCGCCGGTAAGGACGCCCCCGGAGTGCTGACCGCGGGAGCTCGGGCGGCGGTCGGCGCCGAACCGGATTTCCTCGTGTGGCTCGCCGCCTTCGGCACCGGTGAGTCGGCGCCGTTCGCCGGCGTTCTCACCCGGACGCTGCTGCGCACCTTCATGCGGAACGAGCTGGACGACCGCACCACGGCGGACGCGATCGTGCGCCGCAGCGGCGGCACGGTTTTCCACGCCGGCCCGTTGTCCGACGGGGAACTCAGCCCGGCTCGGCGCACGGTATCGCTCGACGACGCTCCTCGCCGGCTCTTTCCCGCCCGGATCAGCCGTGCCACCGTCGCGGCCGCCATGCTCGACGAGGCGGAGCGGCCGGAATACGGCGGGCGAATCGCGCTCCCGCTCGCGAAATGACGGTCCGGTTCACCACCCTTTCGATCGCCGACTCAGGAGATAAGTGTGTCTCAGGACCTGTTGCGTGCCACGACCGCCGCCGTCCGCCAGGCGGGCGCCCGGCTGCTGAAGCGGTACTCCACCGCCGCCCGCCAGCCGGGGCTGCCCGAGCTGCTCGCCGAGCTCCACGCCAATGACCTGACCGTCGTCGACGTGCTGGAACCCGCGCTGGCCGAGATCGTCCCCGAGGCGCGCTGGCTCAACGACGAGCACGGCTCCGGCCCGCTGCCCGAGGGTGCGTGGTGGCTGATCGATCCGGTCGGCGGCAACCTCAACGCCGTGCACGGGATGACCGACTGGAACATCGGGGTCAGCCTGGTCCGCGACGGCCGTCCGGTGCTCGCGGTGCTGTACTTCCCGCTGCTGGACGAGATGTTCACCGCCACCGAGGGCGGCGGCACCTTCCTGAACGGCGTGCCCGTGCGGGTCTCCGACAAGCAGTCACTCGACGGCGCGCTGACCGGAACCGGCCAGGCACAGCCCGGCACGACCGTCGCACTGGCCGACCGCACGGGCGCCTCGTTCGCCGCGATGTCCAAGGCCGCGCTGTACGTCCGGATCTCGGTGCCGGTGAGCCACCAGCTCGCCCAGGTCGCGGCGGGACGGATGGATCTGCACTGGCAGTTCGACAACGTCCGCGCCCACGCCGGCGGTGTGCTGCTGGTGCTCGAGGCCGGAGGGGTGGTCACCGACCTCGACGGGAAACCGTGGACGGTCACCTCGGAGAGCTACCTGGCCGCCGCCCCGGGAGTACACGCCGCGGCGTTGAACGTTCTCACCGCCTGAACCGGTTGCCGCGGAAGGAGATCGTCGTGGCCGACGTCACCGTGACGACCGGAGCCGCCCCGGTCCTTCACCGGCTACGTCATGGCTTGGTGAGCAGGAAGTACGCGTAGCGCTCGTCGAGCTCATTGCGCGGAACCAGCTGCACCGAGTGGGGCGTGAGGCCGCACGCGGTGGCCAGCTCCCAGAATTCGGGCACCGTGTAGGTGGTCATCTCGGCCAAACCGGTGCGGTAGGCGCGGCGGCGCGGACGCGTGCGCCACGTCCCGGTCGTGTACTTGATCTGGATCAGGGCGGCGCCGCCCAAGCCGAGCAGCTGTTCGGCGATGCGCAGCAGGCGGGCGCCGTATTCGGGGGACGGAATCAGCTCGAACACGTAGAAGCACAGGAACAGGTCGTAGGGCGGGCTGATCCGGCGGAGAACGGCCTCGGGGTCGTCGACGTCGATGCGAAGCCCGGTGAACGGCGTGTCGCAGACGGCGGCGACTTCCTTCTCGCACGTCTCCAGCGTTTCCGCGGAGACGTCGACGCCGACGTACTCCGCCGCGCGCGGGGCGAAGGCGACCGCGTTGGCCCCGCCGCCGCAGCCCCAGTCGACGATGCGCGACCAGGGCCGGTCGAAGCCGATCATCCGCGCGCCGCGGTCCGCCATCGCGAGGTGGTCGTGGCCGATCCGCTGCCAGAGGTCGTCGTGGTCGAAGACGTGTGCGGCACGCCAGTGCGAGTTCGCCCGCCACCGGTCGCCGCCCGCGCCGGCCCAGTAGGCCTGCGAGTCGGCGGCGAGCCTCGACTCGGACTGGCGGGCTCCGGCCGCGGCCAGCAGGCGCTGAACGACGTCTTCGGCGCTTTTGGCGAATTGTTTCACTGTGCGTTTGACGGTGGAAAGAACCGCGATTCTGTCGGTCATCGTGAGACCTTTCCCGAAGCTCCGCCGGTGCGGTGTCGCCTTCGATTCTTTCCGGTCGGCGCGGCAGGAGTACCAGGGCCGTTCGGCCCTGTTCCTGCTCACATGTGGCGGAAAAGCCACTGGTGACCACCGGAGCGGGCTGTCACGCTGATGTCACATCGTCCGTCCAGATAGGACGCGTGCGGAGAACCGTGGCGGCTCGCCGGCTCTCCGCGATGTCGAACTCGTCGCGCCGGCCCCGGGCCGGAGCGGTCGGCTGTGGAGGTTCCGATGAGCATTCCCGTGCTCGATCCGTACGGCGAAGATGTGACCACCGAGAGGGGCGCGACCTCGCCGTTCGCGCCGGTGAGCCTGGCGGCCACGGCCGAGCCCGCGGCCGCGGCGCCGCGGCCCGGCCAGGCGCTGCATTCCCCGTTCGCGGAGGCCGCGGTCGCCGCGGGCGACAGTGACCGCGCCGCCGAGGCGACCGATGCCCTGCTCGCCGAGCTCGAAGACCCCGGTTTCACCGAGGCGCTGGAGGCGCTGGCGGACGAAGCCGCCGCCCGGCACCTCAAGTCGGTCGGCACCTGGTCGAACGACTCGGAAGCGCCGACGCTCGCCACCGCCGACACCACGCAATGGCTGGAGCACCTGGCCGGCGAGGCCGACCGGATGCTGGGCGCGCTGGAGGCGTACTTCGGCGACCGCCCGGCGGACTCGCTGCAGGAGGGCGAGATCGAGGCGGCCACCGGGATCGACGGCTTCACCGATCCGGCGGACGTGCAGCAGCTGTTCTTCGGAAGGTTGCTGGACAAGGCGAAGAAGCTCGCGAAGGGCGCGGTCAAGCTCGCGAAGAAGGGCATTTCCGTCGTCGGCAACCTCGCGCTCGGACCGTTGTTCGGACAGCTGCGCCTGCTCGTCAAGCCGTTGCTGGGCAAGGTGCTCGACACCGCGATCGGCAAGCTGCCCGAATCGTTGCGCCCGTTGGCCACCCAGCTCGCCGCCAAGCTCCGCGGCGAGACCGGCAGCCACGAGGAGGAGCTCGCGGAGACGTTCGACCGCAGCCTCGCCGAGCTGGTGACCGCCCCCGACGACGCCACGGCCGCGCGGATGCTGGCCGAGCTGCAGCCGGCGGAGGAGGACGCGTACGCGCTCTCGGCCGCGCACCAGCTGGACTCGGCCCGCGTCCGGCTGGCCCGCGAGCTGACCGAGGCCGACCCCGGTGTCCCGCCCGTCGCGCAGCTCGAGCAGTTCATCCCCGTGGTGATGGCGGCGATGCCGTTGATCCGCACGGGTGTCCGGCTGATCGGCCGCGACCGGATCGTCGACGGGATCGCCAAGCCGCTCTCACAGCTGATCGCGAGCATGGTCGGGCAGGACGCGGCGAACCTGCTGTCGCGGCACATCGCGAGCGCCGGGCTGGGCCTGCTCGGCCTGGAGGCCGGCGGCGGCGACCCGGCACTGGGCGGCGAGGCGCTCGCCGCGGCGGCCGAGGACACCGTGCGGGAGGTGCTGACGCTGCCGCCGGAGTCGCTGGAGAACGAGCTGCTGCTGGAAACCGAGATCCAGGACGCGTTCGCCGAGGCGGCCGCCCGTCACCTGCCCGCGACCGTGCTCCGCCCCGAACTGGTCGAGCGGGGTGCCGACGGCGAGCACGGGGTGTGGCTGATGATGCCGCGCGCCACCCGGCCGTGCTTCCGCTACAAGAAGTACAGCCGGGTCATCCCGGTGCGGATCACCCGGCCGATGGCCCGCGCGGTGATCCTGTCCGGTGGCGACTCGCTGGAACGACGGCTGGTCGACGACGGAACCGAGGCCTGGCCGGTCGACGGCGAGGTCGAGCTGTACGAGCTCCTTCCCGGTGGCGGGCTCGGGCACGTGTCCGCGTTCGAATCCGCCGACGGGCCGGTCGCCGCGGCCGAGGAGTTCGAGGAGCTCACCGAGTCCGCGGCGACCGTGCTGGCCGGCAACCCGCGCCTGGCCCACGCCGGGCACCACGGCACGCCGGGCAGGCACCGGCGCCCGGGCAGCCGCTACTTCCGCTTCCGCCGCAACGGGCATTCCCTGCGCCGCAAGCACTTCCTCGGTGTGCTGGTCGACTTCACCGCGCCGCAGCCGGTGCTCCGCCTGAACCTCGTGCTCGGCGAGCGGGACACCCACGAGCTCGCCGCGCACCTCCAGCGGCGGCATTTCGTCCAGGTCGTCTCGATCGTCCGGAAGCTGCTCGACACGGCCGCGCTGCGGGCGATCGAACGCAGGCTGACCCGGCTGATGACCAAGCACGGCATCACGGTGGAGGCCGGCGCGGCGGCCAAGCTCGCGCAGCGGCTCGTCGACGGCGTCCTGCGCACGGTGTCCGACCAGCTTCCCGCCGCCGCGGCCACCCTCGCCAAGGCCGCGCAGGACCCGGCCCCGGGCGCCACGCTGACGTTCACGTTCGGGTTCGCCGACCGGGCGGCGCTCGCGGCGGGAACTCCCACGAGCGACCCGGCCGTCGCGATCAGGCCGGGGCGCCACCGTGACTGAGGCGGTGGACCGGCAGACCGAGGCGGAGCTGGCCCACTGGCAGCTCGCGGTCGAGGCCCTCGCCGACCTCGACGCGGTGGCCGCGCCCGAGGCGTGGCAGGCACTGGAGGACTACCTGCAGCGCCGGGTCCGCGACCGGCTGTCCGAGGTGGTCGCCGTGCTGGTGGCCGAAGGCACGGCGGTGCGCCGCATGCTCGGCCAGGGCGGCGATCCCGGCGCGGTGCGGCGGGCGGTGCTGAAGCTGCGCACGCGGTACCTCCAGGTCGAGACGATCCTCGACTTCTACGGTCACGCGGTCAACAGCCGGACCAACCCGGCACTGCGGGCGGTGCTGCGCGGCTACGACACGCTCGCGGGCGACAGCATGGCTGCGATCCTGACCCGCGTCGGCATCGAGCCGCCGCCCGCCCTGGTGTACCTGGACCACGGGCTGGGCGCGTCGATCCTGCGCGCCGGCATCCGGCTGTGGGACCACAGCCACCCCTCGCCGGCCGCGGCGATCAAGCTGACCCGGCACAACCTGGCCTACCCGACCGCGCTGCTGCACGAGACCGGCCACCAGGTCGCCCACCTGACCGGCTGGAACACCGAGCTCGCCGACGCGCTGGCGGCCCGGCTCGCGCCGCGGTCCGCCGAGCTGGCGCAGGCCTGGCGGGACTGGGCCGGGGAGATCGCCGGCGACGTCCACGCCTTCGTCCAGGCGGGCTGGGCACCGGTCGCCGCGCTGGCCAACGTCGTCGACGGTCCCACGTCGGCGGTGTACCGGATCAGGTTCGGCGACCCGCACCCGTTCCCGTTCCTGCGGGTGATGTTCAACGTCGAGCTCTGCCGCCGCTGGTTCGGCGCCGGACCGTGGGACGACCTCGCGGCGGCGTGGCAGCACCGGCACCCGGTCGAGCGGGCCCCCGGGGACGCGGGTGCGCTGGCGCGGGCGAGCCTCCCGGTGCTGGCGGACGTGGCCGACGTGTGCACCCGCCTGCCGATGGCGGCGTTCGGCGGCGAACCGCTCTCGGCGCTGCTCGATCCGCGCCGGGTGTCGCCGCCGGCGCTGGAATCACTGGCCCGGCAGGCCGGCCCGTCGCTGCTCACCTCGGCCTACCTGAGACGGCGCGAGCCCCTGCGGATCCTCGCCCACTTGTCCACCCGCGCGGTGCTCGCTCCCGAGGCGGCGGCGGACCACCAGGCGGCCCTGCTGGCCTGGGTCACCGCCGTCGGCGCGGACGCCGCACCGCTCGCCCCCCATCGTGCAGCCTGACCGGACGGAACGAGAAGACGCCATGACGAATCCGAAGACCTCCGAATCCCGCGCTGTCGCCGGCCGTGCGAAGCCGGCCGCCGCGGAGGTGCAGTCCACCGGCGACCGCGACGCCATGCTGGCCCAGCTGGTCTCGCTCACGCAGTCGATCGGCGAACTAGCCCAGCAGAAGAACGGCTCCGCCGGAGCCCAGGTGACGGCCACGGCGGCCGACGACACCTCGAAGCCGGACCGGGTCCGCTTCGCCTACAACTTCCTCGGCGTGGCACTGGGCCGGCGGGCGCCGAGCGTCTTCCAGCTGACCAAAGTGGACGTCCACCGGGACACCCGCACGCTCACCTTCACCGGCCTCGGCCCGGCGACGGTGGCGCGGGTCCGGGCGGCGAACAACGTCGTCCGGCTGCTCGAAGGGCTGGTGGACGGCACCCCCGTGACCATCGACGACGGCAAGGACGCCATCCGGTACGACCAGCGGATCGACTCGATCGTCACCTTCACCGCGCGCAACGGGACGCCGGTCGCGATCGGCCCGTGCCTCGACCCGGTACCGGGCGAATGACCCCCTAGACAACGGAGACAGCGTCATGTTCTTTCCCTTGGCCAAGATCCTCGGCACGCAGCGGGTGTTCCGCCTGCATCCCTGGCAGATCGCGTACTTGCTGGACGAGGTGTGGGGTTCGGCCCGCCGGACACCGCAGATCCCGGACCCGACCGGGCAGTCGGACCTCGTCTTCTTCACCACGTTCTTCGACGACAAGGTGCTCGACGCGCTCGACCTGCCGACGCAGCCGGGCGACGACACGTTCACCTCGACCGACGGGCTCGACGCGTTCCTGGCGCCGTCCGGCGTCAACTCGGGCGGCCCGTTCGAGTGGAGCGGGCGGCCGAACCAGCTGTTCTGCCCGCCGCTGCTCTGGCACCACCTGGCCTACGCGTACGTCCTCGAGAGCACGGGCATCGTCGAAATCTTCGCCGAGGTCGTGCGGCGGCTGCTGGTCGGCGAGACGATGGGCGTCCTGTCGCCGGACAGCATCGCCTGGCTGCGCGCGACCGAGCAGCTGTTCTTCCGGGACATCCCGACGTTCTCCGTGGCCAGCGTGCTCAGCGAGGTCCGCCCGTTCGACCGGACCAACCGGCGCAACGCGTACTGGCGCATGTTCGGCCTGGACCTCGCGCACCCGGTGCCGCCGGTGTGGGCCGGGTCGGGCCCGCTCGCCGACTGGACGGCGCTGACCGGCCCGGTGAACCTCGACTTCCGGCAGAAGTGGAGCGAGTTCCTGCGCCAGGTCTGGATCGGCCTGGAGAACACGGCGAACAACAGCGGTCCCAACCCCACCGACCCGGGCTACATCGCCCTGCTGTCCACCGCGATCAAGGACCTGCTCGGCAACCGCCGCCGCGGCGGCGCGCTCGCCCGCGAGGAGTTCGCCTACGTGACCATGCTGAACTGGTTCCACCTGACCATCGACACCGACACGTCGGTGATCACCGACCTGCAGGCGCAGGCGAGCAACGCGGCCGACCGGCTGGGCGCGCTCGGCCAGAAGGTGGGGATCACCCCGGCCCTGCGGTCGCGGGAGCTGTTCGACCTCGCCGAACCGATGTCGACGCTGCTGCGCGGCATCGAGCTCGGGCTGTTCGACACCGAGGAGACCGCGGCGAGCCTGTTCACCGGCAAGAACAACCTCGTCAGCGACGCCCGTTCGGTGATCAACAACTGGCAGTCGGCCACCGGCGAGCGGGTCAAGGAATCGCCCGCCTACCCGCGTCCCGTCGTCACCGGCACCCAGCCGCTGCGGGTGCCCGTGCCCGCGTCGCCGCCGTCCGGCGCGAAGGTGCCGTCGTCGAACGGCGCGACCCTCATGCCCTCGGTCAACGGCCGGAAGGAGTGAGGACGGTGCGCGGCTGGACGCTCCCCGAACCCCGGTGGGAGTGGGAGTGGACGCACCCGTCCGGGCCCGAGCCGCCGGCGGTGGAACGGGAAGGCCCGGCCGGTCGGGCACCGAGCCGGATCGCCACCGTGGGGACGTGGGCCGGCTCGTTCACCGTGGGCCGCTACGCCCTTCAGGAAGTGTTCCCGGACGTCGGCGACCTGGTCGTCGGGTACGGGGCGGCCATCGGCATGTCGTTCCGGCCCAACGCGTTCGTCGACGCCGACCGGATCGAGTTCGTCCAGCTGGCGCGGTCGGTCAAGAACGGCGCGCCGTACAACAAGTACGCCGCGACCGACCAGGAGCGGAAGACCGCCGAAAGCCGGATGGTTCCCGGCGACGGCGCGCACATCGACCAGTTCCCGCGGAGCCCGGTACCGTGGTACGCCCCGGCGACTCCCGGCCGTCGCCGCAAGGACGCGAAGGAAAAGCCGACGGATGCGTCGATGACCGACGGGCCGAACCTGAGCTCCGGCGACGACGGCACGTCGGCGGCCGCGGCGCACACCGGGGCGTGGAGCCAGCAGTTCGAGACGGCGGCGGTCGCGACCGCGGGGCCGCAGAAGGGCACCTACTACGGCTCCGTGCGGTGGGGCTGGAGCTGGCCGGAACGGCGGGCTCCCGAGCTGCTGAAGTTCGAGGTCGTCTCGGCGGGCGTGCCGTCGCCGGCCTTCCTGGCCGCGGCCCGGTTGTGGAACGACAGCAAGACCACCGGTGACGCCCGGCCGGAGGCGGTGCCGATCGCCGAGAACCGCACGGTGACGGCGAAAACCGCGCAGCTGTGGGACAACCCGGTCACGCGCGTGACGATCGCCGCCCTGCCGAAGGGCACGCCGCTGCAGCGGATCGAGATCCGCCCGAGTTCGCTAGTGCCGTCCCAGGCGTGGTTCTGGACGAAGGTCACGGTGACCGGCGGGCGGCACGCGGGAAGGACGGGCTGGCTGTGGCTGACCGATCTTTCCCGCTGACCAGCCCGTTCGCGGCGGACATCCCCGGGCTGTCCGATGGGGACCGTGGAACCGGGTTCTCGGTGGAGCGCGAGCTGGAGGACTGGGCCGACACGGTGGCGCGCCTGCCGAGCCTGGTGCGCGTGGCGCTCAAGTCCGGCAACACGACCCTGGCCGTCCGGTTGCTCGTCTCCGGGGGAAGACGGGACGACAACTGGCTGACCGACGTCGTCTTCCACGCTCGCCACCCGGAGCTGCGGGGGCGCGCGATCCGGTCCGGCGAGCGGGCACTGAGCCGGGAGTGGGCGACCATCCGCATGACCATCGTGCGCCCGGCGTTGCAGGCCCCGCCCGTGGCGGTGACCCCGGCGCCACCGCCACGGCCGGTATCCGAATGGCGCCGGCTGGCACTGGCCGCGGCCGGGATCGTCCCGGCCGAGTGGAAACCGGACGACGGGTTCGAGCGCCAGCGGCCGATCGTCGAACGGGTCTACGCCTACTACGCGGGATTGTTCAACCGCGACGAGAACCTGTTGTGGGCGGGGATGGCGAAGCTCGCCGGCGGTGCCGTGTACCACGGGCTGATGGTGGCGCAGCAACAGTTCGACACCGCCAAGTGGGGCATCGGCCAGGATCCCGGCGCCGGTCTCATCGTGAACTACGCGCACGGGCTGCAGGTGGTGCTGCTCGACACGCAGCGGGCGATCTTCGAGGATCTGGCCTGGCAGCACCAGGCCTTCGCGCAGGCCGGCGTGGCGGAGCTGGTGGCCACGGCCGGCGCGCCGGCCGGCGCCTGGCGGGACATCGCCTCCGGGGATCCCGGCCGGGTCCGGCGAGGCAACCGCGAACTGCTGCTCCGGGAGCAGAAGACCGTCGTGGCGCCGTTCTACGGCCGGATCCGCGACCTGAAGGACTTCGACCTGATCCCCGACCGGATGTCCCGCGAGGCGCTGTCGCCGGTACCCGGCGGGAAACCGTTCCGCGAGGTGGTGCCCGACGGCGACCTCACGGTGTTCGAGCACCGGTGGAAGTGGATCGAGACCGACATGCTCCCGGCGTACGAAGGGCTTGCCCCGCAGCGTCGCCGTCAACTGGTCAACACCCCGCTGGCCGACCTCGCCGCCCGCCGCTGGCCGCCCGGCTGACCCCACTGGCCGGCTGTCGACGGATTGTCGACGGGATCTGGGACCGTAAGGGCATTCGCCGGGGCGGAGGCACGGCGGGTGTTCGGTTCGAGGGGGCGGGAATCGTGGAAACCGGAGTGGTGTGTGGCCTGTTCGACGTCTTGAGCGATCGGGAGCTCGAAGTGCTCGCGATCGTCGCGGAGGACAAGACCGATCGTGAGATCGCGGGCCGGCTGGCGATCAGCGAGCGCACGGTGCGCGCGCACGTCAGCCGGATCATCCGCAAGCTCGGCGTCGCGTCGAGGGTGGGTGCGGCGGTGGTGTTCGTCGCGTTCGGCTCGCGGGACGTCGAATGCGCGGTGGCCGGCACCGGGCTTTCCCTGGTCGTCCGGTCCCACCGGTGACCGGCCCGCGAGCGGTTCGGGTGTTCGTGGGCCGATGATCGCCGACGTGACCGCCGGGTGGGCGGTCACGAACGCGACGGCCAGGTGGGGGGAGCAGCAGCCCGGCCCGTGCGGAAGCGAGCCGACCTGCACCGCTCGGCCACCCACTGGGCTTCGACGATCTCCGGCGCGGGCAGGTTCGAATGGTCGATCGCGCGCACCTTTCCCGCGCGGAGCAGCTCGGTCAGCGCACCGAGGGTCTCCTCGATGCCGGTGCCGGGTTCGGGGTGGTGGGCCGCCGCGCTGGTTGGGGCCCGGTCCCATCGGGCCGGTGAACTTGGTGGCGAGGACGACGTCGTCGCGCCGGCCGCGCAGGGCTTGGCCGAGGATCTCTTCGGTGCGGCCTTCGCCGCCGTAGACGTCGGCGGTGTCGATGACGGTGATGCCGCCGTCGAGGGCGCGGTGGACGATGCGGGCGCAGTCGCCGGGGTCGGGGTTGCCGTGCGGGCCGAACATCATCGTGCCCAGGGTGAGGACGCTGATCTCGATGCCGGTCCGGCCGAGCGGGCGCACCGGCATGGGGCTCTCCCGCGCGGTGGCGGGGTGCGGCCGGGGCCGGCCGCACCCCGGGGAAGGTCAGGCTTGGCCGTACTCGGCCGCGACGTCGACGATCCAGGTGACGCCGAAGCGGTCGGCCAGCATCCCGAAGGCCGGCGCCCACCGCGCCGGACCGAACGCCTCGATCACGGTCGCGCCCCGGGAAAGTCCCTCCCAGACGGGCGTGACCTCGTCGACGGTCTCGCCGCGGACGGAGAGGAAGAACGGCTCGCGGGTGATGGTGGTGCCGTTCTCGCGACGCGTGGAGGGCGCGCCCGGGTCGGCGGGCGCGTGCTCGCCCGGCACGTCGTAGGCCATCACCCGGAAGCCGCTGTCGGCGACGACCTGGCCGAACACGACGTGGTCGGCGCCGGGCAGGCCGGCGGGCATCCCGAAGTCGCCGTAGGTGGCGACGGTGAGCTGCCCGCCGAAGACCGACTGGTAGAACTCCAGGGCTTCGCGGGCCTGGCCGTGGAAGTTCAGGTGGGCGACAGCGTTGAGCGACATGGTGTCCGGTCCTTCACGTGCGGTTCCGCCGCTGGAGGATTCCGGCGACGAGGACCACGGTGGCAGCGGTAGCGGCCAGGGAATGTCCGCTACTCGCGGCCGGCGCCGGGGGACCGCGTGGTTCCCACTTCGGGACCTAGGAACACCCTGTCCGGGCAACTACGGTTTGACGGAGATTCTCCAACCCCGACGCCCGGATGGATCCTCGGACAAAGGAGTTCGCATGGACAAGGTGCTGAGTCGTCGCGTCGCGCTGGTCACCGCCGCGGGTGTCACCGCCGGCCTGGCGGTGCCCGGTGTCGCCGCCGCCTCCTCCACCGACGCCAGCGTGGGTTTCACGCTCGACGCCGAAACGCTCGACGGCGGTGAGCAGGTCACGTCCCTCACCCTCGACACCTCGCGGCTCGGGCCGATCGACCCCGCGAGCCTGACCACCGGCACCTTCGGCGTGCACGTCGAGGCGACCAGCCCGATCGACACCGGCGGCCAGGACATCGGCTACGCCCTCGACCGGTCCGTGACGGCCGCGCGGCTCGACCGCCGCGGGAACATCGTCCTGGAGCTGAGCCACGGCGAAGGCCAGACCGGCGGCGGCACTCTCGGCTACATCAACAGCAAGGGCCGCAACGTGCGGCTCGACCTCGTCTACACCCTCACGCAGAACGCTCCCGTCCGCACGCGGCGCGGCCGGCCGGTCTCCATCGGCCGCTTCGCGCAACGCGGCTTGGTCAACCCCGAGGTCGACGCGTTCACCTACCACGCGTCCCGGTCCGGGATGAAGTACCGGCTGTACTCGCCGACGTCGGGACACGGCCGGCGGCCGTTGATCGTCTGGCTGCACGGCGGCGGAGAAGGCGCTTCCCTGCCGGACGGCTACTACGACAACGAGACCACGCTGCGCGCCAACCGGGGCGCGCTGGGGTTCGCCACCCGGGAGGCGCAAGGGATCTTCGACGGCGCCTACGTCGTCGCCCCGCAGAGCACGTCCGCCTGGATGGACGACGGTCCCCGCTTCGCCCCGCTCATCCACGAGATCATCCGGGACGTGCTCCGCACGCGGCCCGTCGACCCCGGACGCGTGTACGTCGCCGGCTGCAGCAACGGCGGCTACATGAGCGTGAAGATGACCACCGTCTACCCGGCGACGTTCGCGGCGTCGGTGCCGATCTGCGGCGTCGTCGCCGGCCGGAAGGCGGGCGACCCGCCGCTGGTGCCCGACGCCGAGCTGGCCGCGATCCGCACGCCCACCTGGCTGGTCGCCTCCCTCGACGACGACACGGTGGACCCGCGGGCCAACACGGTCCACGCGCACGAACTCATCCCGCGCTCCGAGGTGACGCTCTACGACCACGTCGTGTGGAACGGTCATCAGTTCCCGGGCCACTGGTCGTGGATCTACGTGGCCCGCAACGACCCGAGCGTCCGCGGCACCCACGTCTGGCAGTGGATGGCGCGGAAGCACCGGTGAGACCGGAGCCCGCGCGGCTCGGGAAGCTCGGGAAGTGAGACTTGCGTCCCGTTGCACGATGCGGCTTTCCATGGCTTACGCGGTGGAGGCGGCCACCGCCCGGCCCGGCTTCTTCGTTGCGCGAACCGGAATTTCGTGCCTTCCGGGGCGGGTCGTTAGCTTCCGATTCATGGAATGGAGCTTTCAGGCAGCCGAAGAACTCGTCGCCGCACTGCGTGCCGGCGCGGTGACGTCGGTGGAGCTGACCGACGAGGCGATCGCCCGGATCGAGCGCGACGACGAGGTGATCAACGCGATCTGCGTGCCGGACTTCGACCGCGCGCGGACCGCCGCGCGCCGGGCCGACCAGGCGCGTGCGCGGGGTGAGGACCGGCCGCTGCTCGGCGTTCCGGTGACGGTCAAGGAGTCCTACGACCTCGCCGGGCTGCCCACGACCTGGGGCATGCCGCCGCACCGGGACCACGTGCCGGCCGAGGACGCGGTCCAGGTGTCGCGGCTCAAGGACGCGGGCGCGGTGGTGCTCGGCAAGACCAATGTCCCGTTGGGGCTGCAGGACATCCAGAGCTTCAACGAGATCTACGGCACCACCACCAACCCGTGGGACCGCGGTCGCACGTCGGGCGGATCCTCGGGCGGGTCGGCGGCGGCGCTGGCCGCCGGGTTCGGCGCGCTGTCCATCGGCTCCGACATCGCCGGCTCGCTGCGCACCCCCGCGCACTTCTGCGGCGTCTACGCGCACAAGCCGACACTCGGACTGGCGGCCACCCGCGGCATGGTCCCGCCGTCCGAGCCGGCGTTGCCGGCCGACCTCGACCTCGCCGTCGTCGGTCCGATGGCCCGCACCGCCCGCGACCTCACGCTTCTGCTCGACGTCATGGCCGGACCGGACCCGCTGACGCACGGCGTGGCGCACCGGCTGGCGCTGCCGCCCGCCCGCCACGAGCGGCTCGGCGAGTTCCGGGTCCTGGTCCTCGACGAGCACCCGCTCATCCCGACCGGAGCCGCCGTGCGGGCGGGCGTGAACCGGGTGGCGGCCGCACTCGCCGACGGCGGCGCCTCGGTCGCACGGCACAGTCCGTTGCTGCCCGACCTGACCGAAGCCGCGACGCTGTACATGCAGTTGCTGATTTCGGGCTCGGTCGCGCGTTTTCCGATGGAGTCGTACGAGCCGCCGGGCGCGGATGACCGGAGTCTCGACGCCGTGCGGCTGCGCGCCTTGGCGTTCAGCCACCGCGACTGGCTGGCGGCGAACCACCGCCGCGAGGTCCACCGCGATGCTTGGCGGAGGCTGTTCACCGAGTTCGACGCGGTGGTGTGCCCGATCACGCCGACCCCCGCGTTCCCCCACGACCACCACCCGAACCCGATGGAAAGGCACATCGACATCGACGGCGCCGAGTACCCGTACTTCGACCAGCTCGTCTGGGCCGGCGTGGCCACGATGCCCGGCCTGCCCGCCACGGCCGTCCCCGCGGGCCGGTCCGCCGAGGGCCTGCCGGTGGGGGTGCAGCTCATCGGCCCGATGTTCGAGGACCGCACCCCGCTGCGCCTGGCCGAACTGCTGGAACAGAAGATGGGCGGCTTCCAGCCACCCGCCGCCAGGATTCGGTCAGCCGGACCACGGGGCGGCCGCGACGTTCAGGAGACCCTGCGCCGGTAGGCCGCGGTGGCGAAGGCGCAGGCGACGACGAGGATTCCGGCGCACCAGGCCAAGGCGGTCCAGCTGTCGCCGCCGACGGGCGCTTGCGTGAACAGGGCGCGGAGGGTGGTGACGATGGACGTCACCGGCTGGTGTTCGGCGAACCAGCGCACCGGCCCGGGCATGGTGCCGGTCGGCACGAACGCCGAGCTGAGGAACGGCAGGAAGATCAGCGGGTAGGCGAACGCGCCGCCGCCTTCGGCTGTCTTGGCGGTGAGGCCGGCGAGGACCGCGATCCAGGTCAGCGCCAAGGTGAACAGGAGCAGGATGCCGGTGACCTCGAGCCAGGCCAGGACGCCGGCGCTCGAGCGGAAGCCCATCAGCAGGGCGACGGCGACGTCGATCACGAGCGAGATCAGGTTGGCGACCAGCGAGGTCAGCACGTGGGCCCACAGCACGGCCGAGCGGGTGATCGGCATGGAGTGGAAGCGTTCGAAGATCCCGCTCTCGAGGTCGGAGAAGAGCCGCAGCGCCGTGTAGGCGATGCCCGAGGCGATCGTGATCAGCAGGATGCCGGGCAGCAGGTAGTTCACGTACGACGCCGAGCCGGTGTCGATCGCGCCGCCGAAGACGTAGACGAACATCAGCATCATGGCGACCGGTGTGATGACGGTCGTGATGATGGTGTCCGGGCTGCGGGTGATGTGGCGCAGGGACCGTCCCAAGAGGACGGTGGTGTCGCCGAGGGCGTGCGTGGTCATCGGTTCTCGCTTTCCGTGCGGTGGCCGACGACAGCGAAGAAGACGTCTTCGAGGGTCGGCTGTTTCTCGACGTACTCGACCTGGGCGGGCGGGAGGAGCTGCTTGAGTTCGGCGAGGGTGCCGTTCACGATGATGCGGCCCTCGTGCAGGATCGCGATCCGGTCGGCGAGCTGTTCGGCCTCTTCCAGGAAGATCACCGGTGAATCGCCGATCAGGCTCATGGCGATGTCCAGGCGGCGGCGCATGCCACCGGAGTAGGTCGCCACCTTTCGCGTGGCGGCGTCGGTCAGGGAGAAGCGCACCAGCAGGTCGTCGGCGATCTTTCCGGGGTACTTCAGGCGCCGGAGCCGGTGACCGCGGCGGTCCCCGCGTCCGGCTTCAGCAGCGTCGACAGGATCCGCACGACGGTGGTCTTGCCGGCGCCGTTCGAGCCGAGCAGGGCGAAGATGCTGCCCCGCTCCACGTCGAAGTCCACGCCGCGCAGGACCCGCAGTGATTTGTACGACTTCTCGAGGCCGCGAACTCGGATCGCTGTCATGGTCATCCCCTCGTCGGACTACTCAGTGGTGCTGAGTACTGGTATACAGTAGTACTGACTAGTGGCGCCAGGGCGAGCCCGGAGGAGCGATGGACGATCTGACGGAGATGCTGAAAGGCACCCTCGAAGGCTGCGTGCTCGAGATCATCGGCGGCGAGGAGACCTACGGCTACGCCATCACGCGCCGGCTGAACGACCTCGGCTTCGGCGACGTCGTCGAGGGGACCGTGTACACGATCCTGTTGCGGCTGGAGAAGAACAACCTCGTCCAGGTGACGAAACGGCCGTCCGAGAAGGGGCCGCCGCGCAAGTTCTACCGGCTCAACGAGGCCGGTCGCGAAGAACTCGGCCGGTTCTGGGCGAAGTGGGACTACGTGTCGTCGCGCATCGACAAGTTGAAGGAGGGCGGGAAATGAACTTCTGGGAGACCATCACCGGCAGCGACCTGACCCGGGAATACCAGGCGTTCGAAGCCAGAGCCGGCGCGCTGCCGGAGGACTACCGGGCGGCGTGGGAGCAGATCAAGGCACACCTCTTCCCGTACGGGGACTTCACCGGCCGCAACCTGATGCCGATCCTCGACGGCGCGCTGGGGCTGCTGGAGGAAACCGCGGCGGAGGGGCAGAGCGTCCACGACGTACTGGGGGACGACATCGGCGGCTTCTGCGCGGCGCTCGCCGGTGGGGAAGAGTCCCGGACCTTCCGCGACCGGTGGCGGCGACAGCTGAACAGGAATGTGGCGAGAAAACTCGGCCGGCTGGGAGGCTGACATGGGCATCCACGACATCATCGAGGGCAAGAAGCAGTGGCGGGCGCACCAGGCGCGGGTCAAGGCGCTCCCGCCGGACTACCGGATCGTCTACCAGGAAATGCAGAAGTACCTCTTCAAGGTCGGCCCGGTCGACCTGCTCGAGGGCAACCTGCTCTCGGGCATCGTCGACTTCTTCGAGGAGGGCGCGGCGACCGGTAGGGGAGTCCTGGAGGTGATCGGCGAAGACGTCGCCGCCTTCTGCGACGAGCTGATCAAGGACTCCCGGACCTACGCCGACATCTACCAGGATTCGATCAAGGAGAAGCCGGGGACGTAGCCGGTCAGTGCGGAAAGCGGCACATCCGGAATTTTCCCGGCGGAAGCGCAACAGCCCGCCGGGGTAGCGGCATCTTTAGGGTGTGCAGTTCGAAGAGTTCTCACGTGAGCAACTGCCCGGCCTGGTGCGCTTCGCGGGCGTGCTGACCGGTGACCGTGAGCTGGCCCAGGACGTGGTGCAGGACGCACTGGTGCGCGCGCACCAGGGATGGCGGCGGGTGGCGGCCGCGGACCGGCCGGACCTGTACCTGCGGAAGATGGTCGTCAACGGCTACCTCGGCTGGCGCCGCCGGTGGTATCAGCGGTCGGTGCACTCCGCCTCCGACGTCACCGGGTTCGGCGAGCCGACCGCGCCCGATCCGGCGTCGCGGATCGCCGAAGCCGACCACCTCACCGGCCTGCTCGCGGGGCTGAGCCGCGCCCAGCGGGCGTCGATCGTGCTCCGGTTCTACGAGGACCGCGACGACGACGAGATCGCCGCGGTCCTCGGCTGCGCGCCCGGAACCGTGCGCAGCCACATCTCGCGCGGCTTGAGCGCGCTGCGTGTCCAGCTCAAGGAAGGCAAGGAAAGCGTGTGATGACCGACCTCGACGACGTGCGTCGCGCCCTGCGCGCCCGGGAGTCCCTGGCGCCCGACCCCGGCGACGTGCTCGCCGCCGTGACCCGCCGGATCCGGCGCCGCCGCACGATCAGCGTCGCGGCCGTGACGCTCACCGTGGCCGCCCTCGGTGCCGGTGCCGTCGCGCTGCTGGACCGGGGCGTCGCGACGGTACCGCCGGCGACGCTCGCGAGTTCGGCGTCCGCCGCGCCGGCCGCCGGGACGGTACCCCCGCCCGCGCCGGCGATCAGCCTCCAGGACAGCTCCTGGGGCCTGCTGATGTGGTCCACCCGGCCGCACTTCGCCGCCCTGCACTACGGGCAGGCCCACCAGTACGCGTTCGAGATCGACGTCCGTGACGGCGCCGCACCGGCCAGTGCCCTGGCCGCGAAGCCGACGGCCGCCGGTCAGCTCCCGAACCCGAAGTCGGTCATGTGGCAGGACGGACCGGACCGGTGGATCTGGGCGAGGACCACGAAGCCCATGACGGCCGGGGAAATGCTGACCTTGCTGGGGAAGATCGGCACCACGCCGCCGGTGGTCGCGTCGCCGCTCAAGTCGGTGCGGGTGCCCGAGGGGCAGGAGATCGGCTCGTTCACCAGCGAGCCCGAGACCAACACCCTGGTGCTGTGCCCCGGCGCCGTGATCGGGAAAGCCCCGCTCGACAGCCGGTGCTTCTCCCTGACCGTGTCGCTGACGAGCCACTTCGCGGACAGCGCTTTCCCGCAGGACCCGCTGCCCGTGCACCAGCACCGGGCGGTCGGGGCCTACACCGTCGAAATCGACAGCTCGCCCGCCAACGAGCGGGCCGCGCGGGCGTTGCTGGACTCGGTCCGGCTCGACCGCTGAGGACAGCCGGGACGGCCGCCGCGCCCGGCTGTCCCGGTGCACGGCCGAACCGTCGACGGGACCCCCGGACCACATCCCTGCGGGCGAGAAGCCCGCCGCGGCCGTCAGGAGCTTCGATGCGTGCCTTCCTGCTCGTCGTCCTGGTGGGTCTCGTCTTCGGTTCGCTCACGGCGGCGGTCCGGCTTCGTCCCGCGAAAGCGCCGGCCACGGCGGGAAAGCCCGTCTCCCACCCACCGTCGACGCCGGGCTTCCCGGCCACCCGGGCGGCCCTGCCGGGTCCGGACGGCGGCAAGGTGGCCGTCGAGGTCCGGGGCGAGCTGTCCTGGGCGTTGCGGGAGCTCGGCACCGGTGCCGTGGTCGGCGACGGGACGTTGCGCAACACCACCGAATCGATGATCAAGATCTGGCTGGCCGTGGACTTCCTCGCGTCGCGGGACTCGCGGATCCCGGCCGAAGACGAGGCCCGGGTGACCCGGATGATCCGGGTCAGCGACGACCGCGCCGCCCAGACGCTGTACCTCCGGCTCGGCGGGGACGCCTCGATCCGGCGCATGATCTCGACCTGCGGGTTGCACGACACACTCGTCCACCCGGGCTGGTGGTCCAAGACCACGATGTCCGCGCCCGACGCGACCGAGCTCGGCCGCTGCGTGGTCCGCGGCCCGGGGGTGAGCCCGCAGTGGCGGGACAAGCTGCTCGGGCTCATGCGGTCGGTCGATCCCGCCACCGCCTTCGGCATCGCGGAGGCACCGGCGCTCGCGGGCCGGTCTCCCGCCGTCAAGAACGGCTGGACCCGGCACGGGACCTGGTGGGCGGTGAACTGCCTGGCGATCTGGGACCACTGGGTGCTCGCGGTCATGGTCCACTACCCGGACCGGGGTGACGAGCACCGGTACGGGGCCGAGGTGTGCGAAACCGTGGCCCAGCAACTGTTCGGCCGTGTCGACCCCGGTTTCGCGCCGGGGCCGGGGACCGGATGACGGCGACGGCCGCCGGCGCCGCGCTCACCCCGCGGCGCTGACGAGCCCGGTCCGGTAGGCCAGCACCACGGCCTGCACCCGGTCCCGCAGGTCGAGCTTGGTGAGGATCCGCGAGACGTAGGTCTTCACCGTTTCCACGCTCAGCACCAGTTCGGCCGCGATCTCCGCGTTCGACAGGCCGCCGGCGATCAGCTCCAGCACCGCCAGCTCCCGGGGCGCGAGCCGCTCCAGCGGACCTCCGGCGGGTGCCGCCGGCTGGATCCGGTCGGCGTACCGGCCGATCAGCGTCCGGGTCACCGCGGGGGAGAGCAGCGACTCGCCGCGGGCCACCGTGCGGACCCCGGCGGCGAGCTCGTCCAGGGGCGCGTCCTTGAGCAGGAACCCGCTCGCCCCGGCCCGGAGCGCGTCGTAGACGTACTGGCCGACGTTGAACGTCGTGACGACCAGGACCTTCGCCGGGGTCTCCGCGCCGGGGCCGGCGACGCGGCGGGTCACCTCGATCCCGTCCAGGAACGGCATCTGGATGTCCATCACGACGACGTCCGGGCGCAGCCGGCCGATCTCGGTGAGCGCTTCGCGGCCGTTCGCGGCCTGCCCGACGACCGCCATGTCGGGCTGGGCGCCGAGGACGGCCACGTACCCCGCCCGGATGAGCTGCTGGTCCTCGCAGATCAGCACCCGGATCGGGTCGCCGGTCACCGGTCGCTCCCCACCGGGGTGCCGCCGGTCGGGAATTGCGCGCTGACGCGGAATCCGTCCTCCGCGGGCCCGGCGGTGAACCGGCCGCCGAGCGCGCCGACCCGGTCGCGCAGCCCGGCCAGCCCGCGTCCACCGGAGCCGAGAACGCCGGGCGAGGTTGCCGGACCCCGCGTGGTCACCTCGATTTCGAGGAGGTCGGCACGGTAGCCGACGCGCACCGTCGCGGGACGGCCGGCGGCGTACTTCGCCGCGTTGGTCAGTGCTTCCTGCACGATCCGGTACGCGGTGAGCTCGGTTTCCGGCGGCAGCTCCGGCCGTTCGCCCGCTTCGACGAGCTCGACCACCCGGCCCGGCTGGTCGACGAGGGTGCGCAGGGCGCTCAGGCCCGGTGTGCGCGCGCCGGTCGCTTCGAGGACGCCGAGCAGGAACCGGAGTTCGGTGAGGGCGTCGCGACCCGAGCCGGTGATGGCGGCGAACACCCCGGGGGCGTTCTCGGGCGGGAGGTACCGCGCGGCGTCGGCCTGCACCACCATGGCCGTGACGTGGTGGGTGACGACGTCGTGCAGTTCGCGGGCGAGCCGTGCCCGCTCGTCCGCCGCCGCGGCCCGCGCGGTGAGCCGCCGCCGTTCGGCCTCCTGCCGCCGTCGTTGCCGCACCAGGGTGCCCAGCGACCAGAACACGACCAGGACCGCGTAGTACAGGAGGTAGGTCAGCACGCCCGTGGGGGATCCGCGCAAGGTGACCGAGACCGCGAAGACCAGGTACCCCAGGGATATCGCCGCGGGCAGCGCCCGGCGGAACCGCTCCTCGCGCGCCCCGGCGGAATAGAGCGCGAAGTACAGCGCGAGGCTGCCGATCGTCGGTGGGTACGCGAGTACTTCGTGCGCCCCGAAACAGATCGCGATGAGCACGAGGGTCGCCGCGGGCCACCGGCTGCGCACCGCCAGCGGGAGCGTCTGCCCCAGCACCAGCAGCACCGCGAGGAATCCGCCGTCGTGCCTCGGCAGGTCGCCGAACTGGGCCCCGATCATCCCGAGCCCCGGCACGAAAGCGGCGGCCGTGACGGCCACGGCGAGGGCCAGGTCCCGGACCTCCGGGGTGACGTCCGCCCAGCGGTCCCGGAGACGTCCCAGCTTCGGCATGGCGGGGAGCCTAGCGAGGTCCGGCACGCCCCGGTCGTCCCGGCGGGAAAGGCGTTCGCACGAAGGAGTCCCGAGTGGTTCCGGGGGCAGGAATCAGGGTCCGCCGGGGCAGTTCGGTGCTGAATCCGCGGACTTTCCGCCACCGGGCGGCGGCCGCCCCTCCCCGGGACGGCCGCCGCCCGGCCGGGGTCACGGCCGCTTGACGTCGGTGCAGTCGAGGTCCTGGTCCGGCAGCCGGCCGGTGTCGAGGAACGCCACCGTCGCGTTGTCGGCGCAGGCCGAACCTTCGTGGTAGACGTAGTGCCCGCCGTTGTCGACGCCGACGAACGCGGCCCCGTCGCCCAACGCGCGGTGCAGGCCGACGCCGGAGTCCCACGGGGTCGCGTGGTCGCGGCGGTTCTGCAGGATCAGCGTGTTGCGCGCGCCACCGGTGGTCACGGCGACCGGCTTCTCGATCGGCTGCGGCCAGAACGCGCACGGCCAGATGTTCGCCGGCATGCCCGCGCTCAGGGGCCAGGCCTTGCGGTCGGCGGCCGTGCGCTGGGCGTAGCTGCCGACGTCGTGGGACCACTCGGCGTCACCGCAGGTCAGCGCGAGGAACACGGTCGCCTGGTTGTCCGCCGGCACGCCCGGGGCCGCCGGGGAGTCGGCGAACACCTGCTGGAGCACCTTGCCGTCGGCGTCGGTGACGTGCCCGTCGGCCAGGTCCGCGGCCGCTTTCCAGACCTGGGCGAGCACCGGGAGCGTGTCGTTGTGGAGCAGCAGGGCGTAGGTGACGCCGCGCAGCAGCGCCCCGCTCAGCGCCTGCGGTGTGCCGGGCACCGGGGCCGGCCGGCGGTCGAGCCGGTCGGCGAGCGCGAGGTAGTTCCGCGTGACCTCCTCGGGGGTGGCGCCGAGCCCGAGGGCGGCGTTCTGCGCGGCGGCGACGGCGGCCGCGTCGGGGAACCGCTCGGCCATGCCCTTGCCCCAGCTCTCCGCTTCCCCGGCCCAGACGTGGGCGGGATCGACGTTGCCCTCCAGGATCATGCGGTCGGTCCGGGCCGGGTACAGCGCGCGGTAGACGGTCCCGAGGTAGGTGCCGTAGGACTGGCCCCAGTACGAGATCTTGGCTTCGCCGAGGGCTTCGCGGACGCGGTCGAGGTCGCGCGCGGTGTTGGCCGTGGTGAAGTAGCGCAGATCGGGCTTCGCGGCGCACTTCGCGGCCGTCGCGCGGGCGGCCTGGACGTTCGCGTCGATCGAGCCGTCGGCGGCGGGGTAGGGGAAGAGCGCGGCGATACTCAGGTTGTCGAGGCCGCAGCTCTGCGGGGTGCTGGTCCCGACGCCGCGCGGGTCGAAGCCGATCAGGTCGTAGCCGTCCAGGACGGACTTGGGCAACGTCGGCGCCATTGCGCTGGGCGTGTCGAGACCCGGCAGCGCGGGGCCACCCGGGTTCAGCAGCAGGACGCCGTGGCGCTTCGCCGGGTCGGTGGCGCCCAGGCGGGAGATCCCGACCTCGATCGACGCGCCGTCCGGATGGCCGTAGTCGAGCGGCACCTTCACCTTCGCGCAGGTGAGCCGCGGATCCCGGGCCGTGCCGGGCGCCGCCGCCGGGCACGGGCCCCACGGGAGAGCCGCCGCCGCGGGGGTGTCCTCGTCGTCCGCGCTGTCACAGGCGGCCACGCCGAGAACGGTCAGGCCGGTGACCGCCAGGGCCGCGGCGAACCGGTGGCTCCGTCGCCCGGACCCGCGTGTCTTGCTCATGTGCTCGCCCTCCGATTTCCGCGCCGGCGAACCCCTTGCGGTCCGCCGCACGCGGTGAAGGCGACGAAGTTATCGAGATCGGGGCGGCGAAAACGTCACCCCGGAGCGAGCAGTCCGAGTAGCTCGCCCGGGGGACAACGGGCTCAGAGGGATCCCGCGAGGCCGGCCGTCACGTCGGTCAGGAGCCGGTCGAACTTCCGCAGCACGTCCTGCGGCGGCGGCGTCCGGATGTATCCGAAGTAGACTTCGACGAAGACGACGTTGTGTCCGATGTGGACAGTGTAGTCCCGGCTGATGACGGCGGCGGGCTTGCCGTGGAACCGCCCGGTCAGCGAGCGGTTGCGCGTGCGAGCCGGCTGGGGGAGCGCGGGCGCCGGTCCCGGGGTGAGGACGCCGTCGAGGTAACCGCCGTCGAAGTTCTTCTGCGGGGTGCGGAAACGCGCGCACGCGCTCAGGGCGTCGTCCATCGTGGAGAACAGGTCGTCGACGCCGGTGTAGGACGTGATCGATGCCGACACGAATCCGCCGCCGACGGTGCCGTCCGCCGCGAAGGCGTAGGTGCGCTCGACGTCGGCGGTGCGCGGCAGGGCCTTCTCGGTGGCGCTGAGGCTCTTTTCCGCGGCGTCACAGGCGGGCGGGGTCACCGTTTCCGGCGCCGATGGTGCGTTGTCCTCGAGCCGCGCGTCGGGGGGAAGGAGCGCGGGAAGGCGCGAGAGTGCCGCGGTGACGGCCGGTTCGTCCAGCGGCCGGCCGTGGTCCGCCGCCGTCGGCGGGGCCACCGGCGGGGCCGGAGCCGGCACGGCCAGCGCGGCGACCGCTCGACCGGCCGCGTAGTCGGACTCGGCGACGGTCACCGCCGAGAGCCCACCGCCGACCAGGGCCACGGCCAGCAGGACGGTGGCGGCACCGGACCCCACGGCCCAGGCCGCCGCGCCCCACCGCGGGTTCCGGCGCGCCCAGGCGGACACGAGCGGCGAAGTCAGCGGAAGCGTGACGATCAGCGCGACCACCAGGAGCCAGCCGGGAAGCTGGACGGACTGCTGGAACACCGTCGATTCCCGGGCGTAGCCGGCGATCCGGACGGCCGTGTACTGGATGGCCCCGGCGACGGTGGTGACGAGCAGGCCACCGGCCAGCGCCGGCGCCACCCCGGCCAGGGCGGCGCCGCGACGCCGGTTCGCGAGCACGACGGCCACGGCCGCGACCAGCCCGGCGAACGCGCAGATCCACCACCGCTGGTAGGCCAGGACGTACCGGACGCTGTCGTCCTGGACGTCGTGCACCCTTACGAAGAAGGACAGCGCGGCGGCGGTTCCCCCGGCCAGGGCCGTCACCGCGATCACCGCCCCGGCGACCGGCCGGGGCCGGCGCCACCGCGACCGCGCGGCGACCGCCGCGAGCCCGGCCAGGAGCACCGCCGGGGCGTACTGCCACGCACGATCACTGCCGAGCCCGGCGACGTGCCCGCGAGCGACCGCCGGGTCGTGGAACAGGAGGTAGGTCGCCACCGACGACGCGGCCCCGCCGACGGCCGCCGCCAGGGTGACCGCGACGGCGAGCGCGGCGCCGGCCAGGCTCAGCCGGTGGCGCGGGACGCTGCCCGCGGGAACGGCGAGGCGGGTCGCGATCGCCGACGTCAGCACGCCGACCGCGAACGCGGCCAGCGTCAGCACGACGACCAGCAGCGGCCGTTCCGGAGCGAAGAAGTCGGTGATCGCGGCGCTCGCCCCCGGCGTCGGCAGGCAGAACCCGGCGACCAGCCCGAGCACGGCACCGGCCCGGGGGCCCGCCCACGCGGGCTTCTCCCGCGCGGCCCGGCGGGTCCACGCGGGCAGCACGACCGTCGTCCAGAGCAGCGCAGCCACGGTCAGCGCGACGTCGGCGGACAGCCGCGGATCCTCGTCGACGAAGCCGAGCAGGTTCCTGAGCACGGCCTGGACGCCGTGGTAGGTCAGCATCGCCACGACGCCGGCGGCGGTGGTGAAGACGAAACCGCCGTCCCAGTGCGCACCGCGGCCGGCCGGCGCGAGCCGGTCCGACACCGCCGGATGCGTGCGGAACACCCGGCCCGGCCACGAAACCGGGCTGCTTCCGGCGCGCAGGACGGTGGCCATGACGTCCGGATCGCCCGTGGCGTCCACCGCGTACCGGTCGGCGGCCAGCTCGCGGTGGCGCAGGAGTGCCGCGCGGACCACGATCAGCGCGACGGCGGTGACCGCGGCCACGATCAGCGATCCGCCGTAGAAGTCCCACATCGCCTCGGGCACGCCCATGATCGGGAGCAACGCCAGGACCAGCACCGGGAAGACCAGCCAGCCGGCCCACCAGACCGCCGAGGCCCACCAGATGTCCCGCGCGCGGACGTGACCCAGCTCGTGCAGCACGACGACGTCGAACGCGGCCTGATCGGCGTAGGCGCAGGCCTGGGGGACGACGACCCAGGGTCGGCCGCCGGGCAGGCCGGCGGTGAACGCGTCCGTGACGGCCGTCGCGGGCGGGGCGACCACCAGCCGCGGCCGGCGGCGTCCGGTCAGGCCCTGGCTGTCGCACAACGTCCGGAAGCGGGCGGTCAGCGGCTCGAGGTCGGCGGGCGGCACCCCGGCGAGCCGGGAGGCCCGGAGCCGCCGGCGCGTGCCCAGGCCGCCGAGGACCATCAGGAGCCCGGCCGCGGCGGGCAACGCGGCCGCCCCGGCGAGGCTGGTGAACGCGAGCCGCCGGTCGTAGTCGCGCGTACAGGTGGCGTAGACCGGCCCGGCGGAAACCGGCTGCGTCGTCTCGGAGATCGAAATCCCGTTGCGGGCCAGGCAATCCTGCGCCGCGGTGTAGTCGCCGAAGTCGTGCGTGACGAACAGGGCCTCGGCGGCGCCCGCACCGGTGGCGGCGAGTGCGAGCGTGACCAGGACGTAGACCCACCACAGGCGCGACGGTGCGGGCACGGCGCGCAGGCGGTGCCCGGCCTCGGGCTCGTCCGCGGCCGGGAGGACGGGGGCGCTCACCCGCGTCCCCCGTCCGCCGCCCGGCGCAGGACACCGTGCACGGCGTCGCTCAGCAGCGTCGCCTCGGCCTCGTTCAGGCCGAGCGTCCGGCCGTGGTCGACGCACGCGGCCCGGATCTCGTCGATCCGGTCGACGTCCAGGACGAGCTGCGCCGGCCTCGCCGCCGGCGGTCGCCGGCGCCACCACCGGCGGCGTTGCAGACCGGCGAACCCCGCCGCGCCCAGCACCTGCCCGGCCGTGTTCGTCAGCAGCGGGAAGATGATGGTGCCGAGCACCGAGAAGTCCGTTCCCCCGAACCGGACCTCGCCGCCGGACCAGCCTTTCGCGGACCGGCGGGGATCCTTCCCGGCCGTCCACTCGGCGGTCACCAGCGCGAGGTAGGGCAACTGCCGAGGGGCGACCTCGGCGACCACTTCCCGCGCGAGGTCCGCGAAATCGATCGTGATCCGGGCGGGCGGCACCTCGCTCTCGCGGCTCTCGCGGCCGACGTTCTCCGGACGGGGCATCCCGGTCATCCGTTCATCCGATCCACACGCTCACACAGCACGAACAGCACGGGGCGTCAGTCGTCGCGCGTGCGCCGGGAGTTACAGCGGCGGCCGAACTTTCTTCTGGCGGACGCCGCGCCTCGTCCCGGGTGACGGGCGTCATCTGGACTGTTCGTCCAAGGCTTGTACAGTCAGTCCGGTGAGCAACGAGCACCCTGTCGAAGCGCTCGCCCGGGCGCGCGATGTCTGAGCGGGACGCGATCCTCGCCGCGCTGGCTCCGGTGGCCGACGGCATCGCGGCGACCTTGGGCTCGTTCTGCGAAGTCGTCGTCCACGACTTCCGCCGCCCGGAGACGTCGGTGGTGGCGATCGCCGGATCGGTCACCGAACGCAGCGTCGGCGGGTCGATGAGCGAAATCGGCATGGGCCTGCTGGCACGCGGCGACGACGCCGAGGACCAGCTGAACTACGTCACCCGCACCGCGTCCGGGAAGCTCGTGAAGTCGTCCACCATGCTGCTGCGCGACAGCGGCGGCGCGGTGTTCGGCGCGCTGTGCGTCAACCTCGACGTGACGGCCCTCGGGCAGCTGCGGACTCTCGTCGGCGAGCTGGCCGAGACCGGGACAGCCACCGAGACACCGACCACGACGTTCGGCGACGACGTCGGCGCGGTCGTGGACGCGATCGTCGACGAACACCAGCTGCGCCTGAACAAGCCGTGGGCCGCGCTGAGCCGCGACGAACGCCTCGACCTGTTCCGCAGCCTGCACGAGCGCGGCGTCTTCGCCGTCCGGCGCGCGGTGCCCCAGGTCGCCGCCCGGATCGGCATCTCCCGCGCCTCCGCCTACACCTACCTCGCCGAAATCCGCGCCCCAGGAGCCTCATGACCCCGCCAGTGACCTTCGACGACATCCGCGACGCCGCCGCCCGCCTGGCCGGCGTCGCCCACCGGACCCCGGTCGTGCGCTCGCGCACCCTCGACGACCTCGTCGGCGCCGAAGTCCTGCTGAAGTGCGAGAACCTCCAGCGCATCGGGGCCTTCAAGTTCCGCGGCGCGTACAACGCCGCTTCGCGGCTCTCGCCGCAGCAGCTGGCCAAGGGGATCGCCGCGTACTCGTCCGGCAACCACGCCCAAGCCGTCGCGCTCGCCGCCCGCGAACTCGGGAGCAGCGCGGTCATCCTGGTCCCCGAGGACACCCCTCAGTCCAAAGTGGACGCCACCAGGGGGTACGGCGCCGAGATCGTCACCTACGACCGCTACACCGGCGACCGGGTCGCGCTCGGCGAGGCGCTGGCGGCCGACCGGGGACTGGCGCTGATCCCGCCGTACGAGCACCCGCACGTCATCGCCGGCCAGGGCACCGCGGCGCTGGAACTGCTCGAAGACGCGGGCCCGGTCGGCACCCTGGTCGTCCCGGTCGGCGGCGGTGGTCTGATCGCGGGCAGCTCGACCGCCGCGAAGGCGCTGCGGCCCGGCATCCGCGTCGTCGGCGTCGAACCCGAGGAGGGCGACGACACCAAGCGCTCGCTCGAGGCGGGCGAACGCGTCTCGATCCCCGTCCCGCGGACCATCGCCGACGGCCAGGCCGCCTCGATCCCGGGCGAGCTGACCTTTTCGATCAACCGGAACCTGGTCGACGACATCGCGCTGGTCTCCGACGACGCTGTGCGCGAAGCGATGCGATTCGCCTTCGAACGCCTCAAGCTCGTCCTCGAGCCCAGCGGCGCGACCGGCCTGGCCGCCCTGCTCAGCGGTCAGGTGACCGCGTCCGGCCGGGTCGGGGTGATCATCAGCGGCGGGAACGTCAGCCCGGAACGCTTCGCGGAGCTCACGACCCGGTGATGGCCAGCAACGCCGCGGTGAAGGGAGCCGGGTCGAGGTCGCCGCGCACGGCGAGCTGCTGGGTGTAGCCGTGGCAGAGGGCCACGAAGGCTTCGGCGATGCGGGCCGCCTCGGCCGGCTCGCGGCCGGGGAGGAGCGCGGCGACCGCGCCGCGCAGGTCGTCGAGCTGCCGGTCGACGAGGGCGGCGAGCGGCGGGGAGACGGCGGCCTCGGCGTAGATCTGGGCGACCAGCCGCGCGTGGTCCTCCTCGCGCGCCAGGGTGCGGACGTGCTGGAGGAAGGCGTGGACGGACTCGGCGGTCAGCTCGGCGGGCAGCGCCTGGCCCGCCTGGTCGCAGATGGCGGCGACGATCTCGTCCTTGCCCTTGAAGTACCGGTAGATCGCGCCGACGGAGAGGCCGGAGGCTTCGACGATATCGGTCATGGACGTCCGCGCGAAGCCGTGGGTGGCGAAGCGGGCGCGGGCGGCGTCGAGGATCTGCCGGCGCCGCGCGTCGAGGTGGGCTTGGGTGACTCTCGGCATAAAAGAACGACCATTCGTTTTTTCTGGTAACGTCCGAACCCTACCCCATCGCTCGTGCCCCAGGAGACTCTCGTGCGCTACCAGACCTTCGGACGACAGACCGGCCTGCGGGTCTCGGAGTACGTCCTGGGCACGGCCAACTTCGGGTCGGCGCCCACCGCCACGGGCCTGCCGGGCGCCAAGGCGATCTTCGAGGCCTTCGTCGCGGCCGGCGGCACCACGTTCGACGTCTCGAACATCTACCAGAGCGGCGAGGCGGAGACCGTCCTCGGCGATCTCCTCGGTCGTGAGCGCGACGACTTCGTGGTGATCACGAAGTACAGCGGGACCCGGCAGGCCCAGGTCCGGCCGGGCACGACGGGCAACAGCCGCAAGACGATGATCCGTTCGCTGGAGGAGAGCCTGCGGCGGCTGAAGACCGACTACGTGGACATCTTCATGCCGCACTTCCCCGACGGCGTGACCCCGGCATCGGAGATCCTGGCCGGCTTCGAGGACCTGACCCGAGCGGGCAAGATCCGCTACGGCGGACTGTCGAACTTCCCGGCCTGGCGCGTCGCGGGCGCCGCCGTCCGCTCGGAGCTGACCGGGCGCGCGCCACTGGCCGGCATCCAGATCGAGTACAGCCTGGCCGAGCGGTCCGCGGAGCGGGAGCTCATCCCGATGGCGCGGGCCCACGGGCTGGGCGTCGTGCTGTATTCGCCGTTGGCGGGCGGTCTGCTGACGGGCAAGTACCGGCACGGCGAGCAGGGACGGCTCAGCGCCCGAGGAACAGCGGCAACCGAGGCGGCGGCCGTGGTCGACGTGGTTCTCGCGGTGGCCGAGGAGATCGGCACGGGTCCGGTCCAGGTGGCCTTGGCGTGGTTGCGCCATCGCGCCGCGCGGGCGGGGACGTCGATGATCCCGATCGTGGGCCCGCGCACGCCGGCCCACCTGGAGGGTTACCTCGACGCTTTGACGGTGGAGCTGAGCGAGAAGCAGAGCCGGTCCTTGGACGAGGCCGGCGAGATCAGGCTGGGCACACCACACGAGGACGTGGCGGCGGCGCTGGCCCACGGCGCCGACGGGGACCGGAGCCTGCTGGACGCTCCGCTGGTTCCCGTGGCGTGAGCCGGCGCTTTTAGGCAGAGACGACGATGGCCGAAGCCGAGGGCGTGCACCCGATCGCCGAATTCGCCATGACGACTGTGGCGAGCTATCGCCTCATCACCCTGCACGACCAGGACAACGACGCCGGCGTCGGCAGCGCCGAAGCCATCGATCAGCTGGAGACGGCCATCTCGGCCAGTACCGGCTACGAGCTGTTCATCGGCTGCGTCCAGGATCTGTTCCCGGTCACCGTGCGCGTCCTGGTCCGGGACGACGAGCCCGGGCGCTCGGCCGGCAAGCCTCGGCTCTCCCTCGAGTGCCCCACCGGCCGGCTCGTCCTCGGCTCGCCGACGGGTGAGGTCGCCGACTTCGAGCTGGCGACCGGACCGGGGGAGTACGACGTCGCCGTCACCCACCACGGTCGCGACGAAGCCCGCCGGGTCCTCCGCGAAGCCCTCGAGAGCACCGAACCGGACGCCCTGGAACAGCTCGGCCGGCACGCGGGCCTCGAGGGCTACACGATCAGCCTTTGGTACCGCGGCCCTGTCGAGGACGAATGATCTCCGCGTCTCGGACCCGGCGTCGTTCTCGAGGCTGTGCTTCTTCTGGGCGGACTCGATGTTCTGCGAGCCGGCGCCGGCAGTAGCCGACGACGTGGACCGTGGGCACTACGGGTCTTGCCCGGGTCTCCTTGTCGACTTCGTCAGCTCGCGCGGCCGTCAGTAAAGCCCTCACCGCCGTCCGCTGCGAAATCCGGTGTCCAAACCGTCGATGAGCGCGCGAAGTCGTAGCCGCCGGGTTAGTGTCTTCGCTGCAGGCCGGTGCGCCCCCTCCCCCTCGGCGCGCCGGCCTGTGCCTTGCCTGCCGGATCAGCTGATCGGCAGCCGGACCACCGCCGGTGCCGTCGGTTGCGGGGACCCCGTGGCGGGTTCCGTGGTGATGCCGATGCGGTCGACGTCCGACGGTAGCGCCGCCGTCACCGTGCCGGACCCCGAGTGCAGCAGCCCGGCGGACTGCGCGCCGCGCCGGCCGATCAGCCACACCTGGTACGCGTGGCCGCCGTCGAGCGCCGGGAGTGCGTCCGTCGTGATGACCGCTTCGCCGCGTTGCCGGGAGAAGGTCACCTTCGCCGAACCGCCCGAATCGCCCGGCGCGCCCAGCGTGACCACGTCGGGTGCGGGCAAGGCGACCTGCACGCTCGGCGTCGAGGGGGACTGGAGCGCGCCGATGCCGATGCCGCCGGCGAGGAGCGCGGCCGCCGCGGCGACCGCCGCCATCGCGACGGTCACGCGCTTGCGCCACCGGCGCGGCCGCGGCCCGGTGGTGATCGACGGCGGGAGCTGCCGCGTCGCCGTGATCTCGGTGAGGACCCGGCTGCGCAGCCGGGCGGCGGGGGCGGCCGCCATCGCCAGTCCGAGCTTCGCGGCGGTCGCGCGGAACTCGGCGACCTCGCCCTCGCAGACCGAGCACTCGGCCAGGTGCCGGGTGAACACGGCCCGTTCGAGGTCGGTGACCGCGTCGAGGGCGTACGCGCCGGTCAGGGTGTGGACGTCGGCGGTGGTCATCGGGTCGCTCCCAACGCGTCCCGCAGGCGGATCATGCCGTCGCGCATGCGGGTCTTGACGGTGCCGATCGCGACGCCGAGCTTTTCGGCGACCTCCCGGCAGGTGAGTCCGTGGTAATAGGCGAGCAGGAGGGATTCCCGCTGCAGCTCGGTCAGGGCGGACATCGCCGCGCGGACCTCCGAATGGTCCTCTGTGGACAGTGCGGTCTCGACGACGTCGTCGTAGGGCTGCCGGACGTCGAGCAGGTCGACGCGGTCCTCGCGGTCGCGCGCGGACTGCTCGGAGCGGACCCGGTCGACGGCCCGGCGGTGCGCGATGGTCAGCGCCCAGGTCGTGACCTTGGCGCGGGCCGGGTCGAACTGCGCGGCCTTGCGCCAGATCTCGAGCAGGACCTCCTGCGTGACCTCTTCCGCGTGGGGCCGGGAACGCAGCACCTGCAGCACGGTTCCGAAGATCGGGCCGGCGAGACGGTCGTACAGAAGGGAAAACGCCTGCTCGTCGCCGAGTGCGACGCGTCCGAGGAGCTCCTCGGACGTCGGCGCCGGGCCGGGGGTGCTGTCGGGTGGTGGTCGGAGAGCGGTCAGTGCGGCGCGCGCGGCGGCCATGGCGAATCCTTCCCGGCCGGAGCCGAGCCCGGGCCCGTGGCGGACGGAGTACGCCGCGGGCGAGCTATCACCGGTGATTCGTCGGTCGGGCCCCCGCGTATTGGTCCGGATGTCCGGCGGTGTCGGCCGTCACCTGTTCGGGCGGTCTCCGGTGTCGGTGTGGTCACAGGACCCATACCTCACGAGACCGGGGCCGAATACGGGACATGGCCGCTCCCTCAGTGACGCTCCCACCCGACAGTCCCGCTCCGCCCCGGCGGACACGGCTCCGGTTCTTCGCGGCCGCGTTCACCGGTGTCCTCGCCCTCGCCGCCGCGCTGGCCGCCGGGCACCTCGTGGCGGGCTTCATCAACATCAACGCCTCGCCTTACCTGGCGGTGGGCAACGGCGCCATCGACCTCACCCCGATCGAGCTGAAGGACTTCGCCGTCCGCACCTTCGGCACCTACGACAAGCTGGTGCTGCTGGGCAGCATGGCCGTGGTGATGGTGGGGGTCGCCGCGCTGGCGGGTGTCCTTTCGCGACGGTCGCCGGTGCCCGGGACCGTGCTGATCGCACTGTTCGGCCTGGTCGGCGCCTTCGCCGTGTACCAGCGTCCGGACCTGACGTTCGTGGCGTTGCTGGCCCCGATCGCCAGCCTGGTCGTGGGCATCGCCGTTTTCCTGCTGCTGCACCGCATCGCGCCGCGCGTGTGGCGGGAGCCGGACTCCGGCGAAAAGACCGGCACGTCGCGGCGGGCGTTCCTGCTCGGGGGCGCCGGCGTGGTCGTCGGCGCCGGCGCGGCGGGCCTGGGCGGCCGGTTGATCAGCTCGTCCCGCGACGCCACCGCGTCGCGGGAAGCGGTCGGCAAGCTGGTCCCGGCGCGCACCGCGCCGACCATCCCGGCCGACGCGGACTTCTCGAAGCTGGGCACCCCGCCCTTCCTCACGCCCAACGACAAGTTCTACCGCGTGGACACCGCGTTGTCGGTCCCGCAGGTGCGCACCGAGGACTGGAGCCTGCGCCTGCACGGCATGGTCGACCGGGAAATCCGGTTCAGCTACAACGACATCCGCACCCGGCCGCTGGTCGAGCGCACGGTCACCATGACGTGCGTGTCCAACGAGGTCGGCGGGGACTACGTGTCGACGTCGAACTTCATCGGTGTCGACCTGGCCGACCTGCTCGCCGAAGCCGGCGTGAAACCCGGTGCCGAGCAGCTGTTCTGCACCAGCGTCGACGGCTGGACCTCGGGCACGCCGGTCGCCGCGGCGCAGGACCGCGCCCGCGGCGCGATGCTCGCGATCGGGATGAACGGCGAGCCGCTGCCGCTGGAACACGGGTTCCCGGCCCGGCTGGTCACGCCGGGGCTCTTCGGTTACGTGTCGGCGACGAAGTGGGTCGTGGACATCGAGGTCACGACGTGGGCCGCGCGCCAGGCGTACTGGCTCAAGCGCGGCTGGAGCCAGGAGGCGCCGATCAAGACGGAGTCGCGGATCGACTCCCACCGCGGTTTCGCCAATGTCCGCACGGGAAAGGTGCGGGTGGCGGGCGTGGCGTGGGCGCAGCACACCGGGATCGAGAAGGTCGAGGTCCGCGTCGACCAGGGTCCGTGGCAGGAGACGACGCTGTCGCAGGAGGTCAACCTGAACACCTGGCGGATGTGGTGGACCGAGCTCGACATCCCGTCCGGGGTGCACCAGGTGTTCTGCCGCGCCACCGACAAGTCCGGTTACACGCAGACCGACATGCGCGCGGGCACCGTGCCCGACGGGGCGACCGGCTGGCACAACGTCACGTTCACGGCCGCCTGAAATTTCTTCCCGAACCACCAATCCGGCTCGCCCGGAGTCCCGAATAACCGGTAACAGAGGCGCAAACCGAAAAGGTCGCCTCAGCCGCGTAATCAATTGGAGTGAATCTCGTGCGTAACCTTCGTATTGCCGGAATCGGCCTGACCGCGGCCGCCGCGCTGACCCTCACCGCGTGCAGCGGCAGCGACACCGCATCTTCGGGCAGCTCCAGCGCCCCCGCCCCGACTTCGTCGATGGCCGCTCCGTCGTCGTCGGCCGACTCGGCCGCGTCGACCGGCGTGACCACCAACGCCGACGTGTTCGGCCCGGCCTGTTCGCAGCTGCCGCAGGGCTCCGCGCCGGGTTCGCTGGACTCGATGGGCCCGCAGCCCGTCGCGTCGGCGGCGTCGACGAACCCGCTGCTGACCAAGCTGGTCGCCGCGGTGAAGGCGACCAACCTGGTCGACACGCTCAACAGCGCGCCGGCGATCACGGTGTTCGCGCCGGCCGACCCGGCGTTCGCGGCGCTGGGTGACGCGAAGTTCGCCGAGCTGGCGGGCAAGCCGGCGGAGCTGTCGCCGATCCTGCAGTACCACGTGGTCGGCAAGCGCTACGACGCCAAGGGTCTCGAGTCGGCCGGCACGCTGGACTCGCTCAACGCCGCGGGTGGGCCGCTGAAGATCGAGGGCTCGGGCGAGAGCATGACCGTCAACGGCGCGAAGATCCTGTGCGGCAACATCCCGACGAAGAACGCCACGGTCTTCGTGATCGACAAGGTGCTGACCCCGGGCACCAACAAGTAATTCAGGAATTGCGGCCCAGTTCCGGGCCGAGCCGTTCCGCGAGGTCGGTGAGGATCTGCACGTAATCTTCGTGTTCGAAGGTGAACGGCAGGGCGAAAGCCACCTCGTCGACCTCGCGGAATGCCGCGTGCGCGTGCAGCCGCTCGGCGATCTCGGCGGAAGTGCCGACGAAGTCGGGGGAGAACAACATCCGCGCCGGGCCCTGGGGTTCCGCGGTGCGGGGAAGCCGTTTCGCCGCGTAGGCCTCGTACTTCGCGCGCTGCTCCGGTGTCGCGGTGTCGGTCGGGATGACGACCAGGCCCTGCGAGACCCGGGCCGCTGCACCGGCCGGGTGGTGCTCGCGGAACGTCCGGATGTGCGACAGCTGGATCTCGGCGAAGTCGGTGCTTTCGCCTTCGGCCTTGACCACGCTGCTGGTCAGGAAGTTCATCGCGTGCGCGCCGGCCCACTCGGCCGAGCGCAGGCTCGCACCGCCGTACCAGAGGCGGTCGCCGAGCCCGGGCGCCTGCGGCTGGACCCGGTCGGAGAACACCTCGAAGCCCTGCGTCCCGCTGAACTCGGTGGCCGGCTTGCCGCGCACGAAGCCGAGCAGCCGTTCCACGCGGTCGTAGGAGAAGTCCTCGGCGTCGGCGGTGTCCGGGTAGAGGGCTTGCTTGACGTCGTCCCACCGCATCGGCGGACCGACGCTGATCCCGGGGTTGAGCCGGCCGCCGGAGAGCAGGTCGACGGTGGCCAGGTCCTCGGCGAGCCGCAGCGGGTTCTCCCAGCCGAGCGGGATGACGGCGGTCCCGAGGTCGATCCGCCGGGTCCGCTGAGAGGCGGCGGCGAGCACGGCAACGGGCGACGAAATGCCGTGCTGCAGGTGCCGGTGCCGCACCCAGGCGCTGTCGAACCCGAGCTGTTCACCCAGTTCGATGATCTCGAGGGTCGACTCGTGCCCCCGCCGCGGGTCGGCGGGGTCGAACAGGCCGATGGTCAGGAAGCCGAGCTTCCGCAGTGGTCGCGACACACCCCGATTTTGCCCCGGGCAGCGCGGCGTCCCACCTGGTGGACTACCGCTCTCGCAGCAGGTCCAAGCCGGCGAGGATGAGGTCCAGGCCGAACTCGAACTCCGCCTGGTCGTCGCACCAGCCGAGCGTCGAATCCGGGTCGTCGTGGGCGATCTCGCTCAGCATTCCCACCAGGTTCGGCAGCTGGGCGGCCAGCTCCGGCGGGACCTCCGCCGATGCCCCCGCGCTCGGGTCGAACAGCTCCTGGCTGAATCCGAGCGCCCGGCTGCCGAGGGCGTGCAGCGCGTGGTGGATCCGGTTGTGCGAGAACCCGCCTTCGTGCATCAGGCCGACCAGGGAGTCGTAGTACTTGAGCACCTCGAGGCTGGTCGACGACCGCGTCTCGAACAGTGCCGGCGCCCAGCGGTGGCGGAGGAACACCTGGCGCGCGGCGAGGATGCGCCGCCGGGCCGTCTGCCGCCAGTCCGGCCCCTTTTCCAGGCGCGCGACGGTCTCGTTGATCTCCTGCGCCACGACCTCGACGATCCCGTCGAGCACGTCCTCCTTCTTGGCCACGTGGTAGTAGAGCGACATCGCCTCGGCGTCGAGCTCCTCCGCGAGGCGGCGCATCGTCACCGCGCGCAGGCCGTGCTCGTCGGCGAGCGCGACGGCCGCGTGCAGCACGCGCTCCCGGCTCAGCGGGGTTCGGGCGTCGGTGGTCACGCCCAAGATCGTACAACGTAAGGCCTCCTTGACCAGGCGGCCGCTCCGGAGCTACCTTACAACGTACGACTTACAACGTAAGGGAGACGCGATGAAGGCCCTCGTCCAGCGTGTGTATGGCCCGGCTGACAGCCTGACCTGGGAAGACGTGCCCGATCCCGTCCCCGGCGAAGGCGAGGTGCTGGTCCGGGTGCACGCCACCTCGGTCAACCCGTACGACTGGCACTTCATGAGAGGCGAGCCCCGCGTCGCGCGCCTGATGACCGGCGGCTTCGGCCTGCGCCGCCCGCCGGTCGGCGTCCTGGGCTGCGACCTGGCCGGCCGGGTCGAGACACGGGGTGCGAAGTTCGCCCCCGGCGACGACGTCTACGCGCTGCTGCGGCGGGGCGCTTACGCCGAGTACGTCTGCGTGCCCGAAGACCTGCTGGCGCCGATGCCGGCGAACCTGTCCCACGAGCAGGCGGCCGCGATGCCGGCGGCCGCCGTGACCGCGCTGCTCTCCTTGCGCGGGGTCGAGTCCGGACAGCGCGTGCTGGTCAACGGCGCTTCCGGCGGCGTCGGCACCTTCGCCGTCCAGCTGGCCAAGGCGCTCGGCGCGCACGTCGACGCCGTGTGCGGTGCGGCCAACGCCGAGCTGGTCCGCTCGCTCGGGGCGGACCACGTCGTCGACTACCGGACCGAAGACTTCACCCGCTGCGGGCGCCGCTACGACTTCGTCCTGGACATCGCCGGTGGCCGGTCGGTGTTCGCCTGCCGCCGGGTGCTGGAGCGCGACGGCACGTTCGTCGCTGTCGGCGGCCCGGCCGGGCGCTGGCTGCAGCCCGCCGGGCACGTCTTCGCCGCGCTGGCCTCGGGCCCGTTCGCGCGACGGCGGGTGGTGCTCGCCGACGCGGTCGGCTGCCGGGACAAGGCGGCGGTCCTGGGTGAGCTGGCCGCGTTCGCCGAGCGCGGCGCGCTCACGCCGGTCGTCGACCGGACCTACCCGTTCGACGACCTGCGTGCCGCGTTCGCCTATCAGGAAGCCGGGCACGCCAAGGGAAAGGTGGTCGTCACCCTCGGCGTGCCCGGCTGACCGGTCAGCCGTGGTGCGGGCAGGTGCCCCGGTAGTCCGAAATGGACAGACTGGTGCTCGGGATGGGGCAGAGGAACTGTTCGTAGCGGGTGTCGTTGTCGATGAACCGCTTGAGCCACGACAGGGTGTACTTCGCGATCGTCGTGTTCGACGAGTTGGGGGCGAAGTGGCTGGCGCCGCGCAGTTCGAGGTACGCCTTGTCCAAAGAGGACGGCAGGCTGGTGTAGAACGGGATCGAGTGCGTGGCCACCGGGGCGACGGTGTCCGACTGCGCCCCGACCACGAGCGTCGGCACGCTGACCGTTGACCAGTTCTTCGTGAGGTTCCAGCCGGTCAGGGGGATCGCGGCCTGCAGTGACGGCCGGGAGCGCGCCGCTTCGAGCGTGCCGCCCCCGCCCATCGAGTGCCCGACCACGCCGAGGCGGCTGCTGTCGATGCGTGAGCGGACGCTGCTCTGCTGGGTGAGGTAGTCGAGCGAGGCCAGCAGCTGCCGGCCGCGGCTGTCGGGCTGGTCGCTGGTGGTCAGGGTGTCGATCGTGAAGACGACGAAGCCCTGCGACGCGAGCCGCGGGCCCAGCCAGGCGATGCTCGACTGGAGCGCGGTGAAGCCGGGTGCGATCGAGATCGCCCCGAACGTGCCGGCGGTCGTGCTCGTCGGGTAGTAGATGGTGCCGCCGCCGAAGCCGGAGACGGCCAGCCGCGACACGGTGACGGTGCTGGTGGCGAAGCTGCCGCGCGAGGCTTCGATGCTTGCGGTGGTCGGGTCGGGGCCGCGTTCGTAGGGGTTCGCGGCGGCGGGCGCCGGAGTGGCGACCCCGGTGGTCAGCGCGAGTGCGGCCAGGACGACCCCGGCAGCTTTGGCGCGCCACCCCCGGCGGCGGGAAACTTTCTCACCCGAGCCAGACGACGTCGGCGGGCTGGTGAGTACGGACATGGATCGCTCTCTTTCCCCGGGCAGGCGAAAGCGCGCCCGGACACAGGCGGGCGGATCGATGGAACCGTTGCGCGGCAACGAAGGACGTGCCGCGTGCGGGATGCGGGGTAACGCTTTCCCGTGCTGCTATGAAACACTTCGGGCAAATGTTCCACAACACCCGAACGGGTGAGTAGCTGACCGACTGTGCGCTTGCTCAGTGGACCGGGGTCGTCCCCGGGAGTGGTGCGTCAGCGCACCGCGGCCGGCTCCAGGGCGCCGCGCACCAACGTGTCCAGCAACGTCGTCGCGACCTTGAGGTCCACCGTCCGCGCCGCGAGCACGTCCGAGTAGAGGAACGACTCGCCCAGCCGGACCACCGCGAACGCCAGGTCCGGCAGTCCCACCAGCGGCGTCAGCTCCGCCGCCGTGGCGTCCGCGCGGAACAGGTCCACGTGGGCGTCGACCAGAGCGGGCTGGACGGCGCCGCGCGGGTCGGTCAGCACGCGCAACGCCACCGTCGACTCGGCCTCGATCAGCTTGCGCATCCCCTCGCTGCCCGCGACCTCGCGCCGGTACTCCTCCATCACCCACAGGCACCGCAGCCGGCCTTCGGGAGTGCGGACCGCGTCGCCGTGGGCGGCGCGCCACCGGTCGAGCGCGCGCTGCCACGTCCGGTCGGAGAGGAACCGCAGCCCCGCGCCCATCACGTCGTCGCGGTTGCCGGCGCGGCGGAAGAGCGTCGTGCGCGAGATCCCCAGCTCGGCGGCCATCCGGCCGAGGTCGAGGCGGGTGCCGGCGACCAGCAGCCGCGCCGCGTGGCGGACGATGTCGTCGGTCGAGACGGTCACCGGCCCACCCTAGCCGCGGGGTGGCGCAGGTCGCCGACGGTTACCTTGAAGTGCGTGCCACCGCGTGGTTAGCGTGGTGGGGTGCGCGTAGACATCTGGTCCGATCTCGTCTGTCCCTGGTGCTATCTCGGCAAGCGCCGCTTCGAGCAGGCGGTCGCCGAGCTCGGCGCCGACGTCGAGGTCGTGCACCACTCGTTCCAGCTCGACCCGTCGTTCCCGCGCGGGACCTCCCGGCCGACGCGCGAGGTGCTGTCCGAAAAGTACGGCCGGACGCTCGAAGAAGCCGACGCGATGGAAGCGCAGATGGAACAGCGCGCGGCCGCCGACGGTCTCGAGTACCACCTCGACGGTGTCCATATGGGAAACACCGTCGACGGCCACCGCCTGGTGCACCTCGCTCGCGAGCGCGGGCTGGCCGACGCGGTCGTCGACCGGTTCTACCGCGCGCACTTCACCGAACGCCGCTCGCTGTTCGACCGCGACTCGCTGGTGGAGCTGGCCGCCGAAGCCGGGCTCGACGCGGCCGAGGCCCGCGCGGTGCTCGAGTCGGACGCCTACGAAGCGGAAGTCGAGGCGGACGGCGAGCAGGCGCGGGCGCTCGGCGCGACCGGGGTGCCGTTCTTCGTGGTCGACCAGCGGTTCGGCGTCGCCGGCGCCCAGTCACCCGAGGTGTTCACCCAGGTGTTGCAGCGCGCGCTGGAGTCCGCGGCGAGCTAGCGGCGGCGACGGCTGCGGCTGAACCGCGACCGGTCGGTGGCGACGCCGGCCAGGTGCAGGGCGACGCACAGCAGCCCCGCGGTGGTGAGGGTGCCGGTGGTGATGATCGGGCCCAGGCCGAACCCGGCCAGCTCCATGAGCAGGGCGAGCCCGAAGAGCACGGCGGCGAGGATGGCGAGCATGACGCCTCGTTTCTGCGGTGGTGCGCCGAATGGTCCACACCACTGCGACATTCGCAGGACCGGCGGTCCCGGCTTGGTGGCCAGTAATGCCCCGGCTTCCGCCCGCTGAAACGAAAAGGTCGGTTCGCGCACAGGGGGGATTGGGTCGTGTACCCGGAGGCGCGTGCCGGGACGGTCGGCTTGCGTGCCGGGAGGGTCGGGTCGCTCACCGGGACGGTCGGTTCGCGAACCGGAGGGTCGGCTTGCGTACCTAGCGATTCGGGTCGCGTGCCTGGAGGGTCGGCTCACCGCCATCGCCGACGGCATCCGAAGCCCCGCCGCAGGGGCGCCCCCCGTTTTCTACTTTACCGGTCGGCACCGACACTTTCGGTCCGCTGCCGCACGGCCCGTGGTCAGGCCGGTGGGGGTGCCGTGCTCGAACGGATGATCAGTTCCGTCGGCACCGTCACCGGCTCGCCCACCTCCGCGCCCGTCTCGATCTCCGCCAGCAGGGCCGCCACCGCGTGGCGGCCCACCGCCTCGAACGACTGGCGGATCGTCGTCAAGGGCGGCCAGTAGCACGCCGACTCCTCCATGTCGTCGAAGCCGACCACGCTGACCTCGCCCGGGACCGCCCGGCCCGTCTCGTGCAACGCGCGCAGCAATCCCAGCGCCATCTGGTCGTTCGCCGCGAACACCGCGGTCACCGAAGGATCCGCCGCCAGCGTCAGACCCGCCTCGTAGCCCGACGCCGGGGACCAGTCGCCGACGAACACCGGGGGGACGAACGCGCCCGCCAGCTCGAGCGTCGCTCGCCAGGACTTGCGGCGGCGCTCGGCCGAATACGACTGCGGGGGACCCGCGATGTGCCACACCGTGGCGTGTCCCAGTGAAAGCAGGTGCCGGGTCGCCGTGGCCGCGCCGTCGGCCTGGTCCGTGTCGACCACCGGGTAGTCGTAGCGGGCACTCGAATCGATGACCACCACCGGAAGCCCGTGCGGCAGCTCGATTTCGCTCTGGTCGAGCTGGTGCTGCTCGATCAGGATGATGACGCCGTCGACGGCCTGCTCGTTCAGCTTGCTGAACGCTCCCGCCACCTCGCCCTGCGTCGGGCGCGTCACCGGCATCAGGATGATCGAGAACCCCTCCGGGACGACCGCCGCCGCGATGGCGTCGAGCGTGCGGCTGTTGCCGAACGTCGGCAGCGCCGAAATGATCACGCCGATGCTGCGGAACTTGCCGTTGCGCAACGCGCGCGCCGCGCTGTTGGGGCGGTAGCCGACCCGGCGCATCGCGGCGAGGACGCGCTCGCGGGTCGCGTCGTCCACATTGGTCTTGCCGTTCGCGACGCGCGAGACCGTCTGGCCGGACACGCCCGCCTCGCGGGCCACGTCCGCCATCGACGGTCCTCGACGCGGGGCTGCAGCCGGCACAAGTGCTCCTCTGAGGGTGTCCTGGACATGTTTACGTCAACACGTTACCCTCCGACCGTCCATGTTGACGTAAACATCTGCAACACCGGAGAGACGATGACGTCCACAGCGGCTCCGCCCGTCCCGGTGCCGGCCCGTCCGGCGCCGCCGGCCCGCCGTCCGCGGCGGAAATGGCGGGGCTGGCTCTTCGTCGCCCCCTTCATGCTGGTGTTCGCGCTGACGTTCATCGCGCCCGTGGTCTACGCGTTCGTCCTCAGCCTCTACCGCGACCAGGCCTTCTTCGGCGGCACGGTGTTCGTCGGCGCCGACAACTACGCGCAGGTGCTCGGCGACCCGAAGTTCTGGGAAGCCTTCCAGCGGGTACTGGTGTTCCTCGCCGTGCAGGTGCCGATCATGCTGCTGCTCGCGCTGGTCGCGGCGCTGGCGATCGACAGCGCCCGGCTGCACGCCGCCGGGTTCTTCCGGGTCGTGATCTTCCTGCCGTACGCCGTGCCCGCCGTCGTCGCCGCACTGATGTGGGGCTTCATCTACGGTGACCACTTCGGACTCGCGGCCGACTTCAACCACCTGTTCGGCACCGCGGTGGCGCCGTTGTCGCCGAGCTGGCTGCTCACGTCGATCGGGAACGTCGTCACGTGGGAGTTCGTGGGCTACAACATGCTCATCTTCTACTCCGCGCTGAAGGTGATCCCCAAGGAACTGTTCGAGGCGGCCGCGATCGACGGCGCCGGCACGTTCCGCACCATCCTGTCCGTCAAGCTCCCGGCGATCCGGGGCGCCATCGTGGTCGCGACGATCTTCTCGATCATCGGCAGCTTCCAGCTGTTCAACGAGCCGAACATCATGCGCAACCTGGTACCGAACACGATCGGCACCTTCTACACGCCGAACATGTACGCCTACAACCTTTCCTTCAACGGGCAGCAGTACAACTACTCCGCCACCGTCGCGATCGTGATGGGCGTGATCACCGCGGTCATCGCCTACGTCGTGCAGCTGCGCGGCTCCCGGAAGGAGATGTGACGTGGCGGTCTCTTCGATGACCCGGTTCTCGGTGACCAAACCCCGCAAGTCGCGTGTCCTCACCGGCTTCATGGCGCTGTACCTGCTCTACACCCTGGTTCCCCTGGTGTGGCTGGTGATCAACGCGAGCAAGACCCAGCCCGCCCTGTTCTCGACGTCGGGCCTGTCCTTCGGCGGCCCGTTCGCGCTGTTCGACAACATCGGCCAGACGTTCACCTACAACAACGGGATCTTCTTCCGCTGGCTCGGGAACACCCTGCTGTACGTCGTGGTCGGCGCCGGTGGCGCGACGATCCTCGCGACGGCGGCGGGCTACGGGCTGGCCAAGTACCGCTTCCCGGGCCGCCGCTCGGTGTTCGCCGTCGTCCTCGGGGCGGTGGCCGTGCCGCCGACCGCGCTGGCCGTGCCGACGTTCCTGATGTTCAGCAAGCTCGGGCTGACCAACACGCCGCTGGCGGTCCTCATCCCGTCGCTGATCAGCCCGTTCGGCCTGTACCTGATCTGGGTCTACGCCGCCGACGCCATCCCGGACGAGCTGCTGGAAGCGGCGCGGATCGACGGCGCGGGCGAGCTCCGGATCTTCCTCACCGTGACGCTGCGCCAGCTGGTTCCCGGGATCATCACCGTCGCGCTGTTCACGATGGTGCAGACGTGGAACAACTACTTCCTGCCGCTGATCATGCTCAGCGAGCCGAAGTGGTACCCGCTGACCGTCGGGCTCAACCAGTGGAGCGCCCAGGCCAACGGGGCCGGCGCCCAGCCGATCTTCAACCTGGTCCTCACCGGGTCGTTGCTCACCATCATCCCCCTGGTCGTCGCTTTCCTGCTCATGCAACGGTTCTGGCAATCGGGCCTGAGCGCCGGCAGCGTCAAGCAGTGAATTTCCACCGTCACACCGCCGTGAAGGGACATCCGATGTCAAGAATCCGCACTCGCGCCAAGGCGGCCGCCGCCCTCGCGCTGGCCGCCGCCCTCGCGGTCGGCTGTTCGTCCGGGGGCGGCTCGTCCACGGCGCCCGCCGCCACCGGCACCCAGGACTCCGTCGACGCCGCCCTGAAGGCGGGCGGCGAGATCACGTACTGGAGCTGGACGCCGTCGGCCAAGGACCAGGTGGCCGCGTTCCAGAAGGACTACCCGAACGTCAAGGTCAACTACGTCAACGCGGGCACGAACAAGGAGGAGTACACCAAGCTGCAGAACGCGATCAAGGCCGGCTCGGGTGCCCCCGACGTGGCCCAGATCGAGTACTACGCCCTCCCGCAGTTCGCGCTGACCGACTCGCTGGCCGACCTCAACCAGTTCGGTTTCGGGTCGTTCGAAAAGGACTACAGCGCTTCCACGTGGGCGCAGGTGAAGAACGGCAACGGGATCTACGGCCTGCCGCAGGACTCCGGCCCGATGGCGCTGTTCTACAACAAGGAAGTCTTCGACAAGAACGGCATCACGGTGCCGAAGACCTGGGACGAGTACCTCGCCGCGGCGAAGAAGCTGCACGCCGCCGACCCCGCCAAGTACATGACCTCCGACACCGGTGACCCCGGGGCCGTGCTGAGCATGATCTGGCAGGCCGGCGGGCGGCCGTTCGCCGTCGACGGCCGGAACGTCAAGGTGAACTTCGCCGACGCGGGCACCAAGAAGTGGACCGCGATGTGGGACCAGATGATCCAGGGCAAGCTGCTCGCCCCGGTCAAGGAGTGGTCCGACGACTGGTTCCGCGCCCTCGGCGACGGCACCATCTCCTCCCTGGTCACCGGCGCCTGGATGCCGGGCAACTTCATCTCGTCGGTGCCCGGTGGCGCCGGCAAGTGGGCGGTCGCGCCGATGCCGACCTACGACGGGAAGCCGGTGACCGCCGAGAACGGCGGCAGCGCGCAGTCCGTGGTCAAGCAGAGCAAGAACCCGGCGCTGGCTGCGGGCTTCGTGCGCTGGCTCAACCACGCCGGCGGTGTCCAGCCGTTCATCAAGAGCGGCGGCTTCCCGTCCACCACGGCCGACCTGACCTCGCCCGCGTTCGTCGACGAGGCCGTGCCCTACTTCGGTGGCCAGAAGGTCAACCAGGTGCTGACCCAGGCGTCGAAGGACGTCGCGCCGGGCTGGACCTACCTGCCGTACCAGACCTACGCCAACAGCGTCTTCAGCGACACCGCCGGCAAGGCCTACGTGAACGCCACCGGCCTCGACGCCGGTCTGGCGGCCTGGCAGCAGGCCATCGTCGACTACGGCAACCAGCAGGGCTTCACGGTCAGCGCGGGATGACCGTCCACATCGAAGGTGACGCGGGCCAGGTCATCGGCCCGGTCCCGCGTCGCCTCTTCGGCTCGTTCGTCGAGCACATGGGCCGGTCCGTCTACACGGGACTGTACGAGCCCGGACACTCCACTTCGGACGATCGCGGCTTCCGCGGCGACGTGCTGGAGCTGGTCCGGGAGCTCGGGCCGACGGTGGTCCGCTACCCCGGCGGCAACTTCGTCTCCGGCTACCGCTGGGAAGACGGCGTCGGACCGGCCGCAACCCGGCCCGTCCGGCTCGACCCGGCCTGGCACAGCGTGGAATCCAACCGCTTCGGCCTGCACGAGTTCGTCGGGTGGGCCGAAGCCGCGGGTGCCGAGGTGATGTACGCGGTCAACCTCGGCACCCGCGGCATCCAGGAAGCCCTCGACGTCCTGGAGTACTGCAACCACGCCGGGGGCACGGAACTGAGCGAGCGGCGGCGCGCGAACGGCGCCGACCGCCCGTTCGGCTTCAAGCTGTGGTGCCTCGGCAACGAGATGGACGGCCCGTGGCAGATCGGCCACAAGACCGCCGAGGAGTACGGCCGGCTGGCCGCGGAGACCGCGCGGGTCATGCGGATGGTCGACCCGGGCGTCGAGCTGGTCGTGGCGGGCAGCTCGCACGCGGACATGCCGACGTTCGGCTCGTGGGAACGCACGGTGCTGCGCCACACCGCGGAGCTGGTCGACCACATCTCGCTGCACGCCTACTACCAGGAGCTGCACGGCGACACCGACAGCTACCTCGCCAGCGGCGCCGCGCTGGACCGCTACATCCGCACCACGGCGGGGATCATCGACGAGACGCTCGCCGAGCTGGGCCTGGACAAGAAGATCGGGATCAGCGTCGACGAGTGGAACGTCTGGGACCTGCGCCGCTGGAACGAGGTCGACCAGGCGCGGCTCGCCGAGGGCGGCTGGCGGGAGCACCCGCGGATCATCGAGGACGACTACACCGTCACCGACGCGGTCGTCGTCGGGTCGCTGCTGAGCTCCCTGCTGCGCAACGTCGACCGCGTCACCATGGCCAACCAGGCCCAGCTGGTGAACGTCATCGCGCCGATCCGCACCGAGCCCGGCGGCCCGGCGTGGCGGCAGACGACGTTCCACCCGTTCCGGCAGGTGGCCGCGCTGGCGACCGGGGTGAGCCTGCGCCTGGCCGTCGAGGGCGAGCGCCTCCGCACCGCGCAGCACGGCGAGGTCGACCTCGTGGACGTCGCCGCGACCGCGGGGGAGCACGGGCGCGGCGCGGTGTTCCTCACCAACCGGTCCACGGCGTCGCCGACCGAGGTCCGGATACGCCTGCGCGGCGCGCGCTACGGCGTGTACGCCGCCGAAACCCTGACCACACCCGACGGCGGGACGCGCCACACGGCCAACACCGCCGTTTCCCAACCGGTCCGGCCGGTGCCGCTGCCCGGCGCCGCCGCGACGTCCGACCCCGGGGGGACGACCATCACCGTGACACTGCCACCCCTGTCCTGGACCGTGCTCCAGCTGTGCCCCGAGGCGGGCGGCCATGCCTGAGTTCGTGATCGGGGAGACCGACTTCCTGCTCGACGGCCGGCCGTTCCGGATCTTGTCCGGTGCCCTGCACTACTTCCGGGTGCACCCGGACCTGTGGGCCGACCGGATCGACAAGGCCCGGCGGATGGGCCTGAACACCATCGAGACGTACGTGCCGTGGAACGCGCACGCCCCTTCGCCGGGTGAGTTCGACCTGTCCGGCGGGCTCGACCTCGACCGGTTTCTGCGGCTCGTCGCCGACGCCGGGATGTACGCGATCGTCCGGCCCGGCCCGTACATCTGCGCGGAGTGGGACAACGGCGGCCTGCCGGCGTGGTTGTTCCGCGACCCGTCGGTCGGCGTCCGGCGGTACGAGCCTCGTTATCTCGACGCGGTGCGCGAGTACCTCACGCGCGTCTACGAAGTCGTCGTCCCGCACCAGGTCGACCGCGGCGGGCCGGTGCTGCTGGTCCAGGTGGAGAACGAGTACGGCGCGTTCGGCGACGACAAGCGGTACCTGAAAGCGCTGGCCGACCACACGCGCGCGTCCGGCGTCACGGTGCCGCTGACGACGGTGGACCAGCCGGACATGCTCGAAGCGGGCAGCCTGGAGGGGCTGCACCGCACCGCCTCCTTCGGCTCGAACGCCGAGGTGCGGCTGGCGATCCTGCGCGAGCACCAGCCCACCGGGCCGCTGATGTGCAGCGAGTTCTGGAACGGCTGGTTCGACAACTGGGGCGCGCACCACCACACGACCCCGGCCGTGGACTCGGCGGCCGAGCTCGACGTGCTGCTCGCCGCGGGCGCGTCGGTCAACCTGTACATGTTCCACGGCGGCACCAACTTCGGGTTCACCAGCGGTGCCAACGACAAGGGCGTCTACCAGCCGATCGTCACGTCCTACGACTACGACGCGCCGCTGGACGAAGCCGGCCACCCGACGCCGAAGTACCACGCCTTCCGTGACGTGATCGCGCGCTACCACAAGGTGCCGGACTCCGTCCCGCCGCCGGCCCGGCCCGCGCCGGCGCTCTCCGCGGTCCTCCGCGACCCGGTCCGGTTGCTCGACGCGCCGGACCGCTTCGGCACCTGGGAGTTCCACGAGGAGCTGCCCTCGTTCGACGAGCTGACGCCGATGCCTCGGCTCGCCCTGCTGCGCACCCGCGTGAGCGGCGACCGGCCGGGCATCCTGACGTTCGGCGAGGTCCGCGACCGCGCGGCGGTGTTCTTCGACGGCGACCCGGTCGGCACGCTGCTGCGCGAGCACCACGACCGCGCGGTCGCGCTGCCGCGGGCGAACGGCGAGCTGCTGGTGCTGGTCGAGGACCAGGGCCGCGTCGACTACGGCCCGCGGATCGGCGAGGCGAAGGGCATCATCGGCGGCGCGACGCTGCACGGCGAGCCGCTCGCGGGCTGGGACGTGCTGCCGCTCGACCTGACCGTGTTGCCCGCGCCGGTCACGGCGTCCACTGTGGAGGGACCGGTGGCCGGGCCGGTGCTGCTGCGCGCGTCGTTCGACGCCGACGCGTCCGCGGACCTGTTCCTCGACACCGGGGAGTGGGGCAAGGGACTCGTGTGGCTCAACGGGTTCCCGCTCGGCCGGTACTGGCGGCGCGGGCCGCAACGGACGCTGTACGTGCCGGGCCCGGTCGTCCACGCGGGCGCCAACGAACTCGTCGTGCTCGAACTGGACACGATGCTCGACCCGGCGGTCCGGTTCGTGCCGCGGCCGCTGCTGGGCCACACGGAGGCCTGAGTCCCCACCGAAACGAAGGGCAGTTCGACGATGAACCGCACGTTCCGGCGTTTATTCACCGTCCTTTGTGTACCGATGGCCGCGGCCGGGGTCGCCGTGGCACCCGCGGCGGCGGCCACCGCCGTCACCGTGAAGCCCGATCCCTCCTACCGGCAGCAACCGTTCGAGGGCTGGGGATCGAGCCTCGCGTGGATGGCCGAGGCGACCGGCGGCTACCCGGACGCGGTCCGGACCAAGCTGGCCGACCTCGTCTTCGGCGCCGACGGCCTGAACCTGAACATCGCCCGCTTCAACATCGGCGGCGGCAACGCCCCGGACGTCCCGGCGTACCTGCGTCCGGGTGGCGCCGTGCCGGGCTGGTGGAAGGCGCCGGCCGGGACGACCCGCGCCGACAAGAACTGGTGGACGCCAGGAGACCCCGCGGAGTTCGACGCCGCCGCGGACCCGAACCAGCGCTGGTGGGTGGACCGCATCAAGAAGCACGTCACGAAGTGGGAGGCGTTCAGCAACTCGCCGCCGTACTTCCAGACCGTTTCGGGGTACGTCTCGGGCGGCTTCAACGCCACCGACGAGCAGCTGCGGCCCGACAAGGTCGGCGACTTCACCGCGTACCTCGCGCAGGTGGTGCGGACGCTGGAACGCGCGCACGGCATCAAGTTCTCGTCGGTGAACCCGCTCAACGAGCCCAACACGAACTACTGGAAGACGACCCTCGGCCCCGACGGCAACCCGGTCGGCGGCCGGCAGGAGGGCGCGCACATCGGCCCGGCGGTGCAGGCGCAGCTGATCCCGGCGATGGCCGCGGCGCTGCCCGGGAAGGTGGTCTCCGCGCCCGACGAAACCAACCCGGACATCTTCGCCGCGGACTGGAACGGCTGGTCCGCGGCGGCGCGCGCGGCGGCCGGGCGGCTGAACGTGCACACCTACGGCACCGGCAACCGGCCGATCCCGCGCGACATCGCGAAGGGCGCGTCGAAGCCGTTGTGGATGAGCGAGGTCGGCGGCAGCTGGCTCGACCGGCAGGACTTCACCAGCATGGACCCGGGGCTCGGGCTGGCCGGCCAGATCACCGACGACCTGCGCCTGCTGGAACCGAGCGCGTGGGTGAGCTGGCAGCCGATCGAGGACTACGACAACATGAAGCCCGGCGGGGAGTCCGCGGCCGGGATGAACTGGGGCGAGATCCAGGTTCCGTTCGACTGCACGACTTCCGACTGTCCGATCCGGACGAACACGAAGTTCGACACGATGCGGAACTTCACCCACTACATCCGGCCGGGTGACCGGCTGGTCGCGTCGAACGACACCGCGTCGACGGCCGCGATGCGCGGCGACGACCTGGCCACGGTGGTCCACGTCAACTCGGGTACGGCGGAGCAGGACGTCACGCTGGACCTGTCCGGCTTCGGGTGCGTCCGGCCGGGCGCGTCGGTGACGCCGGTCGTCACGGACGTCACGGGTGCCCTCCGCCGCGGCAAGGCGGTGCGGGTGACGTCGGCCCACGCGACGCTGCGGGTCCCGGCGCGCTCGGTGACGACGTTCCTGGTCGACGGCGTCTCGTCGACGGCCGCGGGCACCGGGCTGGGTTCGGGCAAGCCGGTCACGTTCACGGGGGTGCAGAGCGGCAAGTCGCTGTCGGCGGAGGGTGGCGCGCTGGTCCAGCGCACGACGGACGCGTCGGCGGCCGCGCAGCGCTGGACGCTGACCGACCGCACGGGCCGCTACGGCAACCGCGACCGGTACACGATCGCGTCGGCGGCGACGGGCCAGGTGCTGAGCACGGCGGGCGGTGCGGTGACGCTGGCCCCGGCGGGAACAGCGGACCCGGCGGCCCAGTGGACGGTGTCGACCACGGGCGACGGCACCTGGACGTTCGTCAACGCGGCGGACGGGCAGCTGCTCGACGTGACCGGCGAGTCCCGCGACGACGGCGCCCGCATCGGGCTGTACCGCCCGACGAACGGCCCGAACCAGCGCTGGCAGGCAGTCGCGCGGTAGCGGCGCTGGACCGGCGCTGGACCGGCCCTGTGGACAACCACGCGGCCACGCGCGGAGGGCACCGGATCTTGTCGGTGCCCTCCGCTAGCGTGGATACCGGGGGCGCGGGGCGCGCGGTCGCTCAGTCCACCGAGCCGTACGGGCGCTGCGACGCCCCCTTGTGGCCCTCCGCCTCAGCGCCTTCCTCGGCCGCGATCTCCTCGGCGCCCCGGCGGCCGCTGTCACCCGAGTCCGGCTCCAGGTCCGTCGGGGACTGCGTCCCGTCCGCGGCGACCTCCGAGCCGGGCGAGCCGCTCGCCTCGCGGGCCTTGTCGGCGGCCTCGGCCGCGGTCGGGTCGTCGCCCGCGACGTCCGGTGCCCAGCCGTGGTGCTTTTCCTGTTCGGCCATGACGGCCTCCTCACGTGCCCCCTCAGCCCTCCGCGCGTACCCGCCGCGAGCGCCGGCAAACGCCGTCGCGAGCCGGCCCGGCGCGGCCGACGCCGAACCGGACGCGGCGGCCGGTAGAGTTCTCCCGGACCCGTTGAAACGCCAGCGGTGGTCTCGGTTGACGCTGCTGGCGAGCCCTTTCCCGTTGCTCGCCGCTTGACGCATGGGGAGGGGTGGGAGCTGTGCCGACCACTGGCGACGGCATGGCGGAGCGGGTCGACGAGCTGAACGCCGTCCTGGCCGATCTCGTCGGGGTCCTCGAGTCGCTTTCCGACACTCCGGGCCTGCTCGACGCCGTCTGTGGCGAGGCCGTCCGGGTGGTGCCCGACGCCGACCTCGCGAGCATCATGGTCGTCCGCGACGGCGTGACGACCACGGCGGCCTTCACCGACGAGCGCGCCCGGCGCATCGACGACGTGCAGTACGCCGCCGGTGACGGTCCCGGGCTGCTCGCGGCGCTCACCGGCGAGGTCGTCCGGGTCGCGGTCGGCGACACCGGCGAGCGGTGGCCCGAGTTCGTCCTCGCGGCCAAGGAGCTCGGCGTCGGCAGCTACCTGGCGGTGCCGCTGCGCGTGGACGACACGCTCGTCGGCGCGATCACGCTGTTCGGCTTCGGGGCCCACGGCTACCACGAGTTCGACACGAAGGTGCTGCGGCTGTTCACGTTGTGCGTCGAGACGGTCCTGCGGCTGACCCGCCGCTACCGGGAGGCCCGCCTGCTCGCCGACGAGCTCCGGCACGCGATGGAGACGCGCGCGGTGATCGAGCAGGCCAAGGGCATGCTGATGCTGATCCACCGGGTGAGCGAGGACGCGGCGATGCAGCGCCTGATCGTCGAGTCCCAGAACACGAACACGAAGCTGCGCGACGTCGCGGCGCGGTTCACGAAGCGGATGAGCTCCGCGGGCGGCGGGCGTTCCTAGCGAAGAGTGCCCCGAGCCCCGCACACTCCGGTGCCGCGCCGGCTTGCTCCAGCGCGTCCCGGACCGTGACGGCGGTGGCGGTCAGCACCGGCTTGCCGAGGCGGTCCTCCAGCTCGGCGAGCAACGGCGTCGTGGGGAGCGCGGTCTCCGGGACGAGCACCGCCTGCGCGTCGTCGTGGTCGGCCGCGAAAGCCCGCGAAGACCGCGGTCAGGTCCGGGTGGTAGACGGACGCGAGGGCGACCCGGTCGACGTCCAGCCGGGCGAGGGCGGTCAGATAGGCCAGTGAGGTGCTGTTCGCCGGAACGCCGAGGAGCGCGCTCAGCGCGTCGGCCTGCTCACGGCCGCCGTCAGGCGGGAGGGCGCGCCGAGTTCCCGCACGGCCGCCGTCTTGCCCGCGGCGTCCAGCTCGTCGACGCGCCCGATGCCCGGACCCCAGTCCACGTAGGCGAAGCCGAGGTCGATGGCCGGGTCGAGCCGGCGGCACAAGGCGGCGAAGTCGTCCTCACCGCAGTCGCGCGTCGGGTAGAGCAGGCCGAGGCGGGGACTCATGACCCCAGCATGGCGTGCGCGCCGAAGACCGGGACCAGTGTCGCGTCGTTGAACGCCGTGATGCGGGCGATGCGGGTGCCGGTCAGCGTCAGGAGCTGGACGCCGTGGGCCTCGAACCGGCCGTCGCCGGTGGCCGTGTACTCGAGCAGGGCCGGCTGGCCGTTCGCGCGCGTCGGGACCAGCCGCCAGGCGCCCGGGCGCAGCACGCGCCGGCCCAGGAACCCGGTGACCGCGTCCCGGCCGGTGAACCACGTCGGGATCGGCGGCATCTCCAGCTCGACGTCGGCGCGCAGCAGCGTCACTAGCGCGCCCGGGTCGGCCCGGACGAACGCGTCGACGTACCGGTCGAGCACGGGACCTTGCCCGGCCGGCTCCGCCAGGTCCGCCTCCACCGGGCCCGCTTCGGCGAGCCGGCCGCGGGCGCGGCGCAGCGCGCTGTCGACCGCCGCCGGGGTCGTGCCGAGCAGCTCGGCGACCTCGCCGGTGCCGAACGCCAGCACGTCGCGCAGGGTCAGCACCGCCCGCTGCCGGGCGGGCAGGAGCTGCAGCGCGGCGATGAACGCCAGCCGCACGCCGGCCCGCCCGGCGACGACGGCCGCCGGGTCGAGCAGCGCGTCGGGGATCGGCTGGAGCCACGGCACCGACGGGTCCGCCGCCGCGACCGCCACCCGGTGGTCGTCGGCCGGCGCGCCCAGCCCCGACGGGAGCGGCCGCCGGGCCCGGGTCTCCAGCGCCGTCAGGCACGCCGTCGTGGCGATCTTGTACAGCCAGCGCCGCGCCGAAGACCGGCCCTCGAACCCGCCGAAAGCGCGCCACGCCCGCAAGTAGGTCTCCTGCACGAGGTCCTCGGCGTCGTGGATCGAGCCGAGCAGGCGGTAGCAGTGGGCGAGCAGCTCGGGCCGGAACGGCTCGGTCTCGGCGGTGAAGTCCGGCATGGCACTCAGAGCGTACGCAGCCCGGTGCCGCTGACCTGGTACTCGGCCGCACTTCCGTCGACGATCTCGAGGACGGCCTTGGCGACCTGCTCCGGCGTCAGGACCGACTCCATGTTCTTGACGAACGTGTCGCGGTCGACGCCGGTGCGTGCGGCGTAGCCCTCGACGCCGGCCGCGCCGAGACCGGTCAGCGGGGTCAGCTGCGGCAGGAGCGTGGCGAACCGGAGGCCGAGCCCGGCGCGTTCCGACTCGTCGGCGGCGTACGCCCGCAGGTACCGGATCGCGGCCTTCGCGCTGGCGTACCCGCCGCTGAGCGGCGACCCGCCGATCGCCGCCCCGCTCGACATCGAGACGACGACACCGCCCTTTTCGAGGGGTTCCCGGAGTGCGGCGCGCGTCCAGGCGAAGACGTGCCGGGTGTCGACGTGCCAGTTGCGGCTGAAGGTCTCCCACGTCTGTTCGTGCACGGGCGCCATGTGCGGCACGGTTCCCGCGTTGAGGACGAGCAGGCCCGGGCGGTGCTCGCGGAGCACACTTTCGGCGAGGGCGTCGTCGGTCGCGTCGGCGGCGACGGGGACGAAGCCCGCGCCGAGTTCGTCGCGCACGGCGTCGAGGTCGGACTCGCTGCGCGCGATGCCGACGACCGTGCGCCCTTCGGCGACGAGCGCGGCGGCGATGGCACGCCCGAAGCCGCGGCCGGCCCCGGTGACTACGGCGGTGGTGGACATGAGGACTCCCGGTGGTCGATGCGGTGTGGACCGGATCCAGACCGCCGGGGAAAGGGAAAACCGTCGCTGAGTGACGCGGGTCACATCGGCGTGGACGGCCTCCGGTGCAGCAGGTCGAAGCGCGACCACATCGCCTCCGCGGCCTCGATGGACTCGCTCGTGCGCGCCGGGTCGACCGCCGCCAGCTGCGCCACGATCGCCTGGACCAGCGCCATGCCCGCGGTCAGCGACGGGAAGAACGTCACGCCCTCCGCCGGCACCATCAGCACCTGCTCGACCGCGCCCGCCAGGGCCGGGCTCGCCGCGTCCGTCACGGCGAACACCCGCGCGCCGCGGCTCTTCGCCTCGCTCGCCGCCAGGACCGTGCTCTCGTACAGGCGCCAGAAGCTGATCGCCACCAGGACGTCGTCCGAAGTCAGCTTCGCCGTCTGGTTCGCCAGTTCCGCGTCGCCGGCCGTCACCGCGTGGACGTCGTAGCCCGCGAGACGCGCGTTGTGCGCGAAGGCGATGCCGACCGCCGCGTAGCTGCCGTCGGCGATCACCAGTGTCCGGCGGGCCGCGGCGATCGCGCGCGCGACCTCGCGGAGCACCTCTTCGTCGAAGCGGCGGTTCAGCAGGGCGAGGCTGTCGAGGTCCCGGCGCAGCGAGGCTGAGCCCGGCGAGTCGACACCGCGGTGCTCCTCGGCCACCTGCGGCGCGCTCAGCGACGACATGTACCGCGCCCGCAGCTCCTGCTGCAACGCCGGCCAGCCGGCGAACCCCAGCGCCTGCGCCGTGCGCGTCACGGTCGCGACGTTGACGCCGGCGAGCTGGGCCAGCTCGGCCGTCGAGCCGAACGACGCCCGCCTCGGCTGGGAGACCAGGACCTCCAGCACCGCGGCCGACTTCGGCCGCAGGCCCCGCTCGGGCAGCCGGTCCCGCAGCCACGCCTCGAACCCGTCGTCGGTTTCCGCCACTTCGTGCCCTCCCTCAGGTCGGGTAGACCGTAACGCAGGGATCTCGTCTTGCAATGAACGTTGCAAAACCGCGAAAACGCAGTATACGTTGTCCGCACTCCCCGGCGCCCGACACGGAAGGCGTTCCCCCATGACCCTGCTGGCACGACTGGATCGGCTCCCGCTGAGCCGGCCCCACTACAAGCTGCTGCTGATCGGCGGGCTCGGCTACACCTTCGACGGCATGGACTCGGCGGTCGTCGCCTTCCTGCTGCCCAGCGCCAAGGCGGCGTGGGGTCTCGACAACGGCCAGCTCGGCCTGATCGGCTCCGCGACGCCGTTCGGCTTCCTCTTCGGCGCGATCGCGGCCGGCCTGCTCGGCGACCGCATCGGCCGCAAGAAGGTCATGATGTACGCGCTGGCCTTCTACGCGGTGTTCTCCGTCATCGCGTCCTTCTCGCCCAACTACGAGATCTTCCTCGGCGCCCGCGTGCTCGCCGGGGCGGGCGCGGGCGCGGAAAGCGCGATCATCGCGCCGTTCCTGTCCGAGTTCGTGCCGGCCAAGCGGCGCGGCTGGTTCGTCGGCGCGCTCGCCGGCTTCTTCTCCTTCGGGTTCGTCGCGGCCGCGCTGATCGGCCGGTTCGTCGTCCCGTCGTTCGACGACGGCTGGCGGATCGCCCAGCTCGTCACCGCGCTGCCGATCGTCATGCTGCTGTGGTGGCGGCGATCCCTGCCCGAGTCGCCGCGGTTCCTGCTCGCCAAGGGACGGACCGCCGAGGCCGAAACCGTCGTCGCCAAGATGGAACGCGACGTCGAGAAGGCCACCCGCACGACGCTCCCGCCGGTGCCGCCCGCCGACGCCCAGCCCGCGACCGAGACCCCGAAGGTCAACCTCTTCAGCGCGCTGAAGTTCCTGTGGAGCCCCGCGATGCGGCGCCGGACGGCGGTGATCTGGACCGTCTGGTTCGTGATCACGTTCTCCTACTACGGCTTCTTCTCGTGGATCCCGACGTTGCTCGTCGAACGCGGCATCACGGTGACGAAGAGCTTCGAGTTCTCGATCATCATCTACCTGGCCCAGGTGCCCGGGTACTTCTCCGCCGCGTGGCTGTCGGAGCGGCTCGACCGCAAGCACACCATCGCGCTGTACCTCGCGGGCTCGGCCGTGAGCGCGTTCTGGCTGAGCCAGACGAGCGCGCCGTGGTCGATCACCCTGGCGGGCGCGGTGCTGTCGTTCTTCCTCAACGGCACCTACGCCGGCGTGTACTCCTACACGCCCGAGGTGTTCCCGACCTGGATCCGCGCCAGCGGCACCGGCCTGTCCAGCGCGTTCGGCCGGGTCGGCAGCATTCTCGCGCCGACGATCATCGGCCTGTCCTCGGCGAGCCTCGGCTTCGCCGGCGTCTTCGGCATGACGACCGCGGTACTGGCGGCGGGCGTGCTCTGCGTGCTCGTCTTCGGCCTGTCCACCGCCGGCCGCTCCCTGGAAGAACTGACCGAACACGGCGCGCCGAAGGCCGCCGCGAAGGAGATGACGAAGTGAGTCTGTCCACTGTGGAGGAACGGGTGCGCGACGCGATCGGCGTGCGGCTGTTCACGGTGCTCGCGTGGGTTCCCGAGCGCAACGCGCTGCGCCGGGTGCACAGCAGCCATCCGGCGGAGTACCCGGTGGGCGGCGAGAAGAGCGTCGAGGTCGCCGCGGGCTGGCTCGACAAGTGCATCACCGCGCAGGAGCCGTACTTCGGCCCGGACCGCGCGGCGGTGCGGGAGATCTTCGCCGACCACGACCTGATCGAAAGCCTCGGCTGCGGCTCGATCATCAACGTGCCGGTGATCGCCGACGGCCGGACGCTCGGGGTGCTCAACATCCTCGACGCGGAAGGCACCTACGACGACGATGCGGTGGTGGTGGCCGAATCGCTCGCGCCGCTGGCCGTGTCCGCACTGCTCGACCTGGAGAAGGAGAACCGGTGACCGGATCCCTGCTGCTGCGCAACGCCCGGCTGCTCGACCCGCTGTCCGGGGAGTACACCGAAGGCGACCTGCGTGCCGCCGACGGCCGGATCGTGGAGGCCGGGCCGGGTCTCGCCGCGGCCGACGTGCGTGTTCTCGACCTGCGCGGCGCGGTCGTGCTGCCCGGGCTGGTCGACGCGCACGTGCACGTCACGGCGTCGACGGCGGACCTGGGCTCGCTGTCGTCGTCGTCACCGTCCTATGTGGCCGCTCAGGCCGCGCACACGATGAGCCGGATGCTCGACCGCGGGTTCACCACGGTCCGCGACGCGTCGGGTGCCGACTACGGCCTGGCGGACGCCCAGGCGGACGGCCTGTTCCGCGGGCCGCGGCTGCTGTTCTGCGGGCGCGCGCTGAGCCAGACCGGCGGGCACGGCGACAGCCGCACGCGCGGCACCCAGGTCAAGGACGACCACCCGTGCTGCGCGGGCCTCGGCCGGGTGGCCGACGGCGTCGACGCGGTCCGCGCGGCCGCTCGCGACGAGCTGCGCAAGGGCGCCCACCACATCAAGGTGATGGCCTCGGGCGGCGTCGCGTCCCCGACCGACCGGATCGACTCGACGCAGTACTCGGCGGACGAGCTGACCGCGATCGTCGAGGAGGCGTCGGCGGCGAACCGTTACGTGGCGGCGCACGCGTACACCGCCCGCGCGGTGAACCGGGCGCTGGAGCTGGGCGTCCGGTCGATCGAGCACGGCAACCTGCTGGACGACCGCAGCGTTTCGCTGTTCCTCGAGCACGACGCGTACCTGGTGCCGACGCTGGTGACGTACTGGGCGCTGAAGGAGGAGGGCCGCGAGCACGGCCTCCCGGAGTCGAGCTGGCGCAAGGTCGACGAGGTCCTGGGCGCGGGCATGGCGGCCCTGGAGCGCGCGGCCCGCGGCGGCGTGAAGCTGGTGTACGGGACGGACCTGCTGGGGGGCATGCACCGTCATCAGAACCACGAGTTCCGCTTGCGCGGTGAAGTCCAGTCTCCGTTGGAGGTCATCCGCTCGGCGACGTCGACGGCGGCGGAGCTGCTGAACCTGACCGGGGAGATCGGGACCCTGGACGTGGGCGCGTACGCGGATCTGCTGGTGGTGGAGGGAGATCCGCTGGACGACCTCGGGGTGCTGGCGGAGCCGAAGCACTTCCGCCACATCGTCCAGGGCGGCGAGGTGGTTTCGGGCTGAGCGGGGTGCGCGGAGCGGCCGGGCCGCTCCGCGCCCGTTCACCAGTTCCGCACGGCGGGCGCGTACCCCGCGGGCTTGTCGCCCACCTTCGTGTCCGGTGTGACGATCCAGTTCTGGTACTGCGCCGTGAACATCCGGTACACCGACGCCGGCGGCACCGCGCTCGCGTCGTCGAGCACCTTGCGCAGCTCGGCCGGGATCTCGAAGTCCAGCGCCGCCATGCTCTTGCCCAGCTGCCCGGCGCTGCTCGCCCCGACGATCGCCGACGCGATGCCCGGCTGGGTCGCCACCCAGTTGATCGCCACCTGGGCCATCGTGACGCCCAGCTTGCCGGCCACCTCTTCCAGCGGCTTGAGCAGCTGCCAATCGCGTTCGGTCCAGGACTGCGCGTCCGGATCGAACCGGCCGGTGCCGCCGTCGCGGTACTTGCCGGTGAGGAAGCCGCCGGCCAGCGGGCTCCACGCCGTGACGCCGAGGCCGAGGTTCTGGGCCATCGGGACGTGCTCGGTCTCGATTTCCCGCTGTACCAGCGAATACGGCAGCTGGAGGTTGATCATCGGGGTGAGCGAGTTCGCCTCGGCGATGCTCTGGGCGCGAGCGGCGTACCAGGCCGGCACGTCCGACAGGCCCGCGTAACGGATCTTGCCGGCGCGGACGAGGTCGTCGAGCGTGCGGACGACCTCCTCGACCGGGGTCAGCCGGTCCCACGTGTGCAGCAGGAAGAGGTCGACGTAGTCCGTGCCCAGCCGGCGCAGCGACGCCTCGAGCGCGCGGACCAGGTGCTTGCGGCCGTTGCCGCCCGCGTTGGGGTCGCCGGGGTCGACGCTGTTGGTGAACTTCGTGGTGAGCACGACGCGCTCGCGCACGTTCGCTTCGGCGATGAGCCGGCCGAGGATGGTCTCGCTCTCGCCCGCGGTGTAGAAGTCCGCGGTGTCGAGGAAGTTGCCGCCCTCGTCGAGGTAGTTCCGGAAGATCGGGCGGACCTCGTCCTCGGTCTTGCCGTAGGCGGCGTGGAAACCGCCGGTGCCGAAGTTCATCGTCCCGAGCGCGAGCCGGCTGACGCGCAGGCCGGAACGGCCGAGGAGGTAGTACTGATCGAGTGCCATGACTCCACCGTGCTCCGCGTTTTTTGGACCCGCAAGTCCATTCGCCGTGTGCGCCGGAGGGAGGCCGGCGCACACGGCGTGGACTCAGCGGCAGCGGTAGCTCGACGCCACCGCCGGGTCACCGTGGCCGTCGTACCGCGAGACCGACGGGAGCGGGCACAGGTCGCGGGTCTTGCCGTCCGCGGACGCCGCCGTGAGCGTGGCCGGGGCCTGGCCGTGCTCGACCCAGCCGACCAGCTGCCCGAGCGCGTTCGTCGGCTCCGGGCCGCCACCGCCGAAGCAGTGCTCGACGCCCGGGGCGGAGAACAGCCGGTAGAAGTCGTTCACACGCTGCGCACCGCCCATCGTCCGCTCGACCTGCCGGCGGTAGGACAGCGTGCCGCCCGGCGGGATCAGCTGGTCGTTCGCGCCCACGAACGTGATCAGCTTGCCGCCGGCGCGGCGGAACGCCGACAGGTCCGGGTCGGACGTGCCGATGACGTCGTCGTACTCCCGCACCGACTGGCGGAACACGTCGGCGTACTGGGCGTACGTCAGCTTCGAGGTGTCGAAGCCGGCCTGCTTCTCCACGAACGACTGCACCCACTTGACGGCCACCGGGAAGCCCGGCGCGACGAGCGTCCCGTCGGGGCCCGGCGTCGTGCCGGCCAGCCAGGTGAAGTCCGCGCCCTTGGGGAGCCCGGCCCACAGCTTGCGGCCGCGTTCGTCGGTCGGGCCCGCCCAGATCTTGCGCATGACTTCGGCGTCCGCCGCCGTGACGGTGAACTCCTGGCCGTCGCAGACGACCTTCGTGCCGATCAGGCCGCGCGGGTCGTAGCTGCATTCGTCCGGCCGGTCGACGATGCCGTTCGTGACGCCGTCCCGCGCGTCGCACGCCTGGACCGCGGCCTGGCGGAACGCGGAAAGCACGCAGGTGCTGGGGAAGTCGTGGCTCTGGTTCATGACGACCTGCGGCCACAGCGTCGCGACGGCGAACTGCGTCCAGTCGACGGCCGGGGCGTTGGCCAGGATGCCGTCGAAGTCGCCGGGGTGGTTCTGCGCCTCGGAGTAGCCCTGGCGGCCGCCGGTCGAGCAGCCGGTCCAGTACGAGTACGTCGCCGGGCGGTGGTAGTACCGCTGCGTGACGGCCTTGCCGATCAGCGCCTCTTCGTGCACCGAACGGGTGGCGAAGTCGGTCAGGAGCGTCTGGTCGACCTGGCCGGGGGCGGTCAGCGCCCACGACGTGTCGAGCCCGTCGAGGGACACGCCCGCGTCGGTCGTCACGCCGGTGTAGCCGTCCTTGACGGCCTGGGCGAGCCCGTCGAAGTTGCCGGCGGCGTAGGCGCTGCCGCCGAGGGCCTGCAGCCGTCCGGTCCAGCCGGTGTCGGGCAGGGCCACGGCGACCTTGACGTGGTCGTGGCCGTCGTGGGTCAGGGTGACGGTGATCTGGCAGTACGCGGTCTTGCGTTCCGCCTGCACCGACTCGATCTTCGCGCCGGCCGGTGCGGGGACCGACACGGCGGCGCAGGTCGGCGTCACGGCGGCCGCGCTCGGTGCGAGCGGGACCAGGCCGGTCAGCAGGAGCGGCACGGCGGCCGCCAAGAACTTCGGGATGCGTCTCATCGGTTCCTCGGGTCGCTTGCGTGGACGCTGCGAAGCTAGGTGGCGGCGCGCGGTCGCCGCGCCCGTCGGATGACGCTGTTGATGTACGTCACTCGGCCTTGAGCTGCGGAAACGTCCGTTGGGTAAGGTCGGTTCCATGGCGCTGCACGGGCGGGAAGCCGAGCTGAAGGAGCTGGGCGAGCTCGTCGACGGTCCCGAAGAACGCGTCGGCGTCGTCGTCCGCGGCGAAGCGGGCATCGGCAAGTCGGCGCTGGTCGCTTCGGCGGCGGCAGCGGCGTCGGTCGCCGGCCTGCGCGTGCTGCGTACGGCGGGGGCCGAAGCCGAGCAGAACCTCGCGTACGCCGGGCTGCACCAGCTGCTCCACCCGGTCCGGGCGGGGGTGGCGGAGCTGCCCGCGCCGCAGCGCGACGCGCTGCGGACCGCCTTGGGGCTGGCGGAGGGTGCTTCGCCGAGTGCGTACCTGGTCGGGCTCGCGACGCTGACGCTGCTGGCCGAGGAGGCGGTCGCGAAGCCGTTGCTGCTGGTGGCGGAGGACGCGCAGTGGCTGGATCGGGCCAGTGCCGACGTCCTGGCGTTCGTGGCGCGGCGGATCGAGACCGAGCCGATCGTCCTGGTGGCGACGCTCCGCGACGGCGTTGCGTCCCCGCTGCTCGAGGCCGGGCTGGCACCGATGGTCCTGGAGCGGCTGGGTGCGGACGACGCGGCGGACCTGCTGGACGCGGTCGCGTCGGGCTTGGCACCGGCGGTCCGCACGCGGCTGCTGACGGAGGCGGCGGGGCACCCCCTGGCGTTGACGGAGCTGCCGGCCGGGCTGGCCGGCTTCGACGGGCTCGATCCGGTGCTGCCGCTGACGGAACGCCTGGAGAGGACGTTCACGGCACGGGTGACGGGGCTGCCGGAAGCGACGCGGACGGCATTGCTGGTGGCGGCGTTGAACGAGACGACATCGCTGGCGGAGACCCTGGCGGCGACGGGCTCGCTGCTGGCGACGGACGCCGTCGAGCCGGACATCCTCGCCCCCGCCGTCGAAGCCCGCTTGATCGAACTCACCGCCGGGACCGTCACCTTCCGCCATCCGCTCATGCGCTCGGCCATCCCCGCGGCCGCCACCCCGACCGACCGCCGGCGGGCCCACCTGGCCCTCGCCGAGGCCCTCCGCGACCAGCCCGACCGGCGCGCCTGGCACCAAGCGGCCGCGAGCGCCGGGCCCGATGAAACCGTGGCCCGCGCACTCGAAAGCACCGCCGACCGGGCCCGCTACCGGGGCGGGGCCGCCGCGGCCATCGCCGCTCTCGAACAGGCCGCCCGGCTCAGCGAACACGACGGCACCCGGACCGAGCGGCTGCTCAAAGCCGCCGAGCTGGCCGTCGAGTCCGGACGTCGCGAGACCGCCGAACGGCTCGTCCACGCCGCGAAACCGGCGGACAAACGCCACCGCGCCACCGCGAGCCGGCTGCTCAGCGAGTTCGAAGACGGCGTTCGCGAAGACCCCGCGCGCGTCGCCGAACTCGCCGTCACCGCCGGACACGCCGCGAACGACGGGGAAACCGATGCCGCCGTGCGGATCCTCTGGAGCGCCGCCATGCGGTGCTTCTGGACCGAACCCGGGGACGCCGCCCGGAAAGCCCTGCTCGACGTCGCCGATCGGCTGCCCGTCCCCGATGACGATCCGCGCGTCGTGGCCGTCACCGCCTACGTCGCTCCCTTCGAGCGCGGCGAAGCCGTCCTGACGAACCTCCGGAAGCTCGCCGGGGCGACCGGGGCCGATCCCGAGGTCGACCGGTACCTGGGCAGTGCCGCCCTGCAGGTCGGCGCCTTCGACCTCGCCGCCCGCTTCTCCGCGGCCGCCGCCCCCGGCCTGCGCGCGCAAGGACGGCTGGGGGCGCTGCCGCGGGCGCTCGCCGTCCAGGCGTGGAGCCGCGTGCGGCTCGGGGACCTCGCCGCCGCGGTGCCCGTCGCCGCCGAAGCCGCGCGGTTCGCCGGTGAGACCGGGCAGCCGTTCATGTACGGCCTGGCCACCGCCGTCCAGGCCGAGATCGCCGCCCTGCGCGGCGACCACAAGCAGGCGAAAACCCTGGCCGCCGAGGCCGAACGCGCCGGGCTCGCCGCGGGCGCCCGGCCGGTGCTCGCCACCGTCCAGCTCACGCGGGGGCTGATCGCCCTGAGCGAGGGCCGCTTCGACGACGCCTTCGCCGACCTGCGGCGGATGCTCGACCCGGCCGACCCCACCTACCAGCTCGCCCTGCGCGCGTACTGCGTGCCGGAACTCGCCGAGGCCGCCGTCCGGGCCGGGCAGACCGAGGCCCTGCGCGACATCCTCGCCGAACTGGAGTGCCTGAGGACGCCGTCGCCCGCCCTGCACATCGGCCTGCGGTACGCGCGGGCCGTGCTCGACCCGAGTGACGAGCGGTTCGCCGAAGCGCTGCGGGCCGACCTGGCCGGCTGGCCCGCCGAACGCGGCCGCGTCCACCTGGCCTTCGGCGAATGGCTGCGGCGGCAGCGGCGGGTCGTCGAATCGCGGACGCACCTGCGGACCGCCCGCGAGACGTTCGACGCCCTCGGCATGACGGCCTGGGCCGAGCGCGCGCGGGGCGAGCTGCGTGGTGCGGGCGAGTCGAGCCCGAACCGCGGCCCGGACGCGCGTGAGAAGCTGACGCCGCACGAGCTGAGCATCGCCCAGCTGGCCGCCGACGGGCTGACGAACCGCGAGATCGGGCAGCGGCTGTACCTTTCGCACCGGACCGTCGGCACCCATCTGCACCGGATCTTCCCCAAGCTGGGCGTGAGCTCCCGGGCCGACCTCGCCGGGATGCTGAAGACCCTCGAAGGGTGACTTACACCCGCTGCGTCACCTGACGGGCGCGAAGATCACTCGAAACTCCCTAACGTCGTGAAAGTCCCACGGTCTTTCGCACAGGAGTCAAGATGATCAGCAGGAGAAGGTTCGGGCAGGCGTTCGCGGCGGGGCTGGCGGCGACCTCCTTGGCGGCCTGCTCGTCGAACGCCACCGCCCCCGCCGCGGCGCCGTCGACGACCCCTGACCCGCGGGCCGGGTCCGGCGAGCACACCTCGCTCGGCGAGGTCAAGCACGTCGACGCCGGGGTGCTGAACATGGCGTACTACGAGTCCGGGCCGTCGGCCGGGCAGCCCGTCGTGCTCCTGCACGGCTGGCCGTACGACCCGTACAGCTACGTCGACGTCGCCCCGATCCTGGCCGCGGCCGGCCACCGGGTGATCGTCCCGTTCCTGCGCGGCTACGGCCCGACGACGTTCAAGTCGGCGCAGACCGTCCGCAACGGCCAGCAGGCAGCGGTCGCGCTCGACGTCGTCGCCCTGATGGACGCGCTCAGGATCGACAAGGCCGTCCTCGGCGGCTACGACTGGGGTTCGCGGACGGTCGACATCATCGCCGCGCTCTTCCCGGAGCGCTGCCAGGCCGTCGTCGCGGTGAGCGGCTACATCGTCACGAACCTGGTGGCGAACCAGAAACCCCTGGCGCCACAAGCGGAACTCGGCTGGTGGTACCAGTACTACTTCGCGACCGAGCGCGGCCGCGCCGGCTACGCGGCCAACCGCCACGACTTCAACAAGCTGATCTGGAAGACGGCGTCCCCGGCGTGGCACTTCGACGACGCGACCTACGACCGCAGCGCGGCGGCCTTCGACAACCCCGACCACGTCGACATCGTCGTCCACAACTACCGCTGGCGCCTCGGCCTCGCCCCGGGCGAGCCGCAGTACGAGGCGTACGAACAGAAGCTGGCGGCGGGCCCCGCCATCACGGTCCCGGCGATCACGATCGCCAGCGACTTCGACGGCGCGGCCAAGGACGGCAAGGCCTACCGGTCGAAGTACACCGGCCGGTACGAGCACCGGATCCTCGACGGCATCGGCCACAACGTCCCGCAGGAGGCGCCGCGCCCGTTCGCCCGGGCGATCCTGGACGCCGCCCGGCAGTGAGGGTCGTGAGAACCCGACACCGGTGCCACGGGACGCCGCCGTCACCGCGTCGCTCACCT
>NZ_JBEXVF010000029.1:0-103162 GCF_040629235.1 Amycolatopsis sp. NPDC005961 | reverse complement strand
CCCCGCCGCCGAACGTCAGCACGATGTTGCGCTTCGCGGCGACGTCCAGCCATTCGGCCAGCTCGGCGTGGTCGAGCACCGCGCGGACCAGTGCGGGGTTGCCGCCGGTGGCGGCGTGCAGCTCGGTGACGAAGTCTTCGCCACCGGGCCCGGCCCCGTGGGCGCGGACGACCTCGGCGACCCCGGACCGGCTCAGCGGGCGCAGCCGGACGACGTGGGTGGCGTGCCAGTTGAGCCCGGACAGCTGCCACGGTTCGGCGGTCTCCTGGTCGAAGAACGGCAGGACGACGCCCGCCCCCGTGATGACGACCAGCAGCGGCACCTGCCACAGCCGCCGGAGCAGCGCGCCGAGCCAGGCTTTGGAGCTGTCGTCCATCAGGTGGGCGTCATCGAGCAGGAGCAGCACGGGCCGGCGGCGGGCGGCCTCGACGAAGGGGTGCCACAGCTCGGGAGAGCCGGGATCACCGGGAGCCCCGGCGGCGAGCAGCTTACCGAGGGCACGCCCGAGCACCCGATCGGGCAACGCGGAGGCCAGCTGCGAGACGACGCCGAACCGCAGCGCGGACTCGGTCAGCGAGCCACGAGCGCTGAGTACCTGGATCGGCCGGCCGGCTCCTCGTGTGGCGAGCAGCGAAAGCAGGCTGGTGCGGCCGGTGCCGGGAAGGCCGGTGACGACGGCGATCCCGGAGTGGCCTTGTTCGAGGTCGGTGAGCAGGCCGGTGAGCAGCGCGGTTTCGCTGACCCGCTCGGCGAGCAGTGCGGTCCCGGAGGTCCCGGCGAGCACGGTCATCCCGCGGCCTGCCGTGTTCGAGTCCACTTCGGACAGAGGTTCTCCCGGCGACCGGCGGCGCGGATCGCGGCCGCAGCACCCCCGCCGCCCGCCGACGCGGCTTCCGCTGTCGCTACCGCGAAACCTCTTACGCCGTCCCTCATCGGGCGTCCCGCCGGTTCAGCTCCGCGGCCAAATCGGCGCGGCCGCCCACGTTCAGCTTCTTGTACACGCTCGTCAAGTGCATCTCCACCGTGCGCACCGTGACGAACAGCGCCTCCGCTATCGCGCGGTTGCCGTCACCGCCGGCGGCCAGTTCGGCCACTCGGCGCTCGCTGCCGGTCAGCGTGTCCAGGGCCGATCCTCCCTGGGGGCCCGGGCGGCCGCCCGCCGCGAGGAGGGCCGTGCGGGCCGCGTCGAGCAGGTGCCGGTCGCCCGTGCGGGTGCAGCCGTCGGCCGCGCGGCGCAGGTGCTCCCGCGCGCCCCGGCGGTCGTCGCGGGCCAGCAAGGCCCGGCCCAGCGAGTACTCCGCGCGCTGGTGCTCGCGCAGGCCCGGGCCGCCCTCGAAGATTCGCGCCGCCTCGGTGAGCAGCTCGACTCCCCGGTCGCCGTCCGTCGTCACGCCGGCCGCCAGCAAGCCCATGCCCACCGCCCGAGGCGTTCCCCACCGCGCGGCCAGCGACTGGCCGTGCTCGGCCAGTTCCCGGCCCTCCGCGAGGCGACCCAGGTCGGCCAGCAGGCACGCGCCTTCCAGCCACCACGGCGCGAAGACCGGGTTCGCCATCCCCGCGCCGGCCAGGCTCTCGCCGCACGTACGCAAGTGCCGCAGCGCACCGTCCGTATCACCGAGGGCCGCGCGCGCCTGGGCCCGCGCCATCAGGTACCAGTGGTACTCCAGTGCGAACCGGTCGAGGCGGGGCCGGGTGATGCCGTCGAGCAGTTCCTCGGCGCGGGCCGCGTCGCCGCGCGGGACCAGCACCGTCGCCAGCGCGATCCGCGGCATCGTGGTCGTCTCGCCCCAGGACTCCTGGTGGGCCAGGTCGAAGCTGACCTGCGCGTCCGCCCCGGCCTCGGTCAGGTCGCCCGCCCAGTGCCAGAACATCGCGCGCGTGCACTGCGCGAGGCAGTACGTCCACGCGTCCCCGGCGCCGCTCGCGTGCTCGATCAGCCGGCCCAGCGCGTCCTGCGCGGGTTTCAGCTCGTCGGCGAGTTGAAGCGCCAGCCCCGCACCCAGCGCCGCCCAGCCACCCAGCCCGGCCGGGTCGACGCGCAGCGCCCGGGTCGCCTCCGCGGCCGCCGTCGCCGCCGAATCGCCTTCCAGCGCCCGCGCCGCCGCCCGCATCCCGAGCAGCTGGCACTCGGCCGGATCGTCGCCGGCCGGCGTGGGCTGCTCGCGGACGCGGGCGAGCGCGGCGGGCACCGTGCCCTTCTCGTCGAGCCCGGTGATCAGCGCCATCGACTCGACGAGCGTGCGCAGTCCCGCGTCGGCCACGGACCGCGGTTCGCCGAGCCGGGCGTCCAGCTCGCCGGCGACGTCGCGCAGCACGGTCACCGCCTCCGGCGCGCGCTGGACGGCCAGGGCGACCATGCCGAGCCGGACGGCGATCCGCGCCCGCTCCCGCACGTCCGTGGCCAGCACCCGCGCCCGCTCCAGCAGCTCGAACGCCGCGAACGGTTCCGCCGGCGCCAGCGCGGCCGCCAGCTCCAGCAGCAGGCCGACGTCGTGCGGGTGGAAGGCCAGTGCCCGCTTCAGGTACCGCGCGGCGGTGCCGGGCGCGCCGCGGCCGGTGGCGCTCTTCGCCGCCTCCCGCATGATGCCGGCCATCCACTCCTCGTCGAGCTCCGGCAGCAGGAGCAGGTGCCCCGCCACCTCCTCGGCCGGCCGGCCCGCGTCGCTGAGCAGCCGGGCGGCCCGCCGGCGCCACCGCGCGGGCTCGCCGGCGCCCCCGGCGTCGAGGATCGCGGCCCGGACCAGTTCGTGCACGAACTCCCGGGTGCCGTCGAGCAGGATTTCGTGCGCCTGCAACGTCTCCAGGGCCGCCGACACGACGGCGCCGGGTACTTCCGCGAGCTTCGCGAGCAGGTCCGGTTCGTCGTTCCCGAGCACCGCGACGGCCATGGCGACGGCGCGGGTGGGCGCCGAGAGCCGGTCGAGGGTCGAGGTCGCCAGGACGGCGCGGCCCGAACCGGCGACCGAAGACAGTGACACCGGCTCGTCGCCTGCCTGTGCGCGGGAGAGCTCGCCGAGCATCCGCCGCAGCAGCAACGGATTCCCGCCGGTCTCGGCGAGGCACGTGCGGGCGAACAGGCCGTCCGGCGTGGCCAGGGGTTCCGGGATCAGCTCGGCCACCGCGTCGAGCGGCAGCGGGCCGAGGTCGAGCGTCCGCGTGTCGTGCGCCCCCGCGATCTCGGCGAGGGTGCCGTCGGCCGCCGTCCCGCTCCGCTGCGCCAGCACCACGAGCAGCGGGAGGTCCCCGGCCCGGCGCACCAGGTACTCCAGCCAGCGCAGTGAACTTTCGTCGCACCACTGGACGTCGTCGACGACCAGGACGAGTGGTCCCGGGGTCGCGAGCGACGCGGCCAGCCAGTACAGCCCGTGCTGCACGGCGAAGGAGCTCACGGCGGGCGCCGGCGCCGCCGCGTCCGTGCTCAGCGCGTGCCGGGCGAACCGGGCGCTGCCCCGCAGCAAGGACTCCTCCGGCGCCAAGGGCGCGAACAGGTCCCGCACGACACCATAGGCGGTGTTCGCGTCCTTCCGCGCCGCCGCGGCGGTCAGGATCCGGCCCGGCTCCGGCAGGTCCGCCGCCGCGTCGCGCAGCGCCGCGGCGAGGAGGCTGGTCTTGCCGATCCCCGCCGGGCCGCGCACGAGCAGCGCGTGGCCGTCACCGTCCTCGGCCCGCCGCCTGCTCGCGGTGAAACGGGCGAGCTCTCGCCGACGCCCCACCAGCCTGGCCGGCGGTGGGGGGAACGGGGTCCGGGAAGACAAGGGCCACCTACCGTTTCCGCTCGGCGAGCCCACCCGGACGACGGAGATCGCTCCGCTGGGTGGGTCCGCTGCGACAGTCCGTGATCGAGGTCCAAGAAATCACACGGCCGTCATGCGGACAAGGGGCTGCACGGGCGATTCAGGGGAAGCCGGGTAATCACGGGCAAGAAGCATGTCCCGGACGGGCAGGAAATGTATTTGAAATTCTTTCGCCTTTCACTTTCCGGTCACCCGACCGGTAAACCAGCCCCACCCGCACGTATACCGCTGAACGGTGCACCGGCTTTTGTCCGGTTATCAACTTTCGGCTCACCGTATCAACTTTCGGCTATCCGCAGCCGCCCGCGTGTCCACCATCCGAGACGGCCCGGGCCAGTTCGGCGAATTCCCGCCGCTCATCCGAGCCCGATTCCGCGGTTGTGGTGGCGGGTGTGGTGGCGGTGCGGGCCCGCCACGCGTCGAGGAACCGCCCGAGCCGGTCGGTGCCCCAGAACTTCTCGCGGCCCAGGACGAACATCGGCACGCCGAAGACGCCGTCGTCGGCCACCCGGGCGAGGACGTCGATCCCCCGCTCCCGCAACCGCTCGTCGCCGGCCGCCCCGGCGCAGCGGGCCGGGTCGAGCCCGAGCCCCGCGGCGATCGCGCCGATCACCGCCGGGTCGGAGATGTCTTCCCCGCGTTCCCAGCGCGCCGCGCAGACGCGGTCGAGGAACGGACGCCCCATGCCCTCGTCGGTCGCCGCGAGGTAGGCCAGGTGCGCGACCTCCCACACCGGTGCCCGGTCGACCGGCCAGATCATCGGCAGGCCCCGTTCCTTCGCGAGCCGCCGGGTGTCCTGCAGGATGTAGAAGTTCTTGGCCCGGGACATCGGCACCACCGGCAGCTCGATCCCGCGCTCGGCGAGCATCCGCTCCGAGAGCGGATCCGGTTCCCAGACCGGGATCCACTCCGCGGCGTGCAGCACCGCCGGCTCGGTTTCCAGCAGTTCCCGGTAACAGAACCACGAATACGGGCTCCGCAGGGAGAAATACCACCGCGGTTGCGCGTTCCTGCGCGCCATGAACGGACTCCTTCGCACTCAGACGGTGATTCCGCCGTCGATCTGGAAAACGGAACCGGTGACGTAGGCCGCACGCGGCGAAGCGAGGAAGGAAACCAGGTCGGCCACCTCGTCCGCCGTTCCGAACCGCCGCAGCGGAATGGCCTTCAGCATCTTCTCGCGGGCGGACTCCGTCATCACCCGCGTCATCTCGGTGTCGATGATCCCCGGCGCCACGGCGTTGGCCCGGATGCCGTACCGGCCGACCTCCTTGGCCAGCGCCTTGGTGAACCCGATGATCCCGGCCTTGCTCGCCGAATAGTTCGTCTGCGTCGCGTTCCCGTACACCCCGGAAACCGACGACAGGTTCACGACGCAGCCCGCGCGCCGTTTCATCATCGCGAAGACCGCCGGGCGGCAGACGTGGTAAACGCCGTCGAGATTCGTGTGGACGACGTCGTTCCACTGGTCGTCGGTCATCAGGGCGAGGGGCTGGTCGCGGGTGATCCCGGCCGAGGTGACCACCACCCCGACCGGGCCCAGCTCGCCCTCGACGCGGTCCACCCAGTCCCGCACCTCGGCCGGCCTGCCGACGTCGACGCGCACCCCCAGGGCGCGTACGCCGGACTCGCCGGCCAGCTTCTCCACCTCGGTCGCCGCCCGTTCGTCGGAGCGGTAGCAGAACCCGACGTCCCAGCCGTCCTCGGCCAGCCGCCGGACCACGGCCGCGCCGATCCCGCGCGACCCGCCGCTGACCAGGGCCACCCGCGGGGCGGCGTCCGTTTCCTCGCTCATCCCTCTCCCGTCCCGTTGTCCTCGATCGTGTCCAGGTCCGCCTCGGGCCGGAACGCCAGCGTCATGCGCTCCACGCTGAGCACCGGGCGCCCGCCCGCCGTGCTTTCGCCGGCGACGATCGCGCTGTCGTCGAACACGCGGACCACGTGCAGCCGGTGCTCCACCAGGTCGCCGGGGAACACCTTGCCGTGGAACCGGACGCCGGCGACCGCGCCGATCAGCGTCACCCGCCCGGCGCCGGAAGCGCCGCCGGTGACGCCGAGCACCCCGGCCGACTGCGCGAAGGACTCGACGAGCAGCACGTCCGGGTAGGCGAGCTGGTCCTCGGTGACGTCCTCGCCGAGGGTCGCGTACCACGGCTCGTTCGCGGTCACGGCCTTGACCGTGACCACCCGCTCCCCCGGTTCCAGCTCGACGACCCGGTCCACCAGCAGGATCGGGTACCGGTGCGGCAGCAGCTCCCGCACGCCCGCGCCGCCGATCACGCCGCGTCCTCCGCGTAGTGCAGCCGGACGGTCGCCGCCCGGCCCCGCGCGGTGCCGATCTTCGCCGAGACGCGCCAGCCGCCGTCCTCCCGCTTCCAGTCCAGCGCCAGCTCGAGCACGTCACCCGGGACGACGGCGGAGACGAACCGGGCGGACCCCAGTTCCGCCAGCCGCAGGTCCCCGGTGCCCGGCGGCCGGGCGGCGACCGCGCCTTGGTGCACGCACTCGACCAGGCAGACGCCGGGGAACAGCGGGAGTCCCGGGTAGTGGCCCGCGAAGACCGGTTCGATCTCGCGGACCCCGAACCGGGCCTTCGAGCGCCAGCCGCCGTCCGCGTGCGCGCCGCTCTCCAGCACCTCCACCGTCCCCCGGACCGGGCTCGCCGAGCCGGTCAACGCTCGTCCCCCGCCAGCCGGAAGACACCGCAGGCGACGGAACCGTCGGCGTCGGCCGAGGTCACCACCGCGACCCGCGCGCCCGTCTCGGCCTCGCCGAGCGCGGCCGCCACCCCGAAGCACGCCGAGGCGGCACCGGTGTCCCCGATCAGCGCGCCGACGTCGAGCCGCCGGCCCGCGCCGAACACCGCGTCCAGGACTTCGCTCTCCTGCGCGCCGGTCCGGCCGCCCGCCCCGGAGGGCACGACCACGTCCACCGCCGCCGGGGCGACGCCGGCTTCGTCCAAGGCCGCGAGCACGCAGTCGCGCAAGGCCGGGCGCAAGTCGTCGGCCGCGAAGACCCGGGAGGTGATCGCGAGGACCCGCGGCCGGTCCGCGGCCGCGGACCCGGCCCGCTCCAGCAGCACCATGCAGGCACCCTCGCCGAGCGGCCGGGGCGCCGGTTCGCCGTCGCGGCTGTGGAAGTCGAGCCACGACCGGTCGCCGGAGCACTCCTCGGCCCCACCGACCAGCACCGTGTCCGCTCGCCCGCGGGCGATCAGCCGGGTCGCGTAGCGGAACGCGGACAGGCCCGAAACGCGGCCGCTGGCCAGGGTGACGTTCGGCCCGTTGAGGCCGTACCAGATCGCGCAGCGGCCCGCGGCGCAGTTCATCACCGTGTTGGGCATGCGGGCCGGGTCGACGTGGTAGGGCTTGTCCCCGAGCAGCGACGACCTCGTGAAGTCCATCATGCTCTGCGTGCTCCCGCTCGTGGCAAGCACTAGCCCGGTGCCGCCGGGCGCGGCCCCGGCGTCGAAGACCTGCCCCACCGCGGTGACCGCCAGTGCCGTCACCCGGTCCATCGCGCGGGTTCCCTTGCGGCCCAGCACTTCCCGGACGTCGAAGTCCGGGACGGCGTGGCCGCGTTCGCCGGGCACGCCGCCCTCGGCCGGCTCGGTGTGCCGGGCGGGCTCGCCGGTGCGCAGCCCGTCCAGGAAATGCTTGCGGTCGATCCCGAAGGGCGACACCGCGGACCACGCGGTGATCACCGCGCCGGTCGCCGTTGCGCTCATCTGCTCACTCCCTCACTAGGCTGCGCGGCCGGACCCGGCCAGTGCCGGGTAGCGGCCGAGGACGACGCTCGCGTTGTTGCCGCCGAACGCCATCCCGTTGTTCTGGACGACGTCGATCTCGGCGTCGACGGCGTGGTTGGGCACGCAGTCGACCGCGCACTCCGGGTCGGTCTCGACGTGGTTGATGGTCGGGAACACGAAGCCTTCGCGGATCGCCAGCGCACCCGCGATCGCGGCGAGCGCGCTGGCCGCCCCCATGGTGTGGCCGAGCATGGACTTCAGCGACACCGTGCGCGGGGGGTCGGCGCCGAAGACGTCGTGGATGGCGCCGCATTCGGTGACGTCGTTGGCCTTCGTGCCCGTGCCGTGCGCGGAGACGAGGTCGACCTGGGCCGGGTCGAGCCCGGCGTCCTCGAGGGCCAGCCGCATGCACTGCGCGACGCCGTCCTGGTTGGGCGCCACCTGGTGGTAGGCGTCGCAGTTCAGGCCGTACCCGAGCACCTCGGCGTGGATCCGGGCGCCGCGGGCGAGCGCGGAGTCCAGCGTCTCCAGCAGGAGCACGCCGGCCCCCTCGCCGGTGAGGATGCCCTTGCGGCCGATGTCGAACGGGCGGCAGTTGTCCGGCGCGATCGTGCCCAGCCGGTAGAACCCGGCGAAGGTCTTGCGGCAGATGGCGTCCGCGCCGCCGCACAGCGCGAACTCCGCTTCGCCCGCCTTGACCGCGTCGAAGCCGTAGCCGAGCGCGTAGTTGCCCGCCGAGCACGCCGTGGCGATGGTGGTCGCCTCGACGTCGCCCAGCTCCAGCTCCCGGGCGATCGCCGTGGAGAGCCGGCTCGGCGGCACCCTCCGGACCTGCTGCGGCGTCAGCGACTCCGGCCCGCCCGCGATCCCCGCCGCGGCGAGCTCGTCCAGCTCGTTCGACTCGCCGTCGGTGGTGCCGACCGCGACCATCCCGCGCCGGGACCGGAGGTCCTCGGGCGCCAGGCCGGCGTCGTCCAGGGCCATCCGGGCCGCCGCCACTGCGAACCGGGTGGCCCGGCCCAGCGACTCGACCGGCAGGTTCCGGATCCAGTCGCCGGGTTCGAACCCGCGCACCTCGCAGCCGCGGGAGTGCTCGAACCCGGTGGTGTCGAAGCCGGTGATGTCCCGGGCGCCGCTGCGCCCGGCCCGCAGGCCGGCCGCGAACTCGGTGGCGCCGAGGCCGATGCTCGACAGCGCGCCGAGCCCGGTGAGCACCACCCGGTGGCCGGTCACCAGCCCGCGCTCTCTGCGACCACTTCGTGCACGGCGGTCAGGTTCACCATCCGCGGCAGCTCGGCCTGCTCGATGGTCACCTTGAACTCCTTCTCCAGCAACGCGAGGATCTCGATCGCCAGCAGTGAGTCGGCGCCGTGGTCGTCGATGAAGAGGCTGGTCGGGGTCATCTCGTCCTCGTCGATCTCCAGGACGTCGCAGACGATCTCCTTGATCCGGGCGGTGCGCGTGGAGGTTTCGGTACTGGTCATCTTCGTTCTTCCTTCGTTCGCGGTGCGGGGGTCATTCGGCGTGCTTGGCGGCGAGGCTGCGCGGACGCAGGTCCCGCCAGTTCTCCTCGACGTAGGCGAGGCAGGCCGCGCGGGTCTCCGGGCCGTGCACGCGGTCCCACCCTTCGGGCAGGTCGGCGAAAACGGGCCAGAGGGCGTGCTGGCCTTCGGCGTTGACGACCACGTGGAAGGTGCCCGTCTCGTCGTCGAAGGGGTTGGTCACCGATCGCTCCTTTCGTTCGCGAGGTACTTTTCGATCGCCTCGCCGACCCGCCGCAGCGGCTCGGCTCCGGTCATGGCGTCGTGCCCGGCGTCGAGGCCGGTCACGGTGATGGCACCGTCCACATGGGACGTCCAGGCCGCGGCGGTGCGGTTGTCCGCCTCGGCCGCCGCGGCGAAGTGCAGCAGGGTGCCGCGGTAGGTGCGCGGCACGAACTCCGCCTGCAGCTTCAGGTTGTTGCGCCAGGCGGCGAAGCACCGCTTCAGCTGCTCCGCGGTCAGTTCGCCGAGCGGGTTGGCTTCCCGCGCGAACAGCTCACGCAGGCCGGCGAAGTCGGGGCCGCGCGCGGGTTCCTCGTCGCCGTCGTAGCCGAAGAACCGCAGCACGATCGCCGCCAGCTCCTCGTCGTCCGGCAGGGGATCGTCGCTGCCCGGCGCGCTGTCCAGGCTCACCAGCAGCGCGACCTCCTCGCCCGCGTCCTGCAGCAGGCAGGCGATCTCGTGCGCGACCACGCCGCCGAACGACCAGCCCAGCAGGTGGTAGGGACCGTGCGGCCGGACCCGCCGGATCTCCGCCAGGTAGTCGGCCGCCATCGCGCCGACGTCGGCGGGCAGGGCGGCGTCGTCCACGATCCCGCGGGCCTGCAGGCCGTGCAGCGGCCGGTCGGCCAGGTGCGCGGCGAGCCCGTGGTAGGACCAGCTGACGCAGCCGGCCGGGTGGACGCAGAACAGCGGCTCCCGGGTGCCTTCCCGGCGCAGCGGGAGCAGGACGTCGAAGGACGTCCCGCCGGCGCCGGCCTCGATCCGCCGGGCCAGGCGCGCGGGCGTCGGGTGGTCGAACAGGTCCCGGATGCCGAGGCCGCCGGTCACGCGCTCGCGCACCCGGCTCAGCAGCCGCGTCGCCAGCAGCGAATGGCCGCCCATGGCGAAGAAGTCGTCGTGCAGGCCGACCTCCGGTACGCCGAGGGCCTCGGCGAACGCCGTGCACAGCAGGTCTTCGGCCGGGGTCCGCAGCCGGTCGTGGCCCGCGGTGGCCGCGACCGACGGCGCGGGCAGCGCCGCGCGGTCGAGCTTCCCGTTGGCGGTCGACGGGAACCGCTCCAGGACGACGACCGCGGCGGGGACCATGTAGTCCGGCAGCGTCCGGCCCAGCCGGGCGCGCACGTCCGCCGGTTCGATGCCTTCGCCGACGACGTACGCGGCCAGCCGCCGGTCGCCCGGCACGTCCTCACGCACGAGCACCGTGGCCCGGCCGACCCCCGGCACGGCCAGGAGCGCGGTCTCGATCTCGCCGAGCTCGATGCGGAACCCGCGGAGCTTCACCTGATGGTCGGTCCGGCCGACGTAGTCGAGCTGCCCGTCGGTGCCCCAGCGCACGAGGTCGCCGGTGCGGTACATCCGCGTGCCCGGCGCGCCGAACGGGTCGGCGACGAACCGCTGCGCGGTGAGGCCAGGGCGGTTCAGGTAGCCCCGGGCGAGCCCGGCGCCGGCGATGTACAGCTCGCCGGGGACGCCGTCCGGCACCGGCCGCAGCCCGGCGTCGAGCACGTAGACCCGCGTGTTGGCCAGCGGCACGCCGATGGTCGGCGCGCCCGGGCGGCCGCGCGCGGCGGTCAGGTCCGCCGCGGTCGACCAGATCGTCGTCTCGGTGGGGCCGTAGACGTTGGTGACGCCCGCGGTGACCTCGTCCAGCCGGTCGGCCAGCGCCCGGCTGACCGCCTCGCCGCCGATCAGCGCCCGCAGCCCGCTCAGTGCGCCCGGCGCGGTCTCGGCCAGCTCCTGCCACAACGTCGGCGTCGCCTGCATGATCGTCGCTCCCGTGTGGACGATCAGCGCGCCGAGCGCCGCCGGGTCGCCGACGTCGTCGCGGGCCGCGACGACCAGCCGCGCCCCGGCGAGCAGCGGCACCAGGATCTCCAGGTTGGCGATGTCGAACCCGGGCGTGGTGACGGCCAGGAAGCGGTCCGCCGCGGTGATCCCGGTGCGGGTCACCATGTCGTCCAGCAGGTTCGCCAGCGCGCCGGCGGGGACGACGACGCCCTTGGGGCGGCCGGTGGACCCCGACGTGTACAGGATGTACGCGGCGTCGTCCGGCCGGGTGACGACGCCGTCCGGCGGAGTGGGGTAGGACTCCGCCGGAACGGCGTCGTCGAGCAGCACTCGCGGTGCGCTGCCCGTCTCGGTGCCCGGGGTGGTGACGACCACCGCCGGAGCCGCGTCTTCGAGCATGAAGGCGACCCGCTCGGCCGGGTAGCCGGGGTCGATCGGCAGGTACGCGGCCCCGGTCCGCAGCACCGCGAGCAGCGCGACGACCAGGTCCGCCGAGCGCGGCAGGACCAGCGCCACCACCGACTCCGGACCGGCACCGTGCGCGAGGAGCCGCCGAGCCAGCCCGTTCGCCCGGGCGTCCAGCTCGCCGTAGGTGAGTTCGGTGCCGCCGGCGACCAGCGCGACCGTGTCCCAGGCCCGCTGGGCGGTCTGGCGCAGCCGGTCGGACAGGGCCGTCCGGGACAGCTCGCGCGTGGTGTCGTTGCGGGCCACCAGGATCCGCTCGCGTTCCCCGGCGTCGAGCACGTCGATCGCGCCCAGCCGCTTTCCCGGGTCCGTCGCCATCGCCCGCAGCACGGTGCTCAGGCGCTGCGCCATCCGCGTCACGGTCGCGGCTTCGAACAGCTCGGTGCGGTATTCGACGAACCCGCCGAACCCGCCGTCGTGCTCGGTGAACTCGAACGACAGGTCGTAGCGCGCGGTTCCGGTGCCCTCCGGCAGCACCTCGGCGTCCACTTCGGACAGTTCGAGGCTCGCCCCGGCGTTGTTGTGCAGCACCAGCAGCACACCGAAGAGCGGCGTCCTGGCCTGCGAGCGGGCCGGGTTGAGCACGTCGACCAGCCGCTCGAACGGCAGGTCCTGGTGGGCGTAGGCGGCCAGGTCGGTCGCGCGGATCCGGGCGAGCAGCTCGGTGACGGTCGGGTCGCCGGCGAGGTCGGTGCGCAGCACGAGGGTGTTGAGGAAGACGCCGACCAAGTCGTCCAGCGCGTCGTCGGTGCGCCCGGCGACCGGGGTGCCCAGCGGGATGTCCTCGCCCGCGCCCAGTTTCGCGAGCAGCGTGGCGAGCCCGGCCTGCAGCACCATGAACACGCTGACCCCGGCGTCGGCGGCGAGCCGTTCGAGGCCGGCCCGCAGGTCGGGGTCCAGCTCGAAGTACACGCGGTCGCCGCGCCCGTCGGCCACGGCGGGCCGGGGGTGGTCGGTGGGCAGCTCCAGCTGGTCCGGGAGCCCGGCCAGTGCGGTGCGCCAGTGGTCCAGCTGCCGCGCGGCGAGGCTGTCCGGGTCGTCCTCGGCACCGAGGAGATCCCGTTGCCACAGGGCGAAGTCCGCGTACTGCACGGGCAGCGGCGCCCACTCCGGCACCCGCCCGGCCTGCCGTTCGGCGTAGGCGTGGGAGAGGTCGCGGGTCAGCGGCCCGAACGACCAGCCGTCGGCGGCGATGTGGTGCACGACGACGACCAGCACGTGCGCCCGCTCGCCGGTGCTGAGCAGGGTGGCCCGTACCGGCGGCTCCACGGCCAGGTCGAACCCGCCGCGGGTGGCGGCGCGCACGGCGTCGTCCAGCTCGCCCGCGGTGACCTCGGCGGCGGTGCACAACCCCGTCGCCTCGACGATCTCCTGGTGCGGCACGCCGTCGTGGTCGGGGAAGATCGTCCGCAGGCTCTCGTGCCGCGCGACGACGTCGTCGAAAGCGGCGGCGAGCGCCTCGGTGTCGACGCGTCCCGTGAGCTTCACCGCGACGGACAGCGTGTACGCCGCGCTCTGCTCCTCGAACCGGCTCAGGAACCACAGCCGCTGCTGCGCGAACGACAGCGGGAGCACGCCGGGGCGCGGCCGGGCCACCAGCGCGGCCCGGGTCCGTGCCCGGTCCAGCCGGCCGGCGAGCCCGGCGACCGTCGGGTGGTCGAAGAGGTCCTGGACGGACACCTCGGCGTCCAGCTCGGTCCGGATCCGGCTGGCCAGCCGCGTGGCCAGCAGCGAATGCCCGCCGTGGGCGAAGAAGTCGTCCGTCACGCCGACTTCCCGGCGCAAGACCTCGGCGAAGAGGGCCTGCAGCCGTCGTTCGCGCTCGGTTTCCGGGGCTCGGCCGGGTTCCGCCGCGCCGGTGCTCGGCGGCACCAGCGCCTTGCGGTCGACCTTGCCGTTCGGGGTCAGCGGCAGCGTCTCCAGCCGGACGTACGCCCCCGGCACCATGTAGCCGGGCACGGCGCGGGCGAGCCGTCCGCGCAACTCGTCTTCGGGGAGCGCGCTGTGGAGCACGACGTAGGCGGCCAGCTCGTCGCCGTGCGGCTGCACGACCGCGTCGCGAATCTCGGGCTGCGCCCGCAGCGCGGCCTCGATCTCGCCCAGCTCGATGCGGTTGCCGCGGATCTTGACCTGGTCGTCGCGGCGGTGCAGGAACTCCAGCCGGTCGTCGGCGCGCAGCACGACGAGGTCGCCGGTGCGGTACATCCGCTCCCCCGCACCCGGCCGGAACGGGTCCGGCACGAAGGTCGCGGCGGTGCGGCCGGGGTCGGCCAGGTAACCGCGGCCGACGCCGGTCCCGCCGACGTACAGCTCCCCCGGCACCCCGGCCGGGACGGGCCGCAGGTGGTCGTCGAGGACGTAGAGCGCGGTGTTGCGCAGCGGCGAGCCGATCGGCGTCCGCGTTCCCTCCGGTGCGGTCGTGAGCACCGCGTGCGTGACGTCGTCCGAGCACTCGGTGGGCCCGTAGGCGTTGACCAGCGGGACGTCCGGGAACCGGGCGAGCCAGCGCTCGCAGGATCGCGGCGGCAGCGCCTCCCCGGTCACGACGAGCAGGCGCAGGTCCGGCAGGGCCGGCGCGCCACCCTCGATCTCCCAGGCATCGAGGGTGGCGGCCAGCAGGGAGGGCACGATCTCCAGGACGGTGACGCCGTGCTCGGCCACCGTCGCGAACAGGGCACGGGAATCGCGTGCCGACTCACGTCCGGTCACCTGGACCCGCCCGCCCGCGACGAGCGGCGCGAGCATCTGCCACACCGAGATGTCGAAGGTGACCGGCGCGTTGTGCACCACCACGTCCCGCTCGCCGAGGTCGAGGTCCTCGACTTTCGCGAGCAGGTGGTTGGCCATGCCGCGGCGCGCCACCATGGCGCCCTTGGGCCGGCCGGTCGACCCGGACGTGTACAGCACGTACGCCAGGTCGAGTTCGTCGCCGGACAGCGACGGCGCGCCGTCGGCGGTCTCGCCGTCGAGCGTCAGGACCGGGACGTCCCCGGCCAGTTCGGCGGCGAGCACCCCGTGGGACGGATCCGCCAGCAGGACGACCGGCGCGCTTTCGGTCAGCAGGCCGGCGTTCCGGACGACCGGCGCGGCGGCGTCCAGCGGCAGGTAGGCGCAGCCGGCGCCGAGAACCCCGAGCACCGCCGCGACGTACCCGGCGCCCGGCTCGGCCAGCAGCGCGACCAGCGAACCGGTCGCGGCCCCGGCGTTCCGCAGCCGGGTGGTGACGGCGTTGGCCCGGCGGACGAGGTCCGCGTACGTCGTTTCGCCGTGCTCGTCGCCGACCGCGATCCGCTCCGGGAAGCGCCCGGCGAACTCGCGCACCCGGGCCACGACGTCGGTCATGCCGAGCGGGCGCTCGGTGTCGTTCCACTCGACGAGCAGCCGGTGTTCCTCGGCCGGGCTGAGCACCCCGACCTGGCTGAGCGGCAGCTCCGGCCCGGCGAGCGCGCGGTCGAGGAACCGCACGAGCCCGTCGGCCAGCCGTTCCACCGTCTCCCGGTCGAAGAGGTCGGTGCTGTACTTGATCAGCGAGACGACGCCGGCGCAGGCGTTGCCGTCGGTCCGCTCTTCGGCGAACTCGAAGTGCAGGTCGAGGTCCGCGGTGCCGGTCGGGACCAGCTCGCCGCCCAGCGTCAGGCCGGGCAGCTCGACGCGCGGGGTTTCGTTGCTGTGCAACGTGATCGCGACCTGGAACAGCGGGTGGCGGGCCCGCACGCGCGGCGGGTTGAGCACCTCGACGAGCCGTTCGAACGGCACGTCCTGGTGGCCGTACCCGGCGAGGTCGGTCTCCCGGACCCGGCCCAGCAGCTCCCGGAACGCCGGGTCGCCGGCCAGGTCGACGCGCAGCACGAGCGTGTTGACGAAGAACCCGGCGAGGTCGGCCAGCGCCGCGTCGGTCCGGCCCGCGACCAGCGTGCCGAGCGGGATGTCGTCGCCCGCGCCGTACTTGCCGAGCACCGCGGCCACGGCGGCCTGCAGCACCATGAACACCGTCGAGCCCGTCTCCGCGGCCAGCCGGTCGAGCCGGGCGTGCAGGTCCGCGTCGAGGGTGAAGGGGACGATGTCGCCGCGGTAGGTCGAGGTCGCCGGGCGCTGCCGGTCGACCGGCAGCGGCAGCTCGCCGGGCAGGCCGTCGAGCGCTTCGCTCCAGTACGCGAGCTGGCGCGCCTGCAGGCTTTCCGGGTCACCGGCGTCGCCCAGCAGGTCACGCTGCCACAGCGCGTAGTCCGCGTACTGCACCGGCAGCGCCGCCCAGTCCGGGGCCAGGCCGTCGAGCCGGCGGGCGTAGGCCCGCGCGAGGTCGCGCGCCAGCGGGGCGGCCGACCAGCCGTCGCCGGCGATGTGGTGCAGCACCAGCAGGAGCACGTGCTCGTCCGGGGCGACGGCGAACAGCGTCGGCCGCAGCGGCACGTCCCGCGTCACGTCGAACGCGGTGCGCGCGGCCTCGCGCAGCACCTCGTCCAGCCGGTCGGGACCGGTGGTGACGACCGGCAGGTCCGGCTCCGCTTCGGTCGCGGCCAGCACGAGCTGCACGCCTTCGCCGTCGACCTGCGGGTACACCGTGCGCAGCACCTCGTGCCGCTCGACGAGGTCCCGCAGCGCGGCCCGCATCGCGTCGACGTCGAGCTTCCCGCTCAGGCGCAGGGCGATCGGGATGTTGTAGGTGGCACCGGGCCCCTCGAACTGGTTGAGGAACCACAGCCGCTGCTGCGAGAACGACAGCGGCACGCGGCCGGGACGCGGGCCCGCGGTCAGCGCCGGGCGGGTGCTCGTGTCGCCGAGGCGGGCCGCGAGCTGAGCGGGGGTCTGGTTCTCGAAGACCTCGCGGATGGTCAGCCCGGCGTGCAGGACGGCCTCGATCCGGCCGACCAGCTTGGTGACGAGCAGTGAATGCCCGCCGCACTCGAAGAAGTTGTCGTCGATGCCGACGCTCTCGCGGCCGAGCACCTCGGCGAAGAGCCGGCACAGCGTCTCTTCGGCCGGGTTGCGCGGCTCCTGCGAACGCGGGCCGACGACCTCGGGCGCGCGCGTCTCCGACTGGGCCGGTTCGAGCACCTCAGGCTCGCCGTAGCGGCTCCACCGGCCGCGACGGCCGGTCGCGGCCATCCGCGTGCCGGGCTTGCCGAACGGGCTGGGCACCAGGGTCGTGGCGAGCGGGCCGGTGACGGTGGTCGTCAGCGGCCGGCTCGACGCGACGTACCACCACCCGGGCACACCGGGCGGGACGAGGCGCAGGTGGTCGTCCAGCAGGTAGACGCGCGGCCGGGCGGGAACGGCGACCGGCACTCCGGCCAGCAGCTCCGGCACCCCGGCCGCGCGCTTGCTCCAGTCCCCGAGCAGCGTCTCGCGCTCCCCCGCGGCCAGCAGGTCCACAGTGGACAGCGGCTGCCCGGGATCGGCGACGGCCGAAGCGAGCACGGCCAGGAAGCGCTCGCCGAGCAGGCGGACGGTGTCTTCGAAGAAGAGGTCGGTGCTGTACTCCAGGCCGAGGGTCATCCCGGCCGGGGTGCCGTCGGCGCCGAAGTCCTCGACGAAGTCGAACGACAGGTCGAACTTCGCGGTGCCGTTCGTGGCCAGCGCGAAGTCGCCGGCCAGCCCGTCCATCGCGACCTCGGGCCGCTCGTTGTTCTGGAAGGTCAGGATGACCTCGAACATCGTCTTCGCGCCGCCGGAGCGGGCCGGCCGGACGGTCTCCATCAGCCGCTCGAACGGGACGTCCTGGTGCGCGTAGGCGGCGAGGTCGGTCTCGCGCACCCGGGCCACCAGCGCGCGGAAGCTCGGGTCCCCGGACAGGTCGGTCCGCAGCAGCACGGTGTTGAGGAACAGCCCGACCAGCGGGTCGAGCACCGGCTCGGTGCGCCCGGCGACCGGACTGACGAGCGCGATGTCCGTGCTGCCGCCGATCCGGGACAGCAGCGTCGCGAGCGCGGCCTGCACGACCATGAACGGCGTGGCCCCGGCCGTCCTGGCCAGCTCGGCGACGCCCGCGTGCAGGCCGGCGTCGAGCGGGAAGTGGAGCGTGTCGCCCTTCGGGGTCCGGTTCTCCGGCCGCGGCCGGTCGAGCGGGAGGTTGAGGTCGGTGCTCAGCCCGACGAGCTCGGCCCGCCAGTACTCGATCTGCTCGTGGGCGAGGCTGCCCGGGTCGTCGTCGGCGCCGAGGAGCTCCTCCTGCCACAGGGTGTAGTCGGCGTACTGGACCTCCAGCGGGGTCCAGTCCGGGGCCTGCCCGCGCGTCCGGGCGTTGTAGGCGGCGCTCAGGTCGCGGGCCAGCGGCGCCGCCGACCAGCCGTCGGCGGCGATGTGGTGCACCACGACCAGCAGGACGTGCTCCCGTTCCTCCAGCTCGAACAGCGTCGGGCAGACCGGGATCTCGGTGGCCAGGTCGAAGACGTGCGCGCCGGCCTCGGCGAGGTCGTCGGGCAGGTCGTCCTCGGTGGTCTCGACGACGTCCAGCCGCGGCCGGGCGGCCTCGGGGGCGAGCACCACCTGACGCGGTTCGCCGCCGTCGTCGGGGAAGACCGTCCGCAGGGTTTCGTGGCGCGCGACGAGGTCCCCGATCGCCAGCTCGAGGGCGTCGCGGTCCAGCTCGCCGGACAGCCGCGTCACGGCGGGCACGTTGTAGGTGCCGCTCGGTCCTTCGAGCCGGTCGAGGAACCACAACCGTTGCTGGGCGGGCGAAAGCGGGACGCGCGCCGGCCGCTCCGCGCGCTCGAGCGGCGGCCGGGGCCGGAGCGGGCCGTCGAGCAGCGCCGCGAGGTCCGCGGCCTTCGGCGCGCCGAAGAGGTCCTTGAGGGAAAGCTCGATCCCGGTGGCGCGGCGCAGCTTCCCGATCAGCCGGGTGCCCAGCAGGGAGTGCCCGCCGAGGTCGAAGAAGCTGTCGTCGACGCCGACCCGCGCCACGTCGAGGACCTCGGCGAACGCCGCGGTCACCAGTTCCTCGTTCGCGGTCCGCGGGGCGCGGACGTCGGCGCCGGTGTCCACGCGGGGCTCGGGCAGCGCCTTGAGGTCGACCTTGCCGTTCGGGGTGAGCGGGAGCGCCGGCAGCGCTTCGAAGACCGACGGTACGAGGTGACCGGGCAGCCGCTCGGCCGTCGCGGCTCGCCACCGCTCGGGATCGCCGTCGCCGACGACGTAGCCGACCAGGCGCTTCTGGCCGGCCGGGTCGGTGTCCACGACAACCACGGCGTCGGTGACGCCGGGCAGCCCGCGCAGCGCGACCTCGACCTCGCCGATCTCGATGCGGTGCCCGCGGATCTTGACCTGGCGGTCGCGGCGGCGGAGGAATTCCAGCTGCCCGTCTTCCCGGTGGCGCACGACGTCACCGGTGCGGTACATCCGCGCGCCCGAGCCGGGCTGGAACGGGTCCGGCAGGAACGTCGTGGCGGTGCGGCCGGGGTCGGCCAGGTAGCCGCGGCCGACGCCGTGCCCGGCGACGTACAGCTCTCCCGGGACGCCGGGCGGGACCGGGCGCAGGCCGTCGCCGAGCACGTAGAGCCGGGTGTTGCGCACGGCGTGCCCGATCGGGACGAGGGGTCCGTCGAGCGGGCTGCCGGCGGTGAGCACCGCGTGCGTGACGTCGTCGGCGCACTCGGTCGGCCCGTAGGCGTTGACCATCGGGATCCCGGCGAACCGCGAGAACCAGCGGCGGCACAGGTCCGGGGGCAGCGGCTCGCCGGTCACGACCAGCTCGCGCAGCTCCGGCAGGGCCGGGACCGGGGCACCGTCGTCCCAGGAGTCGAGCGCGGCCCGCAGCAGCGAGGGCACGACCTCGAGGATCGTCACGCTCTCGCGTGCGGTGACGCCGAACAGCGCCGCCGGGTCGCCGGCGACCTCCCGGCCGACCACCCGCACACGCCCGCCGAGGACCAGGGCGCAGATCATCTGCCAGATCGAGATGTCGAACGACAGCGGCGCGTTCTGCACCACGACGTCGTCGCCGCGCAGGCCGAGGTCGTCGACCTTGGCCTGGAGGTGGTTGACCAGCCCGCCGTGGGTGACCATCGCGCCCTTGGGCGTGCCGGTGGAGCCGGAGGTGAACAGGACGTAGGCGAGGTCGTCGGCCTCGGTGGGCACCGCCGCGTCGAGCAGGCGACCGGCGACGGCGCCTCCGGGCACGACCGGGTCCACGCCGAGCGCGGCGGCGGCCTCCCGGTGCCCGGGCGCCGCGATCACCGCCGTGGCCCCGCTTTCGGCGATCAGCTGGGCCGTGCGCGCGGCCGGGGCGCGCGTGTCGAGGGGGACGTAGGCGCCGCCCGCCGCCCAGACGCCGAGCATCGCCGCGATGAACCCGGAGCCGGGCCCGTCGAGGATGCCGACGCGGTCGCCCTTCGCCAGCCCGCGGTCCCGCAGCTGCCGGGCGATGGCGGCCGCGCGGCCGCCCAGGTCGGCGTAGGTGGTCTCACCGGCGTCGTCGACCACCGCGACCGCGTCGGGCCGGGCGGCGGCGATCGCGTCGACCCGCTCGACGACGCCGGTGAATTCCGGTGCGCCGCTGGTGCCGGTCCACCGGGCCAGCAGCTCGCGCTCGGCCGGGTCGAGCACGTCGATCCCGCCGAGGGGCCGGTCGGCCGGCCAGCCGCCCAGGTCGCGGAGGTAGCCGAGGAACCGGTGGGCGAGCCGGTCGAGGTCGGCTTCGGTGTACAGCTTCGGGTTGCCGTCGAAGAGGACGCCGAGCTCGCCGTCTTCGGTGTCGTAGACGGTGATGGAGAGGTCGTCGTTCGGCGCGGTGGACAGGTTGTGCGTGCGGCCGGGGCACGGGCCGAACCGCAGCTGCTCCACGAAGGACGCGACGTTCAGCTCCGGCCCGAACGGCCGGGTGTCGGTCGGCGACAGGCCGATCAGCCCGCGCACCTCGCGGCCGCGGTGGCGCTGGTGCTTGAGCGTCCGGCGGACCTCCTTGCCGACGTGGCCGAGTAGCTCGCCGCGGGTCATCGCCGGGCGGATGGCCAGGGGCAGCGGCAGCACGTTGGCGCGCATGCCGGGGATCGCGCGGGTCGTGTCGGTGGTGCGGGCGGTCACCGGCAGCGAGAGGACGACCTCCGGGCCGCCGGTCAGCCGCTGCAGGTACGCGCCCATCGCGGCGATCACGAACGTCGGCCACGCCGCCCGGTCTTCCCACGCCAGTGCGCGCAGGGCCGCGGCGGCGGTCGCGTCCAGCGTCGCGCCGCGGCGGAGGAAGCCGTCCGCGGGGACCACCGGACGGCTCGCCACGGTGGTCAGCTCGGGGGTCTCCGGGAACCGGCCGGCCCAGAACTCACGGTCGCGCTCGGCCTGCTTCGAGTCCAGATAGGACTGTTCGTCGGCGAGCAGGACCGAAAGCGGCTCGAACGCGCCTTCGGCCGGGTCGCCGCCTTCCACGAGCGCGGTGTAGAGCACGGCGACGCGCCGGGCGAACACCGCTTCGCTGAACCCGTCCCACAGGACGTGGTGGGCCCGCGTGTAGAAGTAGTGCTTCTCCTCGCCCAGCCGGAGCAGGGCCATCGCGTACAACGCCGCGTCCGGGTCGGCCGGGTCCACCGGCCGGCGCACGTCGGCCCGCATCCACTCCAGCGCGTCCGGCTCGGCCGCGAAGTCCAGCACCGCCAACGGCGACCCGGTCAGCGGCTCGACGACCTGGCGCACGGTGTCGCCCTCGGCGTGGAACCGGACCCGCAGGCACTCCGCCTCGGTCACCGCGCGGCGCACCGCGTCGGTGAAGACGTCCTCGCGCAGCGGGCCGTCGATCTCGTAGTACTCGGCGATGTTCCAGATCGGGTTGCCCGGGTCGAGCTGCTGGGCGTACCAGACTTCGAGCTGCGCGGCCGACAGCGGCAGGGCGGCTCCGGATGCGTTCTGCGACATGCTGACGTTCTCCCGGTCAGTGCGCGGCGTTCAGTTCGGACAGCCGGCCGTCTTCGTACGCCGGTTCGTATGCGGGCCAGTAGGATTCGCGCACCCACGCGTCGTCGTAGACGGTGGCGAGGTAGCGCTCCCCGAAGTCCGGCGCGATGGCGACCGCCGTGACCGGCGAGGTCCCGGTGTTCGCGTCGAGCCAGGCCAGCGCGCCCGCGATGACCGTGCCGGTGGACCCGCCGAACAGGAAGCCCCGCCCGGCCAGCTCCCGGCAGCGGCGCACCGCGTCCGGCTCGGACACGTGCACGACTTCGTCCACAAAGGACTCGTTCAGGATGCCCGGGCGGACACTGGTGCCCAGCCCCGGGATCAGCCGGCGCGCGGGGGCCCGGCCGAAGGTCACCGACCCTTCGACGTCCACGGCCACGATCCGCGGCGCCCGCCGGGCGGTGCGGAAGTACCGGGCGCACCCCATCAGCGTCCCGGTGGTCCCCGCGCCGACGAACAGCACGTCGATGCCGGGGAACTGCCGGGCGATGGCGGGCGCGGTGGTGAGGTAGTGCGCCATCCAGTTGTCCCGGTTCGCGTACTGGTTCAGCCACACGAACCCGTTCTGCGCGCACAGCATCCGCACGTGGGCGATGCGCGCGCCGAGGAACCCGCCGTCCGGGATCGGCTCGGTGACGACGTGCACCCGGGCGCCGAAGGCTTCCATCATCCGGCGGGTCGCCTCGTTGCAGCGCGCGTCGGTCACGCAGACGAAGCCGTAGCCGCGGTCGGCGGCGATCATGCTCAGCGCGACGCCGAGGTTGCCCGAGGAGGATTCCACCAGCGTCGAACCGGGCGTGAGCAGGCCTCGCCGCTCCGCGCTCGTGATCATCTCCAGCGCCGCCTTCAGCTTCACCGAGCCGGCGAAGTTGAACGCCTCGCACTTGAGGTACAGGGCCTGCCCGAAGGCCGGCCGGAGATCCACGTACAGGTTTTCTTCGTTGTATTCCTGCGGAGCCGAGATGATGGGCACGCACAACCCCTATTCGTGCGGGAGAGAATCGGCCGGGCGGGTTCGCCGCGGTCCGGGTCAGCGGGCCGGGGGCCGGTGCCGGTCCAGCTCGTGGAAGAAGCCGTCGACCACCGGGAGCTCGCCCGCCGCGGCGGTTTCGTCGTACACGTACTTCGCCACGGCGAGGTCGAGGACCCCGAGGCCGAACGGCGAGAAGATCAGCGGCCGGCCGGCCCGCGGTTCGAGGCGGCCGGTCAGCACGTCGAACAGCGTGCCGGACAGGAAACCCCGGTCCCCGGTCAGCTGCTCGGCCAGATGCGGCGACGTGTTCGCCTTGAGGCAGTGGTCGACGTCGTCGACGACGTTGGTGGAGACCAGCACGATCTCCGGGGCGATGTCGCGCAGCGAGATGTTGAGCACCAGCGGGTCGTGGGCGAACCAGTCGACGTCGGTGACGTACGGTTCGGCGGCGACCGTGGCGAACACGACCAGGTCGCTGGCGCGGATCAGGCTCTCGGCGTCGCGGTGGCCGGTGACCCGCGCGGTGGTGCCGGTACCTTCGAGGTAGTCGCGGAACCCGTCAGCCGATTCGGCGTGCAGGTCGTGGACGCCGATCTCGTCGAACTCCCAGCCGGTCGCCTGCAGGTAGGTGTGGACGAAGCGGGCGATCAGGCCGGTCCCGACGAACCCGACGCGGCGCGGGCGGCCGCGGACCGTGCTCAGCACCGCCGCGGCGAGCGCGGCCGAAGCGGCCGTGCGCGCGGCGCTGATGATGGAGCTTTCCAGGCACGCCAGCGGGTATCCGGTGGCCGGGTCGTTGAGGATCAGCACCGCCGACGCCCGCGGGATCCCGTTCTTCACGTTGCCGGGGAAGCTGGAAATCCACTTGAGACCGTCCACCCCGTCATCCCCGCCGAGCGAGGCAGGCAGCGCGATGATGCGGGAGTCCGGGCGGTCCGGGAACCGCAGGAAGTAGGACGGCGGGTTGACCGTGTTCCCGGCGCCGTGCTGCCGGTAGGCCGCCTCGACGAGGTCGACGACCTTCTTCTCGTTGCCGGCCAGTACGTTCGACACCTGCCGGCCGGAAATGACCGCGAATGGAGGAATTTCGTTCCGCTCCGGCATTTCTTCCCTCCGATTCTCACCCGGTTCCCGGGCACTGGGGTGGCTTGCCGGAATGACGCTAGCCGCGCCGCCACTGGCAATCCGCCACCACTGCTGGCGGGCGGCAAACGGGCGCACTGCTGGAATGGGGCCCGCGCCGTCGCCGGAAGAGAAAGGCCGAGGAGTGACCGCAGCAATCGAAACCGAAGGTCTGACCAAACGGTACGGCAGTCATCAGGCGTTGCGCGGGGTGGATCTGCACGTGCCGGCGGGCACGGTGCTGGGCGTGCTGGGGCGCAACGGGGCGGGCAAGACCACCACCGTGCGGATCCTCTCCACCCTGCTCGTCCCGGACTCCGGCCGGGCGTTCGTCGCCGGGCTCGACGTGGTGCGGCAGCAGGCCGAGGTGCGCACCCGGATCGGGCTGACCGGGCAGTACGCCGCCGTCGACGACCGGCTGACCGGCCGGGAGAACCTGGTGCTGCTGGGCACGTTGCTCCACATCGGACGCTCGGCCGCGAAGTCCCGCGCCCGCGAGCTGCTGGCGCAGTTCGACCTCACCGACGCCGGCGACCGGCAGGTCCGGACGTACTCCGGCGGCATGCGGCGCCGGCTCGACCTCGCGAGCTGCCTGATCTCCCGCCCGCCGGTCGTCTTCCTCGACGAGCCGACGACCGGGCTGGACCCGACCAGCCGGGCCGTGCTCTGGGCGGCGATCCGCGAGCAGGCGGCGGCCGGCACCACGGTGCTGCTCACCACGCAGTACCTCGAAGAAGCCGACAAGCTGGCCGACCGCGTCGTCGTCATCGACGCCGGGAAGGTCGTCGCCGAGGGCAGCCCGGAGCAGCTCAAGCGCGACGTCGGCGGCGAATGGCTGGAGGTCTCCGTCACCGATCCTTCGCGCACGGGTGAAGCCCGGGAAATCCTCGCTTCGGTCGCCGGATCCGTCGAGGTCGCCGACGGCAAGCTGAGCGCGCCCGTCCCCGACGGAACGGCGGGAATCGCCGCGGTGGCGGGAAAACTCCACGCGAACGGGATCGCCGTGCAGGAGTTCGCGTTGCGCCGCCCGTCGCTCGACGACGTCTTCTTCGCTCTCACTCGTACTTCGGAGGCGGTATGAACACGCTCCTCAGCGACGTCGCGGCCTTGACCGGACGCCGGTTGCGCGCGACGGTCCGGTCGCCGGCCAAGATCGTCGGCGTCCTGCTCATGCCGATCAGCCTGGTGCTGGTGCTCGGCTTCCTCTTCGACGGCTCGATCACCCTGCCCGGCGGCGCGCCGTACGTGGACTACCTGACCGCCGGGGTCGCCGCGCAGGTGGGCCTGACCCTGGTGGCCACCAGCGGCCTCGGCATCGCCGACGACCTGGCCGGCGGGCTCGCCGACCGCTTCCGTTCGCTGCCGATCCCCCGCTCGGCGGTGCTGCTCGGCCACACGCTCTCGGACCTCGCGCTGGCGGCAGCCGGAATCGGGGCCACGACGGCGATCGCGTACACCATCGGCTGGCGCATCCACAGTGGACTGCTGCCCGGCCTGGCCGGCTTCGGGCTGTTGCTGTTGTTCGCGTACGCGATGCTCTGGCTCGGCGCGCTGATCGGGCTCACGACGAGCGGTGCCGAGGCGATCAGCGCGATCGCCGCGTTGGTCATGGTGGTCGGTTCGTTCGTGTCGAACGCGTTCGTCCCGCTGCGCGGCCTGCCGGGCTGGCTCGCGACGGTGTCCGCGTGGAACCCGGTCAGCTCGGTGGTGGCCGCGTGCCGCCGCCTGTGGGGCAACCCGGATCTGGTGACCGCGGGGGCGGGCTTCCCCCAGCGGAACGCGACGCTGATCGCGCTCGTGGTACTGGCGGCGATACTGGCGGTGGCGATTCCCGCCGGGACGCGGATCTACCGGGCGGGCACGGCGGCCTGACCACCGGCCGGGTTGCCCGGCCCTTGACGCCGCCCTACCGCGCCGACGCCACGGCCTGACCCGCGGCCGCCAAACCCGGCAGTACCTGCGGCGGCCACACATCCGGAGCCAGCAACCCCGCGACATAGGCACGGGACACCAGCTCCGTCCGGTTCTTCACCTTGAGGAACCGCATCATCCGGTGGATGTGGTACTCCACACCCTGCCGGGACAGGTACAGCCGGCGGGCCAGTTCCGCCGTGCTCGCGCCGGCCGCGACGCCCTGCAGGATCTGCGTCTCGATCTCGCTCATCGCGCGGTGGCGGCCGGCCGGGTCGATTCCCCGGCGCTGGACGCGGTCCGGCAGGAACAGCAGGAGCGCCGCCGCCGCGGCCGGGCGCCGTCCGGGCAGGGCCGCGGCGATCAGGGTCACCGGCAGTGCGCCCGCCGCGGGCACCAGCGGGGTGAACCGCTCGCGGAACCCACGCTCCCCCTCCCGCACCAGCCGCGTGAGGCGGCGTTGCACGCGCTCGGAGACGAACGGGTGCAGCAGGCCGGGTAGATCCGCGCGGCAGACCTCGGCCGCGCTCCGGCCGAACAGGGCCAGCAGCTCCCGGTTCGCCGCGACCACCCGGAGCCGGTCGTCGAGGATCACCGAAGAGACGTCCGAATTCTCCAAGAAGGACGAGAACATTCTTTGGTATTCGCCCCCGATTTCCTTTTCGCGGTCGGGGGAGAAACGGGAGTCGGTCACCGAGTCGTGGACCTGGATTTCGGGCATGGGAAAACCACCGGTTCGTCGTCGGGCGCTGCGGGATCCGGTGGCTTCGGGGCCGGGTACCGGCCGCACCACCGTCAGGACTCACCCTAGGAACGGGCGGTCATCAGCGTCAACACGAACGGGTGAGTGCGACCTAATCCTGTGGCACTGCGGGTGACCGTACGGTGACCGCACCCACCGAACGGTACGGTCGGCGAGTTTAGATGTTCTCCTCGATTCCCGTCCGGCGGTTGACAAGACCGGTCATCGACGGAAGACACAATCCCTTTTACCTACGTTAAGGCCATCTTAAGGGCTGACGACGCCCCTAAGATGGCCTTGACGGGTTCGTTATGAGATTCAGCTGGTCAAGCGGGTGAACGCCGCACGCAGCGACTCGAGGGTCTCGGCGATGTGCGGCAGCGTGAGCGGCGACGGCGACCGCAGCGCGGCCCAGCGCTCGGCGTCGTCGGCGCCGTACAGCATGCTCGTCGCGGCGCGGAACCGCAGCGCGCCGGGATCGTCGCCGAGGTGCTCGCCGCCCAGCACCGCGACCCCCAGCCGGTCGATCAGGTGCTCCTGCAGCGACGCCGACCCGGTGATCCCCTTCGCGGCCAGCACGTCCCGCACCGGCTCGAAGTCCGGGTACACGTAGAAACCGCCCGTGGGCGGCCGGCAGACGGCGCCCGCCTGGGTGACGATCCGGTGCACCGCGTCCGCCACGGCGCCGTGCAGCCGCGTGCTGGCCCGCAGGTGGGCGGTCACCTCGGGCGGCTCGGCCAGCGCGAGGCACGCGACCTCCTGCATCGGGCCGGCCAGGGTGGACCAGATCTCGCTGGCCAGCCCCAGCACGGTCGAGCGCAGCTCCCGGCCTTCGGCGGTGGCCGGGAACCGGGCGAAGCCGATCCGCCAGCCGCCGAGCGCGAGGCTCTTGCTGAGCCCGGACGTCACCACCGTGCGCTCCGGGGCGAACTCGGCCGGGCTCGCGTACGGGTCCGCCGGGTCGTGCAGGATGTCGCGGTAGATCTCGTCGGAGACGATCAGCAGGTCTTCGGCCTCGGCGATCTCGCACAGCCGCCGCACGACGTCCGGTGGGGCGTGGGTGCCGGTGGGGTTGTCCGGGAGCGTCAGCAGCAGCATCCGGGGGCGCCCGCCGGCCGCGCGGAACGCCCGCAGCGCGCCGGGCAGCAGCTCGGGGTCGGGCACGCCGCCGCACCCGGCCGGGATGGGCACCTCGAGCACCGGACGGCCGAACAGCCGCGCCTGCGGGGCGTAGGTCACCCAGCAGGGCTGCGACAGGACGACCGCGCCGTCGATCGCGGCCATCAGCGCGAGCAGTAGCGGCTTGCTGCCGGGGGCCAGCACGATCTGTTCCGCTTCGGTCAGCAGGCCCCGGCGCGTGAAGTAGCCCGCCGCGGCCGCGCGGCTGTCCTCCGCACCGGCGACCGGCCCGTAGGCGGTCCGCCGCGCTCCGGCGAGCAGCCGCTCGGCCAGGAAGTCCGGCAGGGGCAGCCGGGACTCGCCGAACCCGAGGTGGATCAGCGGCTGCCCGGCCGCATGCCGGCGGTTGACGGCCTCGTCCAGCGCGAGATTGGGCGAGACAGCGTGCGCCGCGGTCATCGAACGCCTCCTCGGGTGTCCGCGACCAGCCCGAGGTCCACCGGGAGCGGACTCGCCGAACCCCCGCCCCCCACCAGGTGCTGAGACCGGACCGCCTCCGCGATGTCCCGCGGCGTATCCGGGAGCAGCTCCAGCTCGTCGAGCCAGGCGGCGTCCGGGGTGTGGCGGGCGAAGAACGGCCGCCCGGTCAATCCCGGCCGCCGGGCCTGGAGGAACCGCAGCTGGAACAGGCGTTCCCCGCCGAGCTCGACCGTGCCGTCGACGACGACCTTGCCCGGCGTCGCCGACATCACCGGCCCCCGGATCGTGCGGGCGAGCCCGGGCAGCCGGCCGTAGGCCGCGGAAAACAGCTCGTGGGCGCGGGCGAGCGGGACCTTGAAGTAGTCGTGCGGGCCGGTGTCCCGGGCGACGAACATGTAGTACGGCACCGCGCCCAGGGCCAGCTCGGTGCTCCAGAGCTCGGCCAGCGCGTCGGCGTCGTCGTTGACGTGCGCGATCAGCGGCGACTGGCAGTACACCCGCGCGCCGGTGGCCAGGATCCGCTCGACCGCCTGGCGGGAGACGTCCGTGGCCAGCTCGCGCTCGTGGCTGTAGTGCGCCATCACCGAGAGCGTGCGCCCGGAGGCGACGACGTCCTCGTAGAGCCGCAGCACGGCGTCCGCGTCGGCGTCGGTCACGAAGCGCTGCGGCCAGTAGGCGACGGACTTGGTGCCGATCCGGATCGTGCGGACCGTGGGGATCGCCAGCAGTGGCTCGAGGTGCACCCGCAGCCGCTCGGCGGACATCACCATCGGGTCGCCGCCGGTGACCAGCACGTCGGTGACCTCCGGGTGGGCCCGCAGGTACTCGACCAGCCGGTCGGCCTCCTTCACCGCGAACCGCAGGTCCTTCTCCCCCACGAACTGCGCCCAGCGGAAGCAGTACGTGCAGTAGGTGTGGCAGGTCTGGCCCTGCTGGGGGAAGTAGAGCACCGTGTGGCGGTACTTGTGCTGCAGCCCGCCCAGCTCGTCGCCGTCCAGCGTGGGCACGTTGAGCTCCAGCTGGCCCGACGGGTGCGGGTTGAGGCGCTGCCGGATCCGCCGCACCACCGCGGGCAGCTCGGCGCGCCGGCCGGGCCCGGTGGCCGCGCGGGCCAGGTCGCGCTCGTCTTCCTTCGGCAGCATCCCGTCCTGGGGGAAGACCAGCTGGAAGATCGGGTCCGCCGGGACGTTCGCCCAGTCGATCAGCTCGGTCAGGACGTACTCGTTCACGCGGAACGGCAGCACGAGGGAGAAGAGCCGGATGGTCTCCGCGAGCCCTTCCGGGACGGGGAACCTCTTCAGGATTTCGTCGAGCTTGCTCGGTCCGTACGCTTCGAACCTGGTGCCCACCGGGGCCGGCTGTTCCAGCAGCTTCACGTCGACAATTCCCTTTCCTTCGAAACTCGGCCACGGCAGCGGAAAAACGGCGCAATCCTTTTGCTGGGCATTCTGTTTACTGCGGCCAGGTTAGAAGTCGGCGTCCTGGCAGAATGCTCGTCCCGCGAAATTCGGGGCTGACACTGGCAAGGTGCCACCGGGGTGCGCACTAACGTCGGAAAACGCATCGCTGCCCCGTACGAGGATGGTCTGGTGAGCATGAAGTTCTACTGCTGTCCCTTCGCCGGTGCCGGCGCGAGCGTCTACCGTTCCTGGACGCCGCCCGGCGACGCGGAAATCGAGATCCGGCCGGTGCAGCTGGCCGGCCGCGAGGAGCAGTTCGGCCTCCCGCCGCACGAGGACGTCGCCGCCGCGGCCGCGCACGCGCTCGGGCAGATCCGGCGCACCGCCGCGATCGGCGAGGAGATCGTCCTGTTCGGCCACAGCTCGGGCGCCGCCGTCGCGTTCGAGACGGCCCGCGCGATCACGGCGTCGGGCGAGTTCCGGGTGGCCGGGCTGGTCGTCAGCGGCGCGCCGGATCCGGTGACCCCACTGGATCTCAGCCTGCGCGGGCTGGAGGGCGAGGAGTTCGTCGCCGCCGTCGAGCGGCTGATCGGCTACGCCCACCCCGCGCTCGCGCAGCCCGAGCTGCGGGAGATCCTGCTGCCGCCGCTGCGCGCGGACCTGCTGGCCCGCGAGGCGTACCTGGCCCCCGCCGGCACCCGCCTGCCGGTACCGGTGCTCGCGGTCCGCGGCGCGGACGACCCCCTCGTGTCCCGCGCCGACCTGGCCGGCTGGGAGCGGGTCACCAGCGAGAGCTTCGACGTCGCCGAACTGCCCGGCGAGCACATGTACTTCCTGCCGGACCCGGGCGCGCTGCTGGATCTGCTCGCGACGCGGTTCGCCGTCACGGCACGGGAAGGAGCGCGATGAGCGACTGGATGTCCTTCGGCCCGGCCGGATCCGGACCCGCCGAAGTCAGTGCGACCCTCCCCGTGGGGAGTGCCACGGACGTGCGGACACTCGCCGCCGCCACCGCCGCGGTGCTGGCCCGGTTCTCCGGCGAAACCCCGCGGATCGCCCTTCCGGACGCCGGCCGGCCGCGGACCTGGATCCTCCCGGTGGACGAGGACCTGCCCGCTTCCCGTTACCGCGCGCAGCTCTTCGTCGGCGCCGCGGCCGACGACGGGCCGGCGCCGGTCGCGATCGACGTCGCCGGCGGGGACTTCCCGCTGGTGCTCGACCTCGACCCGGCCGATCCGCGGCGCCTGCGTTGCCGCTTCCGCCGCGAGCACGTCCACGAGACCGCGGCGCGCTGGCTGCTGCACGGCGTGGGCGTCCTGCTGGACCTGTTCGCCCGGACGCCCGGCGCCGCGATCGGCACCGCCGACCTGACCACCGGCGAGCACCCCGAGCCGGTGCTGCCCGGCGAAGCCGTCCCGGACTGGCTCGACGGCGAACACACGCTCCACGAGCTGATCCAGCGCCAGGTACTGGCGCACCCGCACGCGACGGCCGTCACGGCCGGGGACCGCTCGGTGTCCTACCGGGAACTGGGCCACGCGGCCGACGTCCTCGCCGCCCGGCTCGCCGCCCGCGGCTGCGGCCCGGGCAGCCGGGTCGGCCTGAGCTTCGCCCGGTCGCCCCTGCTGATCGCCGCGATGTTCGCCGTGCTGAAGACGGGCGCCGCCTACGTCCCGCTGGCCCCGGAGAACCCGCCCGCCCGGCTGCGGCAGATCGCCGAAGACGCCGAGGTGTCGCTCGTCCTCGCGGACTCCCCGCTCGAACTGGGGACGCCCACGCTCGTCGTCGACGACGGCGTGTGGACGGACCGGACGGAGCCGTTCCTGACGGCCGGGACCGCGAACGACGGCGCGTACCTGATCTACACCTCGGGCTCCACCGGGAAGCCGAAGGGCGTGGTGGTGGCGCACCGGCAGATCTGCAGCCTGCTCGACGCGACCCGGGTGTTCGGGTTCGGCTTCGGCCGCGCCGACAGCTGGGCGTTGTTCCACACCTACTCCTGGGACTTCTCGGTGTGGGAGATCTTCGGCTGCCTGACCACCGGCGGCCGGCTGGTCATCGTGCCCGCGGAGACCGCCCGCGACGCGCGGGCCCTGCACGACCTGCTGTCCGCGCAGGCCGTCACCGTGCTCAACCAGACCCCGTCGGTGTTCACGCAGCTGGCGGCGGTCGACGCCGACCGCGCCGAGCGGCTTTCCGTGCGCTGGCTCATCTTCAGCGGCGAGCCGCTCGACATGGAGCTGATGCTCAAGTGGTTCGGGCGGTACCCGGAGCGGCGGTGCCGCGTGATCAACATGTACGGGATCACCGAGACGACGGTCGCGTGCACGTGGCACCCGGTGACGCGCGAGGCCGCCGCGGCGGGCAGCCGTTCGGTCGGGCGCGCCGTGCCCGGCTGGCGGGTCGACGTGGTCGACGACCGGGGCCGCCGCGTGCCCCCGGGGGTGCCGGGCGAAATCCTGCTCGGCGGCGCCGGCATCGTCGACGGCTACCACCGGCGGCCCGAGCTGACCGCGGCCCGGTTCCTCGGCGAGCCCGGCGCGCGCTGGTACCGCACCGGCGACCGCGGCCGCGTGCTGCCCGACGGCGAGCTGGAGTACCTGGGCCGGCTCGACGACCAGGTCAAGATCCGCGGCCACCGCGTCGAGCTCGGCGAGATCCGCGCGGTGCTGCTGGCCGAGCCGGGCGTCCGCGCGGCGGCCGTCGTCGTGCGCTCGCGCGGCACGGGCGCGGGTTCCGAGCGGCTCGACGCCTACGTGGCCGGTACCGGGCTGGACTTGTCCTTTTTGGACAAGCGGCTCCGGGAGCAGCTGCCCGGATACCTGGTGCCGGACACGCTGACCGAGCTGGCCGGCCTGCCGGTGAACGCCAACGGGAAGCTCGACCCGGCCCGCCTGCCGGAACCCCGGGCCGCCGGGGCGGACCTCGGTCTCGCCGACGCCGCCGAAGCGACCGAGCTGCAGCTCCGGGTCGGCGAGCTGTGGGCGGGTGCCCTCGGCCGCCCGATCGCCCTCGACGACGACCTGTTCCTCACCGGCGGCAACTCGTTGCTGGCCTTCACGATCGTCGACGGCATCCGCAAGGCCGGCCTCGGCGACCTGGCGGTGGCCGACCTCTACCGCACCCGCACGGTCCGCGGGGTGGCGGGGATCCTGGCGGGCCTCTCCCCCGCGGCGGCCGGGTAGGTCAGGCGCCTTCGACCGCGCCGGGCGGCAGGAAGTCGACGTCGTGCAGCGCCGACAGCCGGACGACCTCCGCCGGGTCCTCGAGGTCGTGCAGCTTGTCGAAGAGCTGCGCGAGCCGCCCGGCCGGGCTCACCCAGAACAGCCCGCGGGTGATGCCTTCGCTGCGGTTGTAGTAGGCGTGCGGGAGGCCCCGCGGCATCCGCACGGTGTCGCCGGGGCCGGCGGTCGTCCACTCGCCGTCGAGGTAGAGGGTGAACACGCCCTCGAGGATGTGGATGTGCTCGTCCTGGGTCGGGTGCACGTGCGGCGGGACGCCGGTGCCGGGCGGGTCGAGCGTCTCGAACGCGAAGCTCGACTCGCTCGCCGCTTTGAGGGAGTAGGTGTGGCCGAGTACGTTCCACACCTTCCCTTCCCCCGCCGGCGTGATCCCCTTCGGCAGCGGACCCAGCACGATCTCCTCGCCGGTCATCGAACCTCCTGCTCGTCGTGGCTGATCTCGGCCAGCCGCTCCTGGACGCGGGCGTGGCGGAACTGGTAGACGCCGCCGGCCTGGCGGAGGACGCCGCGGCGGTGGGCGTCGTCGAGGAAGTGCATGAGCCGCCAGGGAAGGCGGCCGGTCGCGGCGAGCCAGACGTGGTGGACGAAGTAGTTGCCCCACGCGCGCGTCACGAGGACCGCCAGGCCGATGCCGCCGCCGAAGCACACCCCGACCACGATCGGCAGCAGGGAGTTCGGTGCCGGTGGGAACACCTGGCCGCCGGCGATCACGCCCGCGAGGCCGTAGCAGACGGCGGCGACGCCGCGGGCCATGAACCACCCGAACGCCGCGCCCGCCACCCCGCCGGCGATGCCCAGCGCCACGTCGTACCGGCCGTCCAGCACCGGCAGGAACCGCGTGTTCGCGGTGAACGCGAACGCCATCCCGTCGAACAGCCCCAGCGACACCAGGAACGAGACGGACAGCGCGATCGCCCCGGTCCGTTCGTTGCGCAGGATCGTCGCGGGGCTCGACACGCGGCTGGCGTCGACCGGTTTCGCGAGCCACACGTGCACCGCGAACACGCACCCGAACACGACGGCCAGGACCACGACCAGGCCGGCGGCCAGCGACCAGCCCAGGCCGAGCAGGCCGCCCACGACGGCACCGATCGCGAAGCGGCCGGCGAACTTCCCGGTGGCGCCGGCGAAGCGCAGTTCGGTGCGCAGCGGCTCGGGCGCGCGCCCGAAGCGGTGGGTCAGGTAGCCGGCGCCGCCGAACGAGAGGCCGTAGATCGCGGCCAGCGCCGGTCCGTCGTCCACCCAGCCGGTGACGACGAAGAACAGCGCGATCAGCGTGCCGATCAGCGCCGACCGGGTCCCGGCGGGCACCGCCCGGTAGAGCTGCCACCAGGCCAGGTCGCGGCTGCGCGCCCGCTCGAGGTGCCGGGCCAGGAAGCCCAGCCAGCGGGTCGCCTGCTCGGCCGTGTACCGCCCGGTCGGGCTGGTCTTCGGGTTCCGCCCCGGCGGCTGCGGCACCTGTGCGTAGGCGTTGGGGACGAACGAGTCGAGCAGCTGCCCTTCGAGGGCTCCCGCGTCTCCGGCCGCGAGCAGCTCCGCGGGATCCGCGCCCGGACGGCCGTAGCCGATCCGCGCGAGGTCGACCATCAACGGCGTCCGCAGCACCTGGCCCAGGGCCGTGTCCGGCTCCCGGCGCAGCCGCTCGGCCACGGGGAGCCAGCGATCGCTGCCCCGCGCGGAGAGGTAGGTGATCGCCTCCTGCCGGGCGACGGGTTCGAGCCGCACCACGGTGGCGGCGCCCAGCACCGGGCCGGCTTCGCGGGTGACCTGCTCGTACTCGGCCGACCGGGAGGTCAGCACCAGCGAGCGGCCGACCGCCATGGTCTGGTCCAGTGCGTCGAGCGCCGCGGCGCGCAGGTCGGTCGGCATCTCGTCGAGGCCGTCGAGGACCGGGACGACGTGGCCGCCGAGGACGAGCCGGGTGGGTGCGCCGGGCCCGTACTCCCGGGCGTTGAGCAGCGCCGGGTGGTTGTCGGCGAGCCGGTTCGCCAGCCACCGGTCGAGGTGCTCGCGGCGCGGATCCCAGGAGGCCAGCGAAAGCAGGACCGGGACCGGGGTGCCCGGGGCTCGGGTGCGCAGCAGCTCCAGCGTCAGCATCAGGGCGAGCACCGACTTGCCGGAGCCGGGGTCGCCGAGCACGACCAGCTGCCGCACGGGCAGCGCGGCGAACGTCTCGGCGATGTCGTCGAGGACGCCGCGCGCCGCCGGCCTTCCCGGCCGCGCGACCGCCGACCAGCGCAGGACGATCGGCTGCGGCCGGTGCAGCGACCGCAGCTCGGCTTCGGCGCGCCACTGCCACGTGACGGCTTCGGCCAGCTCGGTGACCGCGCGGTCGAGGTGGTGACGCTCCGGCGACGGCTCCGCCGGCTCGGGGTCGAGGTCGCTCGGGGTGGCCTCGGCGAGGATCTGCTCGTGGAGCCGGCGCAGGTCGGGGTTCGGGTCGACGCCGAGCTCGTCGGCCAGCCGCCGGCGCAGGCCGTGGAACACCGTCGAGGCCTCGGCGTAGCGGCCTTCTTTCGCGAGAGCGCGCATCAGGAGCAGGTGGGACAGCTCGCGCATCGGGTGCTCACCGCAGAACTCGGTCAGCTCACGGACGACCTCACCCGTTTCGCCGAGCCGCAGCCGCCATTCGGCACAGAGCTCCACGGCGTCGGCGCGCTGCTCGTCGAGCACCGCGGCCCGGCCGGCCAGGGTGGTCGTCCGCAGGCCGTCGAGCGCGGGGCCGCGCCAGAGGGCGAGCGCGGCGCGGATCTCTTCGACGGCGTCGACGAGCTTCGCCTGCCCGGCGAGTCCCCGCGCGGCCGCGACGTGCCGGCGGAACCGGAGCGAGTCGAGGTCGTCGCCGTCGGCCTGCAGGCGATACCCGGGACCGTCGGTGACGATCATCCCGCCGGTCTCGCCGAGCCGGCTCCGCAGAGCGGAAACGCAGTTGCGCACCTGCTTCACGGCCGTCGCCGGCGGCTCGTCTTCCCAGAGCGCGTCGATCATGCGCTCGACCGGCACGACGGAGTTGGGGTTGAGCAGCAGGGCGGCGAGCGCGCGCTGCTGGCGCGGGCTCGCGAGGGTGACCCGGTCCCCGTACGCCCGCACTTCCAGCGTCCCGAGAATCCGGAACCTCATCGCATCCCCCCTCGTATCCCAGGCTAGCGCCCCCCGCCGGGCTCCGGAACGCGCAGGTGAAGCCGTGGATGCCGGCGCGAGGACGAAACGAGGACGGCATCGGGAACCCTAGGGGCACGGCGAAAGAGGGGGAATGCCGGGGCGACCCGGTGGCGGGCGCGTCGTTGGGGGTCGCGCCCACCACCGGGACCGCCGCGGGTGCTTCGGCCTCCGGGCGGGCGGCGTGAGGAAGCCGCCCACCGCCCGTTCTCGGCGGCTCCCCCGCGACGCCTAGCCGGCCCGGCCGACGATGCGCAGGGCCAAGTCGCCGTACTGGTACGCCAGCTGATCGACCGAGAACTCGCCGCTGTCGTGGAACCAGTTCGCGACCCCCATGCCCATGTCGAGGATCGAGTACGACGCGAGCCGCGCCGACCGGACCGTGAAGACGCCCTCCGCCAGCCCTCGCTCGATGAGCTCGCGGAACCCGCGCTCGTACGTGCTGCGCAGGCGGAGGCCACCGGACCCTGCTGACGAGGACCGACACCGCGACCGTCCTGCGGCGCGAAACCGGCGGCGCCGACGCGGTGCTCGACTTCGTCGGCAGCGACCCGACATTGTCCCTCGCCGCGGGAGTCCTGCGTCCCGGCGGTGTGCTGGCGATCGTCGGCAGCGGCGGCGGGAAGCTCACCGTCACCAAGCCGGGTCCCCTCCCCCAGGGCGCGTCGGTCTCGCTCCCGTTCTGGGGCAGCGGCCGCGAGCTGCGCGAGGTGATCGCCCTGGCCCGAGCGGGCAGCGTCCGGGTGGAGACGGAGCAGTTCCCGCTCGGCGCGGCGGTCGAAGCCTTCGCGCGGCTTCGAGCCGGACAGGTCGGCGGCCGGGCGGTTCTCCTTCCCGGGTAGGCGAAGCCGCGCGCGGACCTCAAGGCGTGATCGCCAGTAGCATCGCGAAAATGCCGGTGAACGACGAGCTCGCCCAGAAGTTCCTCGCGGTGGACACGACCGCCCTCTGCGATGTCGACAAGACGACCAGGGTGGTGCACAGCGCGATCCGCGCCCGGTCCGCCCGCTCGCGGATCTTCGGGCCCGCCTTCACGGTCCGGTGCCGCGACGACTTCCTCGGCGTGCTCCAAGCCGTCGAATCGGCCTCGGCCGGCGACGTGATCGTCGTCGACGGTGGCGCGCGCGAGATCGCCCTCGGCGGAGAGCTGTTCGCCCGCAGCGCCCTGGCCCGGTCCCTCGGCGGCATCGTCGTGGACGGCGGCTACCGGGACATGGCCTACGTCGGCCGCTGCGAACTCCCGCTGTACAGCCGTTTCGTGACTCCGCTGTCCGGAACGTCGGCGAAGCTCGGCGAACTGCAGGTGCCGGTCACCTGCGGCGGCGTCACGGTGAACCCCGGCGACCTCGTCCTCGCCGACGGCGAAGGTCTCATCGTCGTGGCCCCGGACCGGATCGGCGATCTCCTCGACGGAGCGCTCGCGATCAAGCAGGCCGAAAACGCGGTCATCGCACGGCTCGACGCCGGAGCAACCCTCGGCGACACGTTCACCCTTGCCGAGCACGTCGCCGCGCTCGAACGGGGCGAGCCCTCCGCGCTGCGGCCCCGGCGTCAGGACTGACCGCGGTCACCGACGCTACGCACCCGGATCCCTTCAGATGCCGGACCATCCGGCCGCGGTTCAGCGAGCCAGAAGCCCGAGAACCAGCGCGAGCGGCGGCCACACCTCGCGCCCGCGACGGGTGCACGCGAAGGCGCGCTGCCGCACGTCCGGGCCCGCCAGCGGGAGCAGCGCGACCCCGGAGCGCAGGGCGCGGCCGGACGGCAGCAGGCCGACGGCGGGTGCCGGGCCGGTCGCGATGAGGTCCTCGACCAGCTCCAGGCTGTCCGCGCGGTGCGTGATGCGCGGGGTGAAGCGCGCTGTCGAGGCCAGCCTGCGGATCACGTCCTCGTCGGCGCTGTTGCGGGAGTTGACGATCCAGTCGTGGTCGCGGAACGCCTCGAAGACCGCGCCGGTGTTCTCGCCCCGCGCACGGGCCGCGTCGGCCGCCGGGACGGCGAGGCCCCACCGCGCCGTCCACAGTGGACTCACGGTGATCGCGGGGTCCGTGACGGCCGGGGCGAGGTCGTAGTCGTAGGTCAGGGCGAGGTCGATGTCGTCGGCCAGCAGCGCGGCGAAGGCCTCGTGCGGTTCGTACTCGCTGATCCGCAGGTCCACCCGCGGGTGGTGGTCGGCGAGCGCGGTGGCCGCCGGGAGCAGGGAGCGCCGCACGGCCGTGGCGAACCCGGCGACGCGCACCGTGCCGGCCGGTTCGGCGCCGGGGTCGAGGTCGGCGCGAGCGGCCTCCACGGCGGCGAGGATCGTCACGGCGTGCTCGGCCAGGCGCCGCCCGGCGGGGGTGAGCCGCACGCGGCGGCCGTCCGGCTCGAGCAGCGGCGCACCGGTTTCCTTCGCCAGCACGGCGATCTGCTGCGAGACCGTCGACGTCGTGGTGCCGAGCACGTCGGCCACCGCGCGCATCGAGCCGTGACGGGACAGCTCCAGGAGGAACCGCAACCGGCGAGTGTCCATGATTCGTGAACAGTACATCCACGATTGGCACGTGGACACGAACGGTCTGGGTCGGTTTGCTGGGTCCGTGCTCTCCTCCACCCGAACCGGCGCGGCCTTCGCGGTCGCCGCCATGCTCTGCGTCCAGCTCGGGCTCGCCGTGTCCGTCGGCCTGTTCGACCGCATCGGTCCCGAGGGCGCGGCGTGGCTGCGGCTGGCGTGGGCCGGCGTGCTGCTGCTCGTCGTCGTCCGGCCCCGGCCGTCGTCGTTCCGGCGGGCCACCTTCCTGGCCTGCTGCGGGCTGGGCGTGGTCACCGCGGGGATGACCATGCTGTTCATGGAGGCCGTCGCCCGCCTGCCGCTCGGCACGGCCAGCGCGCTGGAGTTCCTCGGCCCGCTCACCGTCGCCGTGACGCGGGGCCGCGGCGGCAAGCGGCTGTGGCCCGTGCTCGCCGCGCTCGGCGTCGTCCTGCTGACCGAACCGTGGCGAGGGGGCGCCGACCTGCTCGGCGTCGGCTACGCACTCGCGTCCGCGGTGTGCTGGGCGGCGTACATCCTGCTGACGCAACGGGTGGGCGACGAGGTGGCGGGCGTGCGCGGGCTCGCCGTGTCGATGCCGGTGGCCGGGATCGTGGCGACGCTCGCCTACGGGCCCGACGTGTTCGGGCACCTGACCGGGGAGCTGCTGCTCGTCGGCCTCGGGCTCGCGATCCTGCTGCCGGTGGTCCCGTTCAGCCTGGAGATGCTCGCGCTGCGACGGCTGAACACCTCGGCGTTCGGGACGCTGATGAGCCTGGAACCGGCCATCGCCCTGACGATCGGGTTCGTCGTGCTCCACCAGGTCCCGAACCCCGGCGCGGCGGCCGGCGTGCTGTTCGTCGTGGCGGCCGGGGTCGGCGCGGAGCGGACCGGCGCGCGGCAGCCGGCCGGGCAGGTCGTTTTGTAGCACAATCTCTCCCTGTATCGTCCGGCCGGTGAAGCGAGGGGAACCGTGACCGACCCGGCCGGTGCGCAGACCGCGCCGGAGCGGGTCGCGAGGGCGCTGCGGGACGAGCTGCTGGACGGCGTCCACCCGGTCGGCACCCGGTTCCGCGAAGAGGACCTGGCGGAGCGCTTCGACGTCGGCCGGCACACGATCCGTTCGGGGCTGCGGTTGCTCGTCGAACGCGGCCTGGTGACCCACGAGCGCCACCGGGGTGCGGTCGTCGCGCCCCTGAGCAGGCGGCGCATCGACGAGGTCTTCGACTACCGCAAGGTCCTGGAGCTCGGCGCCCTGCGCATGGCCTTGGCCGCGGGCGCCGACCTCGGCCCCGTGCTGACCGAGGTGGAGCGGCTCGAGGCACTGGCCCGGCAGGCACCGAGCCCGCCGTGGCGCGAGCTGACCGGCGCGCACAGCGCCATCCACCGGTCGATCGTCGCGGCCGCGGGCAACCGGCACCTCCTGGACGGCTACGAGCGGTGCGAGGACGAGGTCCGGCTGCTGCTCACCTTCGTCCGGCCGGACTTCGACGCCGCGCGCCTGGCCGCGGTCCACCGCGACCTGGTCGAGAAGCTCCAGCGGGGCGGGGAAGCCGCGGCCGGCGCGCTCACCGAGGACATCGACCACACGGGCCGGGCCGCGTTGCTGGCCGCGCTGCGGCGCGCCGAGGAAAGCGCCCGCCTGCTCGGCCGCTGACGAAGCCGGTCCTGGCCACTGTGACGTCGCCGGCCCGAGGGCACGATCGGCTGGTTGAAAAGGCATTCCCCGGGGTTCGCGAGCACCTCGTGGACACCGCTTGTTAACTTCAGACGTGGGCACGCAGCAGGTGGAGGGGACGGTCGGCACGTGAGCAACCCGTTGGTCGCGGAGACGAAGGATTCGACGACGGCGTACTCGGGGATCTCCCTGCTGGAGTCCGCGGCCGATCTGAAGTCCGCGATCGAGAGCGGTGACTGGGCCTCGGTGGCGATGGGCGCGGTCGGCACCGCCCTGGACGCCCTCTCCATGGCCATGGACCCGTTCGGGGCGATCCTCGCCGCCGGGGTCGCCTGGCTGATGGAGCACGTCGGCCCCTTGAAGGAAGCGCTCAACGGCCTGACCGGCAACGCCGACGAGATCGCCGCCCAATCCGAGACGTGGAAGAACGTCGCCACCGAACTGGGCAGTGTCGGGGAAGACCTGGCCGCGATGGTCAAGGCCGACACCGCGTCCTGGACCGGGAACGCCGGCGACACCTACCGCCAGCGCGCCCAAGACACCGTCACCTTGCTCGAAACCGCGCAGAAAGGCTGCGAAGGCGCCTCCAGCGGTGTGAAGACCGCCGGTGAAGTCGTCGCCGCGGTCCGGGCACTGGTGCGCGACATCATCGCCGAGCTGATCGGGCACCTCATCAGCTGGGCACTGCAGGTGATCTTCACCCTCGGCATCGGCCTCACCTGGGTCGTCCCGCAGGTCATCGGCGCCGTCGCGAAGACCGCGTCGAAGATCGCCGACCTGGTCAAGCGGCTGGTCACCGCGTTGAAGGCACTCGTCCCGCTGCTCAAGCGCGCCGGCGACCTCTTCGGCGACGCGGCCAAGGCGTTGAAGAACATCAAGCCGGGCAAGGCCGCGCCGCCGCCCAAGCACGCCGACATCAAGGGCAACCCCAAGGACCTGGGCGGCCCCAAGGGCAAGGGCGGGCCGGACGCGCCGCCGCCGAAGACCGACCCGCCGCCGACGCCGAAGGGCGGCGACGGGAACACCACGCCGTCGGGAGCCAAGGGCGATGGCGACGGCACCCACTCGTCGGGTGCGGACGCGCCGCCGAAGACCGACCCGCCCCCCGCGTCGAAGGGCCCGGACGACACGCCGAAGAGCCCCGACCCCACGCCCCCACCGGCGTCGAAGGGCCCGGACGGGAACACCACGCCCTCGAGCACGCCGAAGGGCGACCCCAAGGGCGACGGGTCCCGGATCAAGGACAACAACGCCAAACCCGACGAGCACACCACCCAGACGAAGGACAAGACCGACTGCGGCGACCCGATCGACGTCGCGACCGGCGCCGTGATGCTGGTGCAGGAGGACGTCTCGCTGCCCGGCGCGCTGCCGCTCGTCATCGAGCGGACGCACCTGTCGACCTACCGGGCGGGCCGGCTGTTCGGCCCGACGTGGGCCTCGACCCTGGACGAGCGGCTCGAGGTGGAGCCGGACGGGCTGCACCTGGCCCTGTCCGACGGCACGCTGCTGCGCTACCCGGTCCCGCGCGGGGTCGAGGCCGTGGTGCCGGAGAGCGGCCCGTACCTGGCGCTGCGCCGGGTCCGCCACGGCTTCATCGTCGCCGACCCGCAGTCCGACCGCATGCGCTACTTCGCCGCCCCGCGCGGCGAAACCACGCTGCCGCTGCGCGCGGTCGTGGACGGCGCGGGCAACCGGATCGTGCTGCGCCACCGCGACGGCGTCCCGGTGGCGATCGAGCACTCCGGCGGCTACCGCGTCGAGATCGACAGCGCTGACGGCCTGGTCACGGCGTTGCGCACCGCGGGTGCGCCGGTCCCGCTGGCCGAATACAGCTACGACTCCGCGCGCCGGCTGGTCGAGTTCGTCGACGCCGTCGGCACCCCGCAGAAGTTCACCTACGACGCCGACGGCAGGCTGACGCGCTGGGACGACGTCAACGGCCGCTGGTACGGCTACGGCTACGACTCCCAGGGGCGCTGCGTGCGCGCCCAGGGCACCGGCGGCTACCTGAACACCGCGCTGGCCTACGAGCCCGGCGTCACGACCGTCACCGACTCGCTCGGCGCCGTCACCCGCTACCGGCTGGACGAGCGGATGCGGGTGATCGGGCAGACCGACGCGCTGGGCAACAGCACCAGCGCCGAGCGGGACCGCTTCGGGCGCGTCGTCGCCGAGACCGACGAGCTCGGCCACGTCACGCGCTGGGACTACGACGAGATCGGCAACCTCGTCGCGGTGACGCGGCCCGACGGCGGCCGCGTGGTGTACGCCTACGACGAGCGGCACCGGCCCATCGCGGTCACCGGTCCGGACGGCGGCGTGTGGCGGTACGAATACGACCGGCGCGGCAGCCTCGCCCGCACCGTCGACCCGGCCGGCGCGGCGACCTCTTACACCTACGATCCCTTCACCGGCACCGTGGACTCGGTGACCGACGCCCTCGGCGGAGTCACCCGGATCCAGTCCAACGCCGCCGGGCTCCCCCTGCTCGTCACCGAGCCGGACGGCGCCGTGTGGCGCTACGGCTACGACGCGCTCGGCAACATCACCAGCGAGACCGACCCGGCGGGCAACACCAGCACCGTGGTCCGCGACGCCGCCGGCAACCCCGTGCAGACGCGCGACGCCGACGGCGCGGTCGAGCGGTTCGCGTCGACGGCGCGCGGCAGCTTCGAGGAGCGCACGGACGCGCGCGGCGGCGTCAGCCGCATCGAGTACGCCCAGTTCGACGTGCCGGTCAGCGAGCGGGCGCCGGACGGCGGCACGCTGAAGTACGGCTACGACACCGAACTGCGGCTCACCTCGGTCACCAACGAGCGCGGCCTGGTCTGGCGCTACGAGTACGACGCGGCGGGCCGGAAGATCGGCGAGACCGACTACAACGGGCGCGTCCTGCGCTACGGCTACGACGCCGCGGGGCGGCTGGTGCGCCGCACCAACGGCGCCGGGCAGACCATCACCTTCGAACGGGACAGCGTGGGCCGGGTCGTGCGGCGCAGCAGCGCCGACGAGGTCGTCGTGTTCACCTACGACGAGGCCGACCGGATGCTCACGGCGGCCAACGCGCACACCGAGGTCCGGTTCACCTACGACGCGCTCGGCCGCGTGCTGTCCGAGTCGATCAACGGCCGGGTCGTGCACTCCCGGTACGACGCGCTCGGCCGCCGCGTCGGCCGCCGGACGCCCTCGGGCGCGGAGTCGGTGGTCGGCTACGACGTCGCCGCCCGCCCGACCGTGCTGGCCACCGCCGGGCGCACGCTGCGGTTCGGCTACGACGCCGCGGGCCGGGAAACCGTGCGCAGCCTGCAGGGCGGCGCCGGGCCGGTGGCCGAGCTGCGCCAGGACTGGACGCCCACCGGGCAGCTGTCGGCGCAGACGGTGCTCCGCGGCGCGGAAACCGTGCAGCGGCGCGAATACGGCTACCTGCCCGACGGCTACCTCGCCGGCGTCACCGACCTGATCTCCGGGCAGCGCACCCTCGACGTCGACGCCGCCGGACGGGTCCGTGCCGTGCGCGGTCCGCGGTGGCAGGAGAACTACGACTACGACGTGACCGGCGCCGTCACCGGGGCCGGCTGGTCCGGCGCGCCCCAGGCCGGCGGGCCCCGCACCTACACCGGCACCCTGCTCACCGCCGCGGGCCCCACCGCCTACCGCCACGACGGGGAAGGCCGCGTCGTCGCGCGCGAGCGCGGCGGGCAGCGCTGGACCTACGAGTGGAGCGCGGAAAACCGGCTGCTCGGCGTGCGCACGCCGGACGGCGCGGTGTGGCGCTACCGCTACGACCCGTTCGGCCGCCGGGTCGCCAAGCAGCGCCTGGACGCCACCGGCGGAGTCGCCGAGCAGGTCGAGTTCGCCTGGGACGGGCAGGTACCGGCCGAGCAGGTCCACAGTGGACCGGGACGGCCGCCGGTCGCCACGGTGTGGGAGTACGCGCCCGGCTCACCGCTGGCGCTCACGCAGACCGAACGCGTCCTCGGCGCGGGCGGCGGGGACCGGTTCCACGCGATCGTCCCCGACCTGGTCGGGGCGCCCGCGGAGCTGGTCGACGACACCGGGGCCCTGGCCGGTCACCTGCACACGGCGTTGTGGGGCCCGCGGGTCTCGGCCGGTGGCACGGCGAGCACCCCGCTGCGGTTCCCGGGCCAGTACCACGACCCCGAGACCGGGCTGCACTACAACCGGTACCGCTACTACGATCCCGAGACCGGGCGGTTCCTCACCCACGACCCGCTGGGCCTGACCCCGTCGCCGGACTCGCTGGCCTACGTCGGCAACCCGACCGCGATGACCGACCCGCTCGGCCTGGGCCCGACGCGGACCACGCCCTGTGCGGCCGCGGCCGCCAAGGCCCAGGCCCACCCCTACGCCCGGGGGAACTCCGGGCCGTCGACGAGCAAGCGCAAGTACCCGGAGGGCACCTACGGCGACCGGAACGCCGAGCGCAAGCGCCTCGACGACAAGCACGACTACAAGATCGACGGGGACAAGACGCACCAGTCCGAGCACGCCGCCGGTTACGACATCCTGGCCGACAACGGCGCCGCCAAGGGCTCGCGCAAGGACAAGGACAGCAAACCGCTGGAGAACAACGCCAACGCGTACTACGAGGACTACGCCAACCACCGGTACCACCCGGGCACGGGCAAGGGCGGCGCCAACCACGAATCCGGCTTCACCAAGGGCGACGTCCGGGACGCGCCCAAGACGAAGGACGACGACAGCCTCGGTTACAACGACCGCCTCGGCTCGTACCGGAACGCGCAGCGCAACGCCATCGAGGCCAACGACCCGAGCACCGCGGTCCAGCTCAACCAGCTCGGTTACGGGCACCAGCAGGGCTTCCACAAGAACGTGGACGGGACCGACGCCACCCACAGCTTCTCGGACCAGGTCTACCACGGGAACGACAAGAACCACGTCCACCACGAGGACCACCCGCTGTACGACAAGGACACCGCGGACGCGGCGAAGGCCGAACAGGACCGGCGCGATGCCATCAAGGCCGACCCGAACCACCCGGACCGGAAGGCCTACGACGACGAGCAGAAGCGGCTGGACATCGCCGACGACTCGTACCACAAGATGGTCGACGACATGCACTCCAGCGGCGAGGGCATGCGGTACAACCCGCAGGCCGGCGCGGCCACGCCGGCGGGCGGCCACACGGTGCCCGGCACCGACCACGTGACCACCAAGCCGATCGACAAGTGGGACGCGGCCGAGATGCACGGCGCGCGCGACGCGGCGCGCACCGGCGAATGGCCGGGCTACGGCGGCTTCTACAAGAACCCGACCGCCGAAGACTGGGCGGCCCTCGAGCGCGGCGACCTCGACCCGCCGTCGCTCAAGAACATCAAGGACGACGACATGATGGACCTCACCCCGTGAGCGCCGCGCCGGGCACCGGCCGGTGACCGCTCCGGACGCCGCCGTCCTGCCGGACGTGCTCGACGAAGACCTGCGCGTGGTGTTCGTCGGCATCAACCCCGGCTTGACGTCGGCGGCGGCCGGGCACAGCTTCCACACGCCGGGCAACCGGTTCTGGCCCGCGCTGCACCGCGCGGGGTTCACGCCCCGGCAGCTGCGCGCGGAGGAGGAACGGCTCCTGCTGGGCTGGGGGCTGGGCATCACCAGCATCGTGCGCCGCCCGACGGCCCGCGCCGCGCAGCTGTCGCGCGACGAGCTCGTCGCGGGCGGCCGGGACCTGGCCGAACGCGTCGGGGCGATCCGGCCGCGGTGGCTGGCGATGCTGGGCGTCACCGGCTACCGGGCGGCGTTCGGGCTCCCGCGCGCCCGGCTCGGCCCGCAGGACGCGACGATCGGCGGCGCGCGCGTGTGGGTCGTGCCCAACCCCAGCGGCCTCAACGCCCACTTCCCGCCCCGGGCGCTGGCCGTCGAGTTCGCCCGGATGCGCGTCGCCGCCGGCGTGCCCGACCGCTCCGGCATCCTCGGCGACGGCCCGTTCCCGGATTCCGCGCCTCGCTGATCGAGGACGTTCAGCGAGGCGAGAGCCGAACTCCTGCGGAACTGTGCGGCAGGACAACCGAATCCGAATATCCACTGTGGACATCGGGCGCACCGAGCTTCTCACCCTTGCGATAGCCGCCGAAGATCAGTCCGAGCACCAGGATGGCGAGGATGACCAGCAGGACCCACAGCCACACGGACTTGCGCACGAAGCTTCCCCTTCTCGGAGATCCGACCACGTAGGCCGATCACGGTACCGCCGCGCCCGCTTGACCGCGCAGCGGAGTGGGTAACCTTCCCGCCATGGGCGCATGGGGCAGACGACTGGTCGCGATCGCGGCGGCAGTGGTTCTTTTGGCCGTGGCGGTACTCGTCGCGTCGGCGGTTCACCTGTTACCCCAGCTGCGCAACCCGTTCGCCGAAAAGACCGAAGAGCGCTCCGGTCCGGTGCTGCTGCAGTCGATCGTCGAGCTGTCGCGCTACGAGGCGGCGAGCGGGTCGTTCCAGGTGGTCGTGGACATCAAGACCAGCTCGATCCTGCCCAGCTTCCTCGCGGGCAGCGACACGCTGTTCATCGGTGTCGGCACGGACAACGCCTACGTGGACTTTTCGCGGCTGAAGGGCAACGCGGTCCAGGTCTCCGACGACCGCCTGTCCGCCACGATCACCTTGGCGCACGCCCAGCTCGAGCCGGCGACCCTGGACACCAAGGAGTCCTACGTCTACGCGCAGCAGCAGGGCCTGTTCACCCGGATCAACGACTTCCTCAGCGGGAACCCGAACTCGCAGCAGGCGCTCTACCAGCTCGCCCAGAAGCAGATCGAGGGCGCGGCCGCGAAGAGCACGCTGATCGCCGACGCGGAGCGGAACACGAAGGCGATGCTGGTCGGCCTGCTGCAGTCGCTCGGCTTCAAGAACGTCACGGTGAACTACGCCGACAACACCGGCTGACCGGGACGCCCGGTCACCGGTGCAGGCGCTGCGGCCAATCCTCCGGGACCCGTTCGGCCGGCCCCGGCGCGGTCTGGGTGAGCGGGTGGTGCGCCGGGGCGGCGAGCTCCGGGCCGGACTCGTACATCACCTGCTCGCCGTAGTCCCAGAACCACTCTTCGCCGGGCTCGAAGCTGCGCACGAAACGGTGCCCCGCGGCCGCCGCGTGGGCGCTCGCGTGCTGACCGGGCGAGGAGTCGCAGCACCCGATGTGGCCGCACTCCCCGCACCGGCGAAGGTGGAACCACCAGCCCTGCGGGTCCGCGGCGTCGCAGTCCGCACAGCCCGTGCCGCTGGGCGGTACCGAGGGGTCTACGCCTTGCATGCGAACTCCTTCGCTCGGAGGCGGCGGGCGGTGCCGCGCAACAGACCCGACTGTAATCCGAACCCCCATCACGCGCTCCCGACCGGTACCCCGGCCGGGTCCGCCAGGTCGACATGGTGACTTTCGCGCAGCACGAGCACGCACAGCACCGTGACGAGGCAGCAGGCCGCGATCACCGCGGAGATCACCCCCGTTCCCGAACCGGCCACGGCCGCGAACACCACCGGGCCGATCCCCGCGCCGAGCCCGGCGATCTGGTAGCCGAGGGACGCGCCCGTGTAGCGGGTGCGGGTGGCGAACAGCTCCGTGTACAGCGCGGCCAGCGGCCCGTACATCGCCGGGTGCGCGATCGACTGCCCCAGCACGAGGGCCAGCGTCAGCAGCCCGGCCGAACCGCTGTCGATCAGCGGGAACAACAGGAACCCGACGACGCCGGTGGCCAGCGCCCCGGCGATGACGACGGGACGCCGCCCGACGCGGTCGGACAGCGCCGAGAAGCCGATGATGCCGGCCACCGCGCCGACCGAGGACACCGTGATCGCGTTGAGCACGGTCTGGCGGGTGAATCCCGCGTGGACGGCGTAGGAAAGGACGTACGTGGTGAGCGTGCCCTGGGCGACGAACGCACCGAAACCCACGCCGATGGCCAGGAGCAGGTTCTTCGGGTGGCGGCGCAGCACCTCCAGCAGCGGCGCCCCGGCGGAGCGGTCGGCCGCGGCGAACACCGGGGTCTCGTCGACCTTCAGCCGGATGAACAGGCCGATGGCCAGCAGCACGACGCTGAGCAGGAACGGCACCCGCCAGCCCCACGCGAGGAACTGCGCGTCGGTCGTCACCGCGCCCATCAGCGTGAGCAGCAGCGTGGAGACCACCATCCCGCTGGGCGCGCCGGCGTTGGTGAAGCTCGCCCACAGGCCGCGGCGGCTGGTCGCGTGCTCGGCCGACATCAGCACCGCGCCGCCCCACTCTCCGCCGACGGCGATGCCCTGCAGCACGCGCAGCACGATCAGCAGCACCGGCGCCCACACGCCGATCTGCGCGTAGGTCGGCAGGACGCCGATCAGCGTGCTCGCGACGCCCATCATCGTCATCGTGATCACGAGCATCCGCTTGCGCCCCAGCAGATCGCCGAAGTGCCCGAAGATGATCCCGCCGATCGGCCGTGCGAGGTAACCGGTGGTGAAGGTGCCGAGGCTGGCGACCGTGCCGAGCACCGGATCCAGGTTCGAGAAGAAGACCTTGTTGAACACCACCGCCGACGCGGTCGCGTAGAGGAGGAAGTCGTAGTACTCGATCACGCTGCCGAAGTAGCTGGAGAGCACCGCGCGGCGCAGCTGCGCCCGCGATCGGAGGTTGTCCGCCATCGCATCCTGCCTCGTCGCCGACCCCACGTGACCCACGTCACGCCGCGAGGAACGTTAAGCACTTTGGTGACCACCGTCAAGACACTGCCCAACATCGGCTGGGGGCTTATGCTCGCGACGTGAGTGATCCGGCCGTCTCCGCCGCCGAGGGCATCGGCGCCGACACCCCGCGTCCGCAGACGCTGCTGCTCACGTTCTTCGGCGGCCACGTCCTCGACCGCCGGATCCACGTCGCCACCGCGAGCGTGCTCGACGTGCTCGAGCGCGTCGGCGTCTCCGAGCACGCCACCCGGTCCACGCTGAGCCGCATGGCCCGGCGCGGCCTGCTGCACCGGGCGCGCCGCGGGCGGCACGTCTACTTCGGCCTCACCGAACGGTCACGCGCGATCCTGCACGACGGCGAGCTGCGCATCTGGCGCGCCGGCGCGGTCAACCGGCAGTGGGACGGCACCTGGACGCTGCTCGGTTTTTCGATGCCCGAGTCGTGGCAGCGCCAGCGGCACGCCCTGCGGTCGAGGCTGCTGTGGGCCGGCTTCGGGAGCTTGCAGGGCGGCCTGTGGATCGCCCCGGGCGAGGTCGACCCGGTCCCGTTGCTCGACGGCCTCGGCGCGGACGCCCACGTGAAGGTGTTCCAGGCCCGGGCGCTGCCGCCCACCGAGGTCGCCGGGATCGTCCGGGAGGCCTGGGACACCGACGGCCTGGCCGCGCGCTACCGGGCGTTCCTGGCGCGCTGGCAGGACCCGGAGTCCCAGGCACCGGACAGCCTGGCCCGCGACCTGCTCCTGGAGTCCGACTGGCTGCAGACCATCCGCGACGACCCGCGGCTGCCCCGCGAGCACCTGCCGGCGGACTGGCCCGCCGAGCCGGCGCAGGAGCTGTTCTACGCGCTGAGCAAGGAACTGAGGCCCGCGGCCCGCACGATCGCGGCGGAGATCCTCGACTCGATCACCGACGAGCAAGCCGACGCCTGAGCCGGGGAGCGAACGGCTCGCTCCCCGGCTCGGGCCGGGTTCAGCGCGTGCAGACGAAACTCGAGGCCAGGTTCGGATCGCCGGCGCGGTACCGGGGCCACTCCGGGTACGCGCAGAGCGGCCGGGTCCGAGCGTGGCTGAGATCCGTCACGACCGGGTTCGCCGGCGGTTGCCCCCGGTCGACCCAGCGCTCCAGCGCCGAGAGCGAATCCCACGCCGCGGCCACCGCCGGGGTGCCGAAGTTCGCGTGGTTCGCTCCGGGCACGACGTAGTACCGCAGGAAGGCGTCGGTCGCCCGCGGGCCCACCGTCTCGCGCACCCGCTGGTAGTAGTCCGTCGTCGAGTACGGCGAGACCAGCTCGTCCGCGGCGCCGTGGAGCAGGATCAGCTTGCCACCGGCCCGGGCGAACGGGCGCAGGTCCGCGTTGTTGCGGTCCTCTGTTGTGGACAGTGCGCTGATCCGGTCGAGCCACTTCCCCGGGTGCCGGGGATCCACGTCGAGCGAGTTGTACCGCGGGTCCCTGGTCAGGAAGTACTTGACCCACTGGTCCCAGTACTGCATCCCGTAGCCGCTCGTGACCGGCATGGGATTGGCCGGTGCCGTGGTGCCGAAGCCGAGGAACGGCGTCCGCATGTCCGCCCCCGACAGGAACGGGAAGCCCGGGTACTGCGTCTCGCCGCTGGCGATCCGGTACGGCCACCGGAACGGCGACGACATGGCGGTCACCGCCGCGATCTGCGGATCCGACAGGCACGCCGGACCCGCGTCGGTACCGCCCGGGCAGCGGAGCGAACGAGGATCGAAGTGGCACGCACCCGGGTTCGAGACGACCTGGTCCCGGAGGCCGTCCAGCCCGTCGCACGCGGAGATGACGCTGGTGTAGAGCAACGTCTGCTTGTCCACCCCGGGAAACGCTCCCGGACGCGACAGGACCTGCACCAGGTACCCCAGGTCGAGGATCTCGGCCATGTTGTTCCAGGCCGGAAAGGCCGAGATCACCCCGTCGAACGCGGTCGGCCACCGCTGGGCCACGTTGAGCGCCTCGCGGCCGCCGGTCGATCCGCCGGAGAAGAACACCTCCGCGGGCGAAGCCGCGTAACCGCGCCGGATGAGGAACCGGCTCGCGTCGAGGGTCTTCTTGAGGGCGTCACCGGCCGCGAAGTTCACCAGGGCCTCGTCGTTCGCGCCGAACGACCCGTCCAGCGACGGCGGGGACGCCGGGTTCTGCTGGTGGCCGGAGTCGCTCGCGAACGTCGCGTACCCCCGGGCCAGCGGCACCGGCTGGTCGGCCGGGCCGAACGGCACGTTCGACGCCGGATCGGGAATCGTGCCGTTGTAGCCGCCGCCACCGAACATCAGCGCACGGTGGTTCCACTCCGACGGCAGGTCGAGGCGCATCTTGATGGCGGGCGCGGCCGGGTCGACGGGGAAGAGGTCGGCGTCGACCTGGCAGAACCGGATCGTCCTGCCGCTGACGACGGCGGTCGTGTCCACCGCCGCCGTGACCCGGCCGCCGGTCGTCGGCAGGCTCATCACCGACGCGGGGATCTTCAGCTGGTTCAGCGCGGCGCACCCCGGCACCACCGTCGTCGTCGCGGACGCCGGCCCGGCCACCGCGGTCGCCACCAGGAGCGTCATCACCGGCAGGGCCAGCCGGCGCGTTGTCCTTTTCACTCCTGCCTCATTTCGCCGAGTAGAGGTGCGTGCCGGGGACGGCGTGCGGATCGGCACGGACCTCGGCGGGGTTCGTCTCCGGCAGGAACCACGCGCTGGCGAAGGTGACCAGCCCCATCAGCATGATGTAGCCGGCGACCGCCAGGGTGTTCCCGGTCCCCGCGATGAGCGCGGTCATCAGGAACGGCGTGCCGCCGCTGACGATGATCGCGGACAGCTGGTAGGCCAGCGACGCACCCGAGTAGCGGACTCCCGGTGCGAAGAGCTCGCCGAGGAAGCTCGCGATCGGGCCGTAGGTGAGGGTCTGGAAGATGAAACCCACCGTCACCGCGACGAAGATCAGCGGCAGCGAGGCGGTGCCGACGAGCCCGAAGTACGGGAAGGCCCACACCGCGACGCCCAGCCCGCCGATCAGGATCAGCGGCCGGCGGCCCACCTTGTCCGAGAGGTGGCCGGACCACGGGATGACCACGAGCATCGCCACGGACGCGAGCAGCACGACCGCGAGCAGGGAATTGCGCTTGAGCCCCAGAGAACCGGTGCCGTAGCTCAACAGCCCGGAGATGCTGACGTAGAACAGGCTGTTGGTGGCGGACAGGAGCCCGCAGCCGAGCAGGATGGTGCCCCACTTGCTGCGCAGGACCTGCGCCAGCGGAGCCCGGCCCGCCGGGCCGTCGGACTTCGCTTCCCGTTGCAGCTCGCGGAACTCCGGCGTGTCCTCGACCTTGGCCTGGATGTAGAGGACCACCGAGAACATCACGACGCTGAGCAGGAACGGGATCCGCCAGCCCCAGCTGAGGAACGCGGCGTCCGGCATCAGGCCGCTGGCCGCCACGAAGATCAGGTTCGACAGGATCACGGCGACCGGAACGCTGGTCTGGCCGAACGTCCCGGCGAAGCCGCGTCGCTTGGGCCCGGCGGATTCGGTGAGCAGGAGCACGATGCCGCCCCACTGGCCGCCGGTCGCGAGCCCCTGGATGAAGCGCAGGATGACCAGCAGCGTCGGGGCCAGCGCACCGACCGACGCCGCCGTGGGCAGGCAGCCGATCAGGAAGGTCGCGGCCCCCATCACCGCCAGGCAGGCGACGACGACCGGCTTGCGCCCGTACTTGTCGCCGAGGTGCCCGGCGAGCACCCCGCCGACCGGCCGGGCGACGAAGCCCGCCCAGAACGTGCTGAAGGCGAGCAGGGTCCCGGTCAGCGCCGAAGAGTGCGGGAAGAACACCTTCGGGAACACCAGGGCGGCCGCGGTGCCGTAGAGGAAGAAGTCGTACCACTCGATCGAACTGCCGACGAGCCCCGCGGCCAGCAGCTTGCGGAAGGCCCGGCGCCGAACCGGGGACGAACCGGCGTCGGCGTGGCCGGGCTGTCCTTCGGGTTGGGTGAGGGGAACTGTCATGGATGCCGCCTTCGTCGTTGAGCGCAGCCCGGTGATGGCGGTCATGTTAGGGCGCCCGTTACGCTGGGGTTGAGGTGTGGACCACCCACTCCTGCCCCCGAATCGGTGGCGCTTTCGTCCACCCGAATCCGAACCTGGAGAGCACTGTGGCCAACGGATCCGGTACGGCGGAGACACGCCGGCAGCGGGAACTGGCGTCGTTGTACGCGACCGTCAAGTCGCTCACCGCGCTGGGCGGCCTCGACGAGGTCCTGCAGTCGATCGTCCACCACGCCCACGACCTGATCGGCACGGACTTCACGTACCTCTCGCTGGTCGGCGCCGACGGCAGGCTGTCGGCCCGTGCGGCGGAGGGCACGGTCTCCCCCACCTTCCTGGCGGCGGCCATCCCGACGAGGGTGGGGCTGGGCGGCAAGGTGCTGGCCTCCCGGAGCCCGCACTGGGTGCGCGACTACGCCGCGTCGACCCTGATCGAGCACGATCCCGACTTCGACCGCCTGGTCACGACCGAGGAGCTCGTCGCGCTGCTCGGGGTGCCGCTGGTCATCCGGGGCGAGGCGGTGGGCGCCCTGTTCGCCGCGGACCGCTCCGAGCGGTCGTTCCAGGCCGACGAAATCGCGCTGCTGAACGCGTTCGCCGATCACGCCGCGGTGGCCCTCGACAACGCCCGGCTCTACGAGGAGAGCCGGACCGCGCTGCAGGAACTCCAGGTCGCGTACCGGAAGAGCGAACGGGCGCAAGCGATCCACGAAGCACTGACCGGTGCCGTGCTGGGCGGCGGGACGCCGGGCGACGTCGCGCAGCTCCTCGCCGACCAGCTCGGCGGGAGCGTCACGCTGCTCGACCACACCGGCGCCGCGGTCGCCCGCCGGGACTCGGCGTCGAGCCCGTGCCCTGGCCCGTCGGAGGCCGCCCTTTCCGGCGCCGTCGAGGACGCGCGGCGCTCGGGCCGCTGCACCTTCGCGGCCGGTGCCGGCGGCGCCGCCCTCAGCGTCGCCGCGATCCAGGCGGGCGACAGCTACCTCGGCGCGCTGGCCTGGAACCGGAAACCCGCCGACGGCCAGGACGTCCCGGACGCGATGGACCTGCGCACCCTCGAGCGCGCCACCCACATCCTCGGGCTGCTCATCCTCAAGGAGCGGGCCGTCGCCGACGCCGGCGAGCGGCTGAGCGGCGAGCTGCTGACCGAGCTCATGGTCGGCGGGCCCGGCATCAGCACGGCGCAGCGCGCCCGCGCCCGGGCCCGCAACATCGACGTCGACGGCCTGGACCTGGTCCTCGTCGCGGACTCCCCCACCGTCGCGGCGACCGACCTCGCGCGCCACCTGCACGACATCGCCCGGAACCGCGGCGGACTGGCGGGCGAGCACCTCGGCCGGGCCACGCTGGTCCTCCCCGGCGGGGACGACGAGCGGACCGCCGAGGAAGTCCACAGTGGACTGCGACGCACCCTGGGCGGCCCGCTCGTCGTCATCGGGGAACGGGCGGTCGACCACGACTGGTCCCGCGCCTTCTCCCTCGCCGGGCGCTGCGGCGCGGTGGTGCGCGCGCTCGGGCACACCGACCTGGGCACCACCACGCGCCGGTACGCGCTGTACGCCATGGTCTTCGACCCCGAGCGGGCCGGCGAGCTCGACGGCTTCCTCGCCGGCTCCATCGGTGCGCTCCTCGACTACGACCGGCGGCGGGGCACCGGCCTCGTCGACACCCTGAGCGCCTACTACGTCCACCACGCGAACGTCGCGGCGACGGCCCGGGCGTTGCACCTGCACGTCAACACCCTGCTCAAGCGGCTGGACCGGGCCGGCACCGTCCTCGGCCTCGACTGGCGGCGCGAGAACGACCTGGAGCTGCGGCTCGGGCTCCGGCTGCACCAGCTGCGGGCGAGCACGCGATCGTGAAGCGCCTCAGGCGATCCGCGCCGAGTCCCGCAGGGCGATCTTCGAGAGCTTGCCGGTGCCCGTCTTGGGCAGCGTGGCCAGGAAGACGAACTCGTCGGGCAGCCACCACTTGGCGACCATCGGCGTGATGTGCCGCAGGAGGTCCTCGGCCGTCGCCGCGCTGCCTTCGCGCAGGGCGACGTACGCGACGGGGCGTTCCATCCACCGCGGGTCCGGCCGGGCGATCACGGCGACCTCGACGACGTCGGGGTGGGAGGCGATGGCACCTTCCAGTTCGACCGACGAGATCCACTCGCCACCGGACTTGATCAGGTCCTTCATCCGGTCCACGAGCCGCAGGTAGCCCTCGGCGTCGAGGGTGGCCAGGTCTCCGGTGCGCAGCCAGCCGTCGCCGGTGAAGCTGCTTTCGGAGTCCACGCGGTAGTAGGCACCCGCCACCCACGGGCCGGCCACCTGCAGCTCGCCGACGGCCTCGCCGTCGCGCGGCAGCTCCTGGCCCGTCTCGACGTCGACGACCCGCACGTTCACCAGCGGCAGTGGCTGGCCCTGGGCGGCCCGCACCGCCAGCTGTTCCGCCTCGCTCGCGTCCCGGTGCTGGGTGCGCGTGCCCCCGATGACGCCGACGGGACTGACCTCCGTCATCCCCCAGGAATGGGTGATGGGCACGCCGATCGCGGTGCGGTAGGTCTCCGACAGCGCCGGCGGGACGGCGGAGCCGCCACCGAGCAGGAACCGCGTGGCGCTCAGGTCGTAGGCCGCCAGCCGCGGGGCCAGGCTCGTCCAGACGGTGGGCACGGCCCCGGCGACGGTCACCCGCTCGGCCGCCATCAGCCGCAGCAGGTGGTCCGGGTCCGCCGACGCGCCGGGCAGGACCAGGGCGGCGCCCGCCATCATCGCGCCGTAGGGCAGGCCCCAGGCGCTGGCGTGGAACATGGGCACGATCGGCAGCACGACGTCGCTCTCGCTGAGGCCGATGAGACCGGCGGCGAGCGTGCCCAGGCAGTGCAGGACCGTCGAGCGGTGGCTGTAGAGCACGCCCTTCGGCGGCCCGGTCGTCCCGGAGGTATAGCACAGCCCGGAGGCCAGGTTCTCGTCCGCGAGCGTGAACGCGTCCTCGAAGGAGCCTTCGAACGGCTCGGCCGCGGCGATCAGCTCGTCGTAGTGGGAGATCCGGGGGTCCGCCGGGATCGCGGTGTCGGTGCCGTCGGGCAGGACCACCCAGTGCCGCACCGGCGGCAGCCGGTCGGCGCTGGGCCAGATGCGCGGCAGCAGCCCGCGATCGACGAACACGACGTCGTCCTCGGCGTGGTTCACGATGTACTCGAGGTGCTCCGCCGGCAGCCGGATGTTGATCGAGTGCAGCACCCGCTTGGTGGCCGGTACCGCGAGGTAGAGCTCCAGGTGACGCCGGCTGTTGCTCGCGAAGGTGGCGACCCGGGCGCCGGCCGGGACGCCGAGGGCGTCCAGCGCGGTGGCGAGACGCCGGGCGTTGGCGGCCACTTCGGCGTAGGTGAGCCGCTCGGAACCGGCCGTCACGACGGGCTTGTGCGCGAAAAGCCGCTCCGCGCGGTCGAGGATGTGCGCGATCGTGAGCGGCCGCGGCTGCATCAGCCCGTGCACGGCGTCGCCTCCGCGAGCGGCTCCGGGGACGCGCGCTTGTTCAGGCATGTTCGGCTCTTTCGGTCGGCGGGTCCGGCCCCGGAGACGGGGCCCGGCGCTCGGTGCGCGTGTCACTCTAAGTGCGCGTTACGGCGGAAGTGAGGGTGGAATCTTCCACTGATCCCGGCGATCCAGCGTGTTTTAACCACACCACTCCCGAGTGCGGGCTTCGTCCGGCCGTGCCGATGCACGCCCATTCGCCGGGCGCCCGAAACTCCTCACAACCGTTGCGTCGCAACAGAACTTCGTACATCCGTCAGGTGACGGATGTCTGCCTTTACCTGTGTAAAGAAGCATTGCTCTACGGAGTACGCCGCTCCGGACCTCCACCCCCGAGGAGGAGCGATGTTCCGTGCTACGACCGTCTCCACGGCCGTGATTTTCGTCCTCGCCATCAACTTGAGACCGGCCGTGACCAGCCTGGGTGCGGCCCTCCCGGACATCTCCGTCGCCAGTGCCCTCGTCGCCGCCGTGCTCGTCGCGCTGCCCCTGTGGGCGATCGGCCTCGGCGGCTGGGCGACACCGTGGCTGTGCGGCCGCCTGGGCACGCACCGGACCGTCACCGTCGCGCTCCTCGGACTGGTGCTGTCACTGGCCGGCCGGGTGCTCGGCGGCTCGATACCTCTCCTGGTCGGGACCGCGCTCGCGTGCCTGGCCATCGCCGTGCTCGGCACCATGCTCCCGCTGCTGGCCAACGGATCCGCCGCCTTCACCCTCGGACTCGGGCTCGGCAGTACCGCCGGCGCCCTGGTCACGCCCGCGGTGGTGCTGTCGTCTTCGTGGCGGATCGGCCTCGGCCTCTGGGCGGTCGTGGCCCTGCTGGCCCAGCAGGTGTGGCGGCGCACCCCCGGCGAGTTCGTGTCGCCGCGAGCGGCCTCCGGGTGGGTGCCCGCCTCCGCCCTGACCATCCACTTCGGGCTCATCTCGACGGTGACGTTCCTGGTCATGGGCTGGCTCCCGGGCATCCTGCGCAGCGCGGGAGTCCCGCCGGCGACCGCGGGTGCGTGCCTCGCGCTGTCGATGGCCATGGGGCTGCCCATGATGTGGCTCGTCCCCGGCTGGACCCGCCGGTGGCGCAACCAGACCCTGCTCGTCGTCACCCTGGCCGTGCCCAACGTCATCGGCGTCGCCGGCCTGCTCCTCGCCCCGGCGGCCGCGCCCTGGCTGTGGGCAGCGGCGACCGGCACGGGCATGGGAGCGCTCGCGTTCGGGCTGACGACGATCTCGTTGCGCAGCAAGGGCAGCTCACTCGCCCTGTCCGCGGTGGTCCAGGGCGTCGGCTACGTCATCGCCGGGTTCGGGGTGCTGGCCTGCGGGTGGCTGCACACGTTCACCGGCACCTGGCGGACGCCGTTGCTGCTGGTGCTGGCGATCCTGCTCGGCCAGGTCGTCAGCGGGCACGTCGCGGTGACGCGCCGGACGCCGGCGGCGCCGGTGCCGCGCGCTCTCACCGTGCGGCCCCACGACAGCGCGCCGGAGGCCGCCTGACCATCCACTTAGGACACCGGACCGCCCCGGGCTCAGCCCGAGGCGGTCTGGTTGCGGCCGGCTTCCCGCGCGATGTCGATGCGCGAGTTCACCCCGAGCTTGGTCAGGATGTGCGACACGTGCGTGCCGACCGTGCGCGGGGACAGGTAGAGCCGGCCCCCGATCTGCGGGTTCGACAGGCCTTCCACCACGAGCGCGGCGATCTTGCCCTCGGTCGGGGTCAGGCTGTCCCAGCCGTGCGTGGCCTGCCGGTGCTTCGCCGTCGGGCCGCGCCGGATGCCGAACACCCGGAACTGGGCGCGCAGCCTCGCCACGTCCCATTGGGCGTCCAGCTCCGCGTAGAGGTCCACGGCGTGGGTGAAGGCGGCCCGCGCCGGGCCGCGGTCTTCGGCCTCGGCGCTCGCGAAGGCGAACGCGGCCGCTTCCAGCGCCTTGGCGCGGGACAGCGGCCGGCCCGCGTCGCGGTAGCCGTCGGCGGCTCGCAGCAACGCCGTCGGGTCCTGCTCGAGCAGACCTCGGCAGTACAGGGCCAGCGCCAGCCGGTGCGGCACCGTGGAGCCGTCGGCGATCGCCCGGGCCCTGGCCTCGATCTCCGCGGCCGTTCCCCGGTCGCCGATCGCCGTGGCCAGCCGCGCGGCGTCGCCCAGGAGGTCCTCCCCCGCGTCTTCGCCGGTCAGCACGTCGGTCAGCACGCTGAGCGCCTGCTCGGGCACGCCGGCGTGCTCGAAGGCGAGACAGCGGGCCCGCACCAGGGGCTCCACGACCCGGTCGCCGATGCGCTCCGAGTACGGCTCCGCGATTTCGAGGTGTTTGAGCGCCGCCGCCGTCTCGCCGCGGTGGAAGTGGATGATCGCGGCGACGCCGTGGTCGCAGCACACCACGCTCGGGTCCTTGCGCTCGTCCGGGACGACGTCGACCTCGGCCAGTGCGTCGTCCCACCGGCCGGCCCCCAGCAGCAGCTGCCCGAGCGCGCTCTGGACCTGGTTCAGCCGCACGGCACTGCCGGTGCGGTCGGCCAGCTCCCGCGCCCGCCCGGCCGCGGCGAGCGCGTCGGTGTAGCGGTCGAGCGCGCCGAAGGTGACCGACTGGTTGATGCGCAGCAGCAGGGTGAGGTCGATCAGCGCCGGGTCGCCCCGCACGATGACCATCGCGCGCTCGAACAGCGGCAACGCGCCCGTCCAGTCGCCGCGCATCATCGCGACCAGGCTCAGCACGTGCAGCGCCCACCCGGTCGCCCAGCGGTCTTCGACCGCGCCGAGCTCCGCCAGCGCCGCGGTGGCGACCCGGCCCGCGGTGTCGACCTCGCCGAGGTCGCGGTGCGTGCGCGCGATGAGCACCAGCAGCCTGGCCCGGTGCCGGGCTTCCAGGCCCGGTTGCTCCAAGGCTTCGTTCAGCGTGGCGAGGGACTCCGCGGAGCGGCCGGTCATCCCGTGGCACTGCACGACCGTCGTGTGCAGGTCGACGACCACGTCGGGGTCGCGGACGCGGTCCAGTGCGCGGCAGGCGATCCGCTCGGCCTGGGCGACGTTGCCCACCCGGTAGTACGCGTCGGCCAGCCGGCAGGCCAGCGCGCCGGTCACGGCGTCGTCGAGCGGGGCGTCCCGCACCGCCCGGCGCAGGAGCGCGACGGCGGCCACGGGAGCCTGGCCGATCAGCGGCGTGGCCACGTCGAGCAGCCACTTCACGGCCCAGGCGGGCACCGGCACGCGACTGTCCGTTGTGGACACCATGGGCAGCAGCTGCCGCGCGACCCGCTCCACCGGCGCGCGCGCCTCGGCCAGCGCCCAGGCGGCGGACTGGTGCCAGGCGATCCGGACCGCCGTCGGCATCTCGTCGTACAACGCCCGGCGGATCAGCGTGTGCCGGAACGCGAGGTCGTCCCCGGCCGCGACCAGCACGCCGGCGGCACGGGCCTCGTCGAGGGCGGGCATCAGGTCGGCGAGCGAGCTGTTCGTCACGGTCACCAGGTCCGCGACCGAGAAGCCGTCCCCGAGCAGCGCCGCCGCCCGCAGCACGGTCCGCGCCGCCTCGGACAGGAAGCCCAGCCGGTCCGCGATCGCCTCCGGCAGGGAGTCCGGCGTGGCCGTGCCGGTCAGCTCCGCGACGCCCGCCGGGTCGACTTCCACGCACGAGCTCCGGGACAGCGCGTCGAGCAGTTCGGTGAGGTACAACGGGTTCCCGGCGGCGCCGGCGGCGAGCTCCTCCAGCCGGGTGCCGGGTCTGCCGCCGGCCAGCTCCGCCACCAGCTCGAGGGCCGCCGGCTCCGCCAGCCGGCCCAGCCGCAGCCGCTCGGCCGGGGGGACGACCCGGAACAGCGACCGGAGGTCGTCGCGGCGCGGCACCGGACGCAGCACCCCGACCAGGAGCAGCGGAAGCCGCCGGACCGAGCGGGCGATCCGGGCCCACACCGCCACCGTCGTGCGATCGGCCCACTGCAGCTCGTCGACGACCAGCACGGCCGGGCCGGCCTGGCAGAGCTCGTCCACCAGCGCGATCAGCTGCTCGGCGGCCGCGGCGGCGAGGTCGGCACCCTTGCCCGCGACGGCTTCGCCGCCCAGCAGCTCGGCGATGGCGTCACGACGGGGATCCCGTGTCACCGGCGCGATCCGCAGGGCGTCCAGGAGCGGCAGCAGCGGCAGCGCCTGCCCGAGCTCGTCACCGGCTCCCCAAAACACCTGGCAGCCGGCCTCCTCGGCCACGGCGACGGAAGCGCGGACCAGTGCGGACTTTCCGATGCCCGGCTCGCCGTCCACCAGCACCGCGCGGCCACGGCCCTGGACCGCTTCACGAATCCAGGCGGCCAGCCGGGACAGCTCGTCATCCCGACCGACCAGAAGCTCGGAACCGTCCGTGAGCGGTCGCACACCGGCGATAATAGAAGGAAAAACGTTACCCAACAAGAGGTATGCTTGGGCAGCCCGGATCGGCAGCCGCAGCCCCTCCGGAAACCGTCCATTTCGATGAATTTTCCCGTTCTGTGATCACAGCGTGATTCCACCACCCGGCATTGACAGGGCATCATCTGCCCACCGGCCGCCGGTCGCTCCGGCACCACAAAAGGTCCGCCATCCCGAACAGTCATTCGTGCACGATCGACCACCGGAGGAATGATGCGGGTTCATCGAGCGGCCGCCCTGGGCGCCGCGGTCGCGTTGAGCGTCTTCACTGTCAGCATCCCGGGTGCTTCCGCGGCGGCCGCCGCGGGCAGCGCCAGCACGGTTTCGAAGTCCATCAGCGTCCCCAGCCCGGACAAAAGCGGGGAGATCCGGGTTTCACCCGACGAAATGGGGTACAACTGAGGGTATCCGCCCCCGCGGCCGCAGCCGGGTCACTTCCCCGGCTGCGGCCGTTTCGCGTCCACGGCGGAGCCGTTCGAAGATTTCGACAGTGCCGCCGCGACCACCTCGCCGACCCCTCCGCGAGCGTCCCCACAATTGGCTCAAGCCGACGATTATACCGTGCCGAACGCAACAACGATGGCAACCATTTGATTTCGATGAGATGAATTCGCCAGGGCCCGCGGGCGCCGGGCACGCGAGCGTCGATCAAATGTCTTTTGCATTGCCCGGTGCCCGCCGGGCCACGTTTTCCGCAGGCCGGCGAGGCGCGCGACCGGCCGGTTTCCGAATCCGATCTCCGAAGCGCCGGCCACGACGAGCCGGGCCCGCACAACTGTCCACACCGGATACACGCGGGTTTTCCGATTAATCGCAAACTAGGCCCCCTCCGTCCCCGATCGGACCAGTGCCGTCGAATCCGTGATCCCGGCCGCCGCGCCACCCGGATTCAGCAGTAACCCCCCTTCCTGCCGCCCCGATCCGCAGAATTCCGCACGATTCGGCGATCGAACCAAGATCATCGATCAAGTATTCGTGCCGCCATTCTGGTGAAACCCCCGTTGCAGTGTGCATCTTGCATTGTCAACCGATCTAGGGGTGCCTACAGTGGCCTGCTTGACAGGAACTGGGGAATGATTCACGGATCTTCCCTCGATCGGTAGATCAACCGTCACCTCCTTCGAGGAGCAAGGTCTTGTTTGGAATCACCAACGGCGGTGGCCGTGTTCGCGCTCGTCAAGCCGCTCTCGCCGTCACCGCCCTCCTGGCCGTCACCGGCTGCGGCGCACTGGGTTCGGCCAGCACGAGTTCTCCAGCCGGCGGCGGTGGTCTGGAGAAGACCACGCTGAAGGTCTCGATCCTGCCCACCACGGACCTCGCGCCGTTCTGGCTGGCCCAGGACAACGGCTACTTCAAGGCCGAAGGCCTCAGCGTCGACTCCGTCATCGCCGCCAGCGGCCAGGCGTCGCTGACGAAGTCGATCTCCGGCGAAGCCGACATCGCGTTCTCGACCTACCCCCCGTTCTTCACCGCGAAGAGCACCGGCGCCGCCGACATGCAGCTGGTCGCCGACGCGACCTCGGTCAACGCCAAGTCCAATGCGATCGTCACGGTTCCGAATTCCCCGGTGAAGACCGTCTACGACCTGGCGGACAAGAAGATCGCCATCACGGCCAAGAACACCGCTTCGGATCTCCTCACCCGCTCGGTGATGCAAGATCACGGCGTGGATTTCAGCAAGGTGAAATGGGTGCTGATCCCGCTGCCGAACATCGCCGCGGCCCTGCAGCAGGGCGAGGCGGACGCCGCGTACCTGCCGGAGCCGTACATCACGCAGGCCGCCAAGACGGCGGGCGCGATCCCGGTGATCGACATCAACACCGGGGCGACCCAGGACTTCCCGCTGACCGGCTACGGCGCGACGAGGAAGTGGGTGCACGACAACCCGAAGACGCTGGCCGCGTTCCAGCGCGCGATGCAGAAGGGCACCCACGAAGCCCTGAACGACCGCGCCCAGGTCGAGCCGCTGCTGGTGCGGTTCGCGAAGATCGACGAGGACACCGCCAAGCTGCTCACCCTGCCGGGCTACGGCTCGACGCTGGATTCGCGGCGCCTGCAACGGGTCCCGGACCTGCTGCTGCAGCTCGGTGCCATCCCGAAGTCGATCGACGTGAACTCGATGATCGGGCCGCAGGCGGGAAAATGAGCCCGCGCCGGGGCCGGCCGGGCACGGTCCCGCCCGGCCGCCGGCCTCCTCGCCGAGGTTCCCCGTCGGCCGGTTCGCGCCCCGGGAGAGCGGCGGGTCGGACGCGCCGCTGATCGTGTCCGGCGCCGTACGGCTTTTCGACGTCACCGGTGACCGGCGGGTCCCGCGGCTTCTTGTGACAGACCCGGCACCCCTCCCTCCGGCTCGGCCCTGGCCAAGCGGGCCGGAGTGGACCAGGATTCCCGGGTGCCCGACATCAGAAGATTCAGCCTGTTCGCCCGAATCGGCCTGACCTGCTACGCCTTCGTCCACCTCGTCGTCGCGTGGCTGGCGGCGCAGGTCGCGCTGGGCGACAACGAAAAGGCCGACAAGGCCGGCGCGCTGCAGATCGTCGCCTCGGGCGGTGGTGCGTGGCTGCTGTGGCTGATCGCCGCCGGCACCGGCGTGCTGGCGCTGTGGCAGCTCACGGAGACGATCGCGGGCCACCGGCACACCCCATCGCGACGGCGGTGGGTGCGGCGGGCGACCAGCGGCGTCGAGGTCGTCCTGTACGGCCTCGTCACCTACAGCGCCGCGAAGACCGCGACCGGCGGCTCCGGCAAGGCCGGCTCGATCGTCGCCACGGTGCTGGCCGAACCGTGGGGCGCCGCCGCGGTGATCACGGCCGGTGGCGCCGTGATCGCCGTGGCCGCGTTCCTCGGCTACCGCGGGCTCCGGAAGAAGTTCGTCCACGACCTCGACTTCGGCGGGGCGTCCCCGGCGGTGCGGCGGTCGACGGAGCGGCTCGGCCAGGTCGGCTGGTGCGCGATGGCGGTCGCCTACGGCACCGTGGGCGCGATGTTCGTCGTCGCCGCCGTCGAGTACGACCCCGCCAAGGCCGGCGGCCTGGACCCCGCGCTCCGGACGCTCGCGGTCCAGCCGTACGGGCAGTTCCTCCTCCTGGCACTGGCCGCCGGGATCGCGGTCTTCGGGGTGTTCGCGCTGTTCGAAAGCCGGTACCGCAAGATCTGACGCCGGCCCTTGCGGCTGCCACCGCGGGGACTTCCGGGCAAACTTCCGTCACCCCTCGTCCTCACCCGATGGTGTGGTGTTAACTGTCCGGACAGACAGAGAGCGTTTCCCCGACCTCGGCTGCGACGGCACACCGCGGTACCGGTTCGCCCGCCACGCCCGGAAAGGCATGCCCTCGATGCGAGTGTCCGCACCGCTGTCGTCCGGTCAGCAGCGCCTTTGGACCGTCTCCCAGCTGGACGGGGCCGGACCGGCCTACAACGAGACCATGGCTTTCACCCTGCGGGGCCCGCTGGATCGCGAGGCGCTGGGAAGGGCCTTCGACGCACTCGCCGACCGCCACGAAGCCCTGCGCACCCGGATCGTCGTCGAAGACGGCGCGCCCGTGCAGATCGTCGAACCCGCCGGTCACGGCTTTCCCTGTGGCTTCACCGATGTCGCCGGCCGGCCGGGCGAAGCGGCCGAGCTGCGGCGCACCGACCCGTTCGAGCCGTTCGACCTGACGCGTGCGCCGCTGGCCCGGGCCCGGCTGCTGGCGGACGGCGACGAGGACCACGTCCTGCTGATCACCGTCCACCACGTCGTCTTCGACGGCTGGTCCCGCAGCCTGCTGCTGCGCGAGCTGGGCCTGCTCTACGCCGCTCAAGTGAGCGGCGAACCGGCGGACCTGCCGCCGGCGCGGCCCTACCGCGAACACGCGCGGGCGCAACAGGACTGGCTGACCGGCGCCGGCCCGGCGCCCCACGAGGCGTACTGGCAGGACCGGCTCGACGGTGTGCCGCCGGTGCTAGAGCTGCCCGCCGACCGCCCGCGCCCCGCCCGGCAGGACCACCGCGGCGCCCGGGTGCCGGTCTCCCTCGGGCCCGACCTCACCGCGAGGCTGAAGGCGGTGGCCCGCGAGCACGGCGTCACGCTCTACTCCACCATCCTGACCTGCTGGTTCATCCTGTTGTCCCGCCTTTCCGCGCAAACTGACATCGTTGTCGGCGTCCCCACCGCCAACCGCGGCGCCGGCGGCGAGTACCCCGACACGATCGGCTTCTTCGTCAACACCCTGGCCGTGCGCGCCGAACTGCCGGGTCCGCGGACCGGCGCCGTCCTGCTCAAGCAGGTCCGGGCGGCCCTGCGGGGCGCGATCGAGCACGTCGAGCTGCCGTTCGAGCGGGTCGTCGAGCTGGTGAACCCGCCGCGCAGCCCGGCGCACACGCCGCTGTTCCAGACGATGTTCGCCTGGGTGCCGACCCAGCACGACCTCCTGGAGCTGCCGGGTGTGGCGGCGGAACCCCTCGAGGTCGAGCACGCCCCCGCGAAGTTCGACCTCGCCCTCGGCCTCGCCGACGAGCACGACGGCGTCACCGGGCACCTCGACTACGCCGTCGCCCTCTTCGACCACGCGACCGCCGAGCGGTACGGCCGGTACCTCGTCCGGCTGCTCGACCAGCTGGCCACCCGCCCGGACGCGGACATCGCGAGCTACGAACTGCTCGACGACGCCGAACGCCACGAGATCCTCACCGCCTGGAGCACCGGGCCCCGGCCGAACCGGCGTCCCGGCGGGCTCGTCGAGCGCTTCACCGGCCACGCCGACGCCACCCCGGACGCCGCCGCGCTCGTGTGCGACGGCCGGACCCTCACCTACGGCGAGCTGGACCGCCGCAGCACGAAGCTGGCGAACGCCCTGCGGACCCGCGGGGCCGGGCCGGGCGAGGTCGTGGCCGTCCTCAGTGGACGGTCGGCCGAGCTGGTCGTCGCCGTGCTGGGTGTGCTGAAGACCGGCGCCGCCTACCTCCCGCTCGACCCGGCCCAGCCCGCTGCCCGGCGCGCGGCGATGGTCGAGGACGCGCGGCCGGTACTGGTACTGGCCGACGACATCGCGGCTCTCGAAACCGAAGGCGACGAGGCCCGCACCTCGGTCACGACCGGCTCCGGCGAGACGGCGTACGTCATCTACACGTCGGGGTCGACCGGGCGCCCGAAGGGGGTCGCCGTGACCCACCACAGCGTCCTCGCCCTGTTCGACCAGTGGCTCGACCGCTTCGGCGCGACGCCCGGCGAAGCGACGTCGGCGTGGTCGAGCATCGGCTTCGACGCCTCGGTGCACGAACTGCTGCTCCCCCTGACCACCGGCGCCGTGCTGCACGTCGTGCCCGAGGACGTCCGGCCCGATCCCGCGGCGCTGATGGCGTGGCTGCGGGAACACCGTGTCGTCCAGGCGTTCCTGCCGCCCGCCTACGTCCGGTGGATCGACGAGGCCCCCGCCCGGGTGGCCGGGCTCGCGCTGCGGCAGGTCCTCACCGGTGTCGAACCGCTGCTCGACGCCGCCCTCGCGCGGTTCGAAGCGGCGCTGCCCGGCCTGCGGATCTGCTTCGGTTACGGACCGACCGAGGCCACGCTCTACGCCACCGCGCACTTCGACCCCCGGCCGTCCGAACGTCCGGCGCCGATCGGGCGGCCGCTGCCCGGCTCGCGGCTGTACCTCCTGGACGAGCGGCTGCGCCCGGTGCCGCCGGGCGTGGTGGGCGAGGTCTTCCTGGCCGGCGACTGCCTGGCCCGCGGGTACCTGCACCGGCCGGGCCTGACCGCCGAGCGGTTCGTGGCGGACCCGTTCGCGCCCGGCGAAAGGATGTACCGCACCGGTGACCTGGCCCGGTGGCTGCCCGGCGGCGAAGCCGAGTACGCCGGGCGCCGCGACGACCAGATCAAGCTGCGCGGGTTCCGCATCGAACCCGGCGAGGTGACGGCCGCGCTGCTGGCCGTGCCCGGGGTCCGGGAGGCCGCCGTGCTGGTGGACCGCGAGGGCGAGCCCCGGCTCGTCGCCGGCGTCGCGGGCGGCGGTGGCCGGACCCCGCACGAGTGGCGCGCGGCGCTGGCCGGTCGGCTGCCGGACTACATGATCCCGTCCGTGTTCGCCGAGTTCGACCGGCTTCCGTTGAGCCGCAGCGGCAAGCTCGACCGCGACGCCGTCCTGGCGCACGCCCGGGCCGGCGCGTCGAACGACCCGGTCAACACCGCCGCCCCGCGCGACCACGTCGAGCTGGCCCTGCTGCGAATCTGGCGAACCTTGTTGCTGCACACCGCGATCGGCGTCTCCGACGACTTCTTCGACGTCGGCGGCACCTCGATCTCGGCGATCAAGCTGGCCCACGCCATCGGCTCGGAGTTCGGCCGCGAGCTGCCGATCCGGGACGTCATCCTGCACCCGACCGTCGAGGCGCAGGCCGCGCTCCTGCGCACGGACCGCCCGCCGGAAGGCGGCAGCCTGATCGAGTTCCGCCGCGGCAGCGGCGCGGCGCGCGTCGTCTGCGTCCACCCGGCCGGCGGGACCGCGTTCTGCTACCTGCCGCTCAGCGCCCTGCTGCCCGAAGACACCGGTGTCCTCGGGATCCAGTCCCCCGGGCTCAACGCCGGCGAGGAGCCGCTGCCGAGCGTCGAGGCGATGGCCGAGGAGTACCTGCGGCTCGTGGACCCGCGCGCCGATGAAGCATTGGTCCTTTGTGGACTGTCGTACGGCGGCCTGGTCGCCCACGAGATGGGCCGCCGGCTCGCGGAGCACCACCCGCGCGTCAGCGTCGTCCTGCTCGACACCACCGCCACCGACGACCCGGCCGCGAGGGCGGCGATCGAGCCGGTGCCGGTGGCCGAGTTCCGCGAGAAGCTGGTGCGCTTCAACGGGATGTACCCGGGGATCGACGACGCGCAGATCGAGCGCTACCACCGCACGTACAACCACAACCGGCTGACCGCGCGCGAGCACGATCCCGGCGGGACGGCGGCACGGGTCGTGTTCGTGCAGGCCGTCGGCGACGGCGCGGACCCCGGCACCGTGTCCGCTTCGGTGGAGTTCTGGCGCCGCCGCGCCCGCGGCGAGTTCGAGGTGGTCCCGGCGGACTGCGGGCACTGGGACATGCTCGAAAGCGACGCCCTGCCGCTGGTCGCCAAGCTGATCAGCGCCGAGCTGGCGGCCCGATGACCTCGATCGCCCGCCGCGTCCACGACCGGGCGCTGCGGCACCCCGACGCCGTCGCCGTGTCCGACGGGGCCCGGCTGCTCACCTACGCCGAGCTGAACGCGGGCGCCGCCGCCGTCGCGGAATCGTTGTCGCGCCGGGGTGTTCGTCCCGGTGACGCGGTCGCCGTCGGCCTGCCGCGCTCGGCGGAGCTGGTCCAGGTCATGCTGGGCGTGCTGCGCCTCGGCGGCCAGGTCGTGCCGCTCGACCGCCAAAGCCCGCCCGCGCGCCGCGACGTCATCCTCGCCGACGCGGGCGCGGCCGCCGTCGTCAGCGACGACGGGCCCGGCGTCACGCCGGCCGAGCTGCTGTCCGGAACCGCCGGGGCCGGGGTGCCCGCCGAACCCGCGCCGGCGTCGTTCCTCTTCTACACCTCCGGCACGACCGGCCGGCCCAAGGGCGTCGAGGTGCGTGACGCCGGTGTCCTGCGGCTGGCCGAGCCCGGCTGGCTCGACCACGGCACGCGGTACGCCTGCCTGGCCAACCCCGCGTTCGACGCGATCAGCTTCGAGGTGTGGGTGCCGCTGCTCACCGGCGGCACGTGCGTGATCCTCGACGACGACACCGTCCGGGACCCGCGGGCGTTCGCCGACGCACTGGTCCGCGAGCGCGTCGACACGATGTTCGTCACCGCGACGCTGTTCAACGCGGTCGCCGAGACCGTACCGGACAGCTTCGCCACCGTGCGGCGGGTCGTCATCGGCGGTGAGCAGCTCAACGCGCCGGTGATCCGCCGCTGGTACCGGGCCAACCCGGACGCGCCGACGCGGCTGCAGAACGGCTACGGCCCGACCGAGACGACGACGTTCGCGCTCAGCTACGCCATTCCGCGCGGCTTCGACGGCGACGTCGTGCCGATCGGCCGCCCGCTGCCCGGCACCGGCGCGGTCGCGGTGACGGCGGACGAGCGCGTGGCCGCCGAAGGCGAGCTGGCCGAGCTGTACCTGTCGGGCGCCGGCGTCGCGCTCGGCTACCGCGGCCTGCCCGCGGAGACCGGGCAGCGGTTCGTCCGGCTGCCGTGGCTCGACGAGGGCCGCGCGCGGTTCTACCGCACCGGTGACCTGGTCCGCGTGCTGCCGGGCGGGCGCTTCGCCTACGCCGGGCGGACCGACCGGCAGGTGAAGGTCCGCGGGTTCCGGATCGAGCCGGGCGAGCTGGAGCAGCGGCTCCTCGCGCACCCGGAGATCCGGCAGGTCCACGTGGCCGTGCGGCACGTGGCCACGGCCGAGCTGCTCGCCTTCATCGTGGCGGGCGACCTGTCCTTCGACGCGTTCGAAGCGCACCTGGGCGAGACCGTGCCGGCCTACATGCGGCCGCAGCACGTGTTCCGCGTCGGCGAGCTGCCCCGCAACGCCAACGGGAAGGTCGACGAAGCCGCGCTGCTGGCCGGTGGGTTCGCGCCGTGGCGGCCGGAGACCGGTGGTGAGGCGACCGCGTGGGAGCGCGAAGTCCTGGACGTCGTGTCCGAGACGCTGGACATCCCGGGCCTGCATCCCGGCGACACGTGGCTCCGGTCCGGGGGCGACTCGCTCAAGGCGTTGCGGCTGCGGTTCGCGATCCGCGAACGCTGGGGCGCGGACCTCGCGCCTTCGGTCGTCCAGCGCGGGACGTTCGCCAATCTCGCCGCCGCCGTCTCCGCGGCCGGGCGGGCGGCGTACCCGGAGCCGAGCCCACCGACGACCGCGACCACGGCACCGGCCACCAGCGAACAGCAGCGGCTTTGGCTGCTGCAGCAACGGAACCCGGCCTCCACGGCCTACCACGTGCCGCTCGCGTTCGAGGTCACCGGCGCCCCGGACGTCGACGCGCTGCGCCGGGACGTACGCACTCTGGTGGAGCGGCACCCGGCGCTGCGCACCGCGTTCGAAGCCACCCCCGGCGGCTTGCGGCAGGTCGCGAAGGCGCCGTACGACCCGTGGACCGAGCCGGGCGACGACTTCTTCACCGCGCCCTTCGATCTCGCGTCGGGCCGGATGCTGCGTGCGGCCTGGCGGGCCGACGGCACGTTCTTGCTGTGCCTGCACCACATCGCGGTCGACGGCTGGTCGTTGAACATCCTGTTCCGCGAGCTGTCCGGCGCCTCGCCGCGGCCGGACGCGCACACGCCGCTCGACTTCGCCGCGTGGCAGTCCCGGTGGTTCGCCTCCCCCCGCTACCGCGCCCTGCTGACCGACCGCTCCGACGACGCCGAGCCGCTCGGCGAAGCTTCCCCGGCCGGCCGGCTGCACACCACCCGCATCGGACGCGAGCGCGTCGACGAGTGGGCCGGCGACCTGGGCCTGACCCGGTTCCAGCTCCTGCTCGGCGTGTTCGCGTGGAGCCTGTACGCGGTGACCGGGCGGGCCCGGCCCCGGATCGCCGCGCCGGTGGCGAACCGGCCGGTGCGGGCGTTCGAAGACAGCGTCGGCATGTTCGCCAACACCGTGCGGGTGCCGCTGACCGTGGACCCGGACGAAGACCTCGACACCCAGCTCCGCCGGCTCGGCGAAGCGTCGGGTGCCGCGCTGGATCACCAGGACGTCGCGTTCGCCGACCTCGACCCCGGGTACGCGGCCTTCGACTACCTGTTCGTCCTGGAGAACACCGACTTCGGGGCGCTGCGGCGGCCCGGCTGCTCGTCCAGTCCACAGTGGATCGAGGCGGCCGAGGCGAAGTGCGCGCTCACGCTGTCGGTGGTGGAACGCGCCGACGGCTTCGACTGCCTGTGGGAATACGGCGAAGGCCACTTCACCGAAGCCGAGGCGACCGCCCTCGGCGAAGTCTTCGACCGCGCCCTGCACGGCGACGCCCGGATTCCGGACCACCGCGACCACGGCCGGGGTGCCGCCGCGGACCTGACGTGGGAGACCATCGCGGACGGGTTCGCGCGTCAGGTCGCGCTGACGCCCGACGCCCCGGCGCTCACCGGCGACACGACACTGACCTACGCCGAGCTGGACGCGCACGCGGCCCGGCTCGCGGCCACCCTGCCCGCGGACGCCACGGACATCGCGCTGTACTTCCGGCCGTCGGCCGAGCACGTCGTCGCGCTCCTCGCCCTGGCCCGGCTGAACATCACCGCCGTCCCCCTGGACCCCGCGTACCCGCCGGAACTGCTGCACGCCATGCTCGACCGCGTCCGGCCGCGCTGCGTCCTGCTCGCGCCGGGGGAAACGTTCGGCATGGACGTCGAGCAGAGGTTCGTCACGCTTTCCGACGGCGCGGTGCCGGACGTCCCGGCCCGGCACGCCGGACGGCCGCTCTACACGCTGTTCACCTCGGGCTCGACCGGCGTGCCCAAGGGCGTGCGCGTCCCGGACCGCACCCTGGCCAACCTGCTGCAGTGGCAGGCCGCACCGCCCGCGGCGACCCAGCAGTTCTCGATGCTGTCGTTCGACGTGTCGTTCCAGGAGATCTTCACGACGCTGTGCGGCGGCGGCCGGCTCCACCTGGTCCGCCCGGAATGGCGCCACGACGTCCCCGCGCTGCTGGCGCAGCTGGAAACCGCCGGCGTCGAACGGATCTTCCTGCCGTACGTCGCCCTGCAGCTGCTCGCCGAGCACGGCGTCCGGCTCGGCCGGTACCCGTCCCGGCTGCGGGACGTGATCACCGCCGGCGAGCAGCTGGTGTGCACGCCGGCGATCCGCCGCTGGTTCGCCGGGCTGCCCGGCGCGCGCCTGCACAACCACTACGGCCCGACCGAAACCCACGTCGTCAGCGCGCTGACCCTCGACGGCGATCCCGCGGACTGGCCGGACCGGCCCGCCATCGGCCGTCCGGTGGCGAACGCGGTGCTGCGGGTCGCCGACGCCGCGGGCGCGCCCCTGCCGCCGGGCCAGGTCGGCGAGCTGCTCATCGGTGGTCTCGCGGCGAACCGCTGCTACCTGGGCGAAGCGGCGCCGGAGAAGTTTGCCGAACTGCCCGAGCTGTACTACCGCAGCGGCGACCTCGCGCACTTCGACCGCGCCGGGCTGCTGCACTTCGACGGCCGGGCCGACCGGCAGGTCAAGCTCAGCGGGCACCGGCTGGAGCTGGGGCAGGTCGAGGCGGCGCTGCTGCGGCACCCCGACGTCGTCAACGCGGTCGTCGCGGCCGAAGGCGACCGCCTGACCGCGTTCCTCGAATGCCGCCGGACGCCGGCCGCCGCGGAGCTGAGCGAGCACCTCGTGCCGCTGCTGCCGCCGCACGCGCGGGTCGACCGCTTCCGCGTCGTCGCCGCCCTGCCGCGCACGCCGAGCGGGAAGCTCGACCGGGACGCGGTTTCCGCGACGCCGGGCGAGGATCTGCTGCGGACGTCCCCGCGTCCCTCGAGCGAGCTGGCGGCGCTGTTCGAAGAGGTGACCGGCACGCCGATCGGGCCGGAGGAGACGTTCTTCGCCGCCGGCGCCAGCTCGTTGTCGCTGATGCGGTTCCACCTGCGCTGCGCCGAAGCCGGGTACCGCTTCACCGTGGCGGACCTCTTCGAGCACGTCACGCTCCGGGACCTGACTCGGCACCTCGAAAGCGGCCCGACCCCGGCACGCGCTTCCGCCGAGGCGGCGGCCGACGAGCCGGTGGCCGTCGTCGGCATGGCCGTCCGGCTGCCCGGCGCGCCGGACCTGGCGGCGTTCTGGGACCTGGTCGTCACCGGCCGCCGGGGGATCGAAGAGTTCCCGGCCGCCGACGGCCTGGTCGGCGCGCGCAGTCTCCTGGCCGGGCCCCTGGACTTCGACCCGGAGTACTTCGGGATCAGCCACCGCGACGCGGCGCTGATGGACCCGCAGCAGCGGCAGCTGCTGATGGCGTGCGTCGAAGCGCTGGCCCACGCCGGCGGGGCGACGGGCCGCGTCGGGCTGATCGCGGGCTGCGGGGAGAACACGTACTTCCAGCAGATGCTGCGCGAGGCGGACCCGGCCGCGCTGCCGGACGGCTTCCAGCTCGCCCTGCACCACGAGAAGGACTTCCTGGCCACGAAGGTCGCCTACCACCTCGACCTGACGGGCCCGGCGCTGACGACCCAGACGGCGTGCTCCAGCTCGCTGGTCGCCGTCCACCAGGCCGCCGGGATGCTGCGCGGCGGCGAGGCGGACGTGATGCTGGCGGGCGGGGTGCTCGTCGACGTCACCCTCGCCGAGGGATATCGGTACCGGCCGCAGCACATCTTCTCGGCGGACGGGCACTGCCGCCCCTTCAGCGACGACGCGGACGGCACGGTGGGCGGCAGCGGCGTCGGCGTGGTGGTGCTGAAGCGGCTCTCGGCGGCGCGTCGTGACGGCGACACGGTGTACTCGGTGCTCACGGGCTCGGCGCTGACCAACGACGGCGCGGTGAAGCAGGGGTACAGCGCGCCGTCCCCGGCCGGGCAGCGCTCGGCTATCCAGGCGGCGCTGCGGCGAGCCGGCCGCACGGGTGCCGACGTCGGGTACGTCGAGACGCACGGGACCGGGACGCGGCTGGGCGACCCGATCGAGGTGGCGGCGTTGCGCGAGGCGATGCCCGACGTCGTCGCGTGCGCGCTTTCTTCGGTGAAGAGCCAGATCGGCCACCTGGGCGCGGCGGCGGGGGTCGTCGGCCTGATCCGCGCGACGCTGGCGGTCCACCACGGCGTCCTCCCGCCGACGGTCGACTTCCGCGCGCCCAACCCGGCGCTGGACCTGGGGCCGTTCCGGGTGCCGACGCGGGCCGAGCCGTGGCCGGCGGGGCCGCGGGTGGCCGGGGTGAGCAGCTTCGGCATCGGCGGGACGAACGCCCACGTGGTGCTGGAGTCGGTCCGCCCGATGCCGCCGTCGCGCCCGGAACCGGCGCGGTGCTTGGTGCTTTCGGCCCGCAGCGCCTCGGCTTTGCGCCGGGAGGCGGCCCGGGTGGCGGACTACTTGACGGCGCGGCCGTCGTCCTATGTGGACGTACTCCGGCACCTGCAGTCGGGCCGCCCGGAGGAACGCTGGCGCATGGCGGCAGCGTGCGAGGACGCGGCCGCGGCGGTCGAGTGGCTGCGCACGGCCGAGCCACAGGAGATCCCCGACGCGGAGCTTGCACGGGAAAGCTCCGGCTCCGCGGCACCGCGCCGCGGCTACGCCACCCCCGCTACCGCACTTTCACGGGAGAGCGCCGCCCCCGGCCCGGTGGCACCTCTCCGCGAAAACGCAGCCGCCGATTCCGCACTCTCGCGTGAAAGCTCCGTCTCTGGGGCCGCCGAGCTGGCGGCCGCCTGGGTGGGGGGAGCCTCCGTGGACTGGGGCCAGTCCCCCGCCCCCGCGCCGTGGGACTTTCCGCCGCCTGCCTTCGCCGTCCGTGAGTTCGGGTTCCCTCGTCGCGACTCCGTCTCGCGGCGACCCGAAAGCGAGTGGCTGCACCAGCCCACCTGGGTCCGCCACCGCCGGGCCGCCGCCGCCACCGTCGCCACCACCCCGACCGACCGCGTCCTGGTCATCTCCGGCGAGGGCCCGCTCACCGCACCCGCCCTCGACGCCGTCTACCCGCGGGTCGTGCGCGTGCACGCGGCGGCGGCGTTCGCCCGCCTCGGCCCCGACACCTTCGAAGCCGACCCCGCCGACCCCGCGGACCTGCGCCAAGTCCTCGATGCCCTGCCCCACAACGGAATCGACTGGCTCCACACCCTCCCCCTCGGCATCACCGGGCCCGTCACCGAAGCGTCCCTCGACGACGCGCGCCGAGCGTGCGTCGACACCCCCGCCGCTCTCCTGCGGGCCGGCCACGACCGTCCACTCCGGACGTGGTGGGTGTCCGCCGGGGCCGCGCCCGCGAACACCGCCGTCACGCGGCCCGAAGCCGGGCTGCTCGCCGGGATCACCGCCGTCGGCCCGCAGGAAACCGGCGTGCCCGGCCACTGGGTCGACCTGCCCGGCCCCGACCTGAATCCCCTCGCCGGCCTGCTCACCGGCCCGCCCCCGCCCGAGCGCGTCGCCCTGCGGGCCGGGTTCTGGTGGACGCAGGACAGCGCACCGGTCCCGGCCGGCGAGCCGGTGGCCATCGACGGGACCCACCTGGTTCTCGGCGGCACCGGCGGCATCGGCACCGCCGTCGCCGCGGAGCTGCTGACCCGCACCACCGGCCGGGTCGTCCTGCTCGCGCGCGAGCCCCACCTGCCCGAAGCGCTCGAGCCGTGGGCCGACCGCGTCGACCTCCTCGCCGCCGACCTCACGAAGATCACCGCCGACGAGGTCGACGTCCGCATCGGCGCGCCCCTCGCCGGGATCGTGCACGCGGCCGGGACCCCCGGCGGCGGCCTCATCGCGACCCGCGGCGAAGACACCCAGTCCGTCAAGCTCGCCGGCGCCCTCCTCACCGAGCGGCTCGTCGAACGCCACCGGCCCGCGTTCGCCGTCTACTGCTCGTCGCTGTCCGCGCAGTTCGGCGGCACCGGCCAGCTCGACTACGCCGCCGCCAACGGGTTCCTCGACGCACTCGCCCACCGCGACGGCCCGACCGCCCGCCTCTCCATCGGCTGGGACGTCTGGCGCGACAGCGGCATGGCCGTCACTGCCCTGGAAACCGACGCACGGCACCAGGCGCACCTGGCCGTCGGCCTGAGCGTCGACGAGGGCCGCCGCACCTTCGCCCGCGCGCTGGCCTCCGGGCTGCCGCAGCTGCTGGTCGCGACGACCGGGCTCGACGCCGCCCGCGACTTCCACCAGCGCGACACCACGACCGGCACCGCGCAACCGGCCGAAGACGCCGAAGCCCAGCTGGCCGAAGAAGTGCGTGCCCTGTTGGGCGTCGCCGAGCTCGACCCGGACGTGCCGCTCTACGACCTGGGCGCCGACTCACTGACGCTGCTGGACGTCGTCGACTCGGCGAAACGGCTCTTCGGCGTCGACCTCGACCTCGCCTGGCTCGGCCCGGAGGTGACGATGGCCGCGTTGCTGGCGAAGCTGTCCGAAGCCGCCGACACCGGCGAAGTGGTGGTGCAGGTCTGGCGCGAAGGGGCCGGCCGGGAAGTCGTGTGCCTCGTGCACCCCGTCGGCGGGGACGTCCACGCGTACCGCCCGCTCGTCGAGGCCCTGGCGCCCGAACTCGGCGTCTGCGTGATCGCGGATCCCGCGCTGAGCCGGCCGGAACCGCCCGGCTGGCCGGTGGCGGACCGGGCCCGGCGCTACCACGCGGCCCTGCGAGCGCGGTTCCCCGGCCACACCCGGCAGCTGGCCGGCTGGTCGTTCGGCGCCTGGGTGGCGGCCGGCATGGCCGCCGAGGCCGAGACGGCCGGGCAGCCGGTGCGGGCGCTGCACCTCATCGACCCGCCGCCACCCGGCGCGAGCGCCGCGGACTACAGCGACGCGCAGCTGGAAACGGTGTTCGAACGCGAGCTGGGTGCCTCCGGCGGTGCCGCGGGCGAGCACGCCCGGCGGCTCGCCCGCGCGTGCCGGGCCAACCTGCGCAGCATGGCCGGGCACGAACTGCCGCACCTGCGCGCGACACCCAGCCACGTCTGGCTCGCCGCCGAACCCGAACCCGGCCTGCCGGTCGCCGACCGCGGCGGCTGGCGGGCGCTCCTGCCCGAACCGAGCCAGTGGCACGAACTGCCCGCGACCCACTACGGCATCGTGCGCGCACCGCACGTCACCGCGGTGGCCGCGGCCATCGGACTGTGAGACCCACGGGAGGAAAGGAAACCATGGAGCAGTACGAACTCGACGCCGTCAAGCGGATCACGACGCGACCGGCGCGCGACCACCGGACCCTGGCGGTGCGGGGGCTCACCCCGGTGATCGGCGCCGAGGTCACCGGCCTCGACCTGACCCGGGAGCTGACCGAGGAGCAGCTCACCGAGCTGAAGACGGCCTTCCTGGACCACCACGTGCTGGTGTTCCGCGACCAGGACATCACGCCGGACGACCACCAGCGCCTGGCCGCGAGCTTCGGCGAGCTGCGGCCGGTGAACCCGCCGCCCGAGCACGGCAACCCGTACATCCTCGAGGTCGCGACCGCCCCCGAGTCGGCGACCGTGTTCGGCAACGGCTGGCACGCCGACGGCACCGCCGACGCCGAGCCGTCGCTGGGCTCGATGCTGCACATCACGCGGATGCCCGAGCCGGGCAGCGGCGGCGACACGCTCTTCGCGAACATGCACCTCGCGTACGACATGCTTTCGCCGAAGCTGAAGGAACTGCTGACCGGGCTGACCGCGATCCACGACGGCGCGCACGCCTTCCGCGGCCACAAGATCCCGGAAGGGTACGAGCCGCCGGTCAGCGAGCACCCGGTGGTGGTGCGGCACCCGGAAACCGACCGGCCGCTGCTGTACGTCAACCCGGCTTACACCTCGCGCATCCCCCAGCTGTCGGCGGACGAGAGCCAGGCGGTGCTCGACCTGCTGTTCTCGGTCGTGCCGAACCGGCCGATGCTGGCGTGCCGGGTGCGGTGGGAGCCGAACACGCTGGTGTTCTGGGACAACCGCTGCGTCCAGCACCACGCGACGTACGACTACTACCCGTACACCCGCTTCGGCCACCGCGTCGCCATCAACGGCGGCCCGCTCAAAGGCTGACAGGAGATCCATGTCGTCCGAACCCGTGGTGGACCTGCGTGATCCGGCCGTCCTCGACGACCCGATGCGCGGCTACGACCGCATCCTCGCCGAATCGCCGGTCTGCCGGGCCCGGCTGCCGAACGGCGAGGAGGGCTGGCTGGTGACCGGGAGCGCCGCCGTCCGCGCGGTGCTGTCGGATCCGGCCGTGCGCAACGATCCCACCGGCCTGCCGGGGCAGGGCGCGCAGACGCAGGAGGAGGCGTTCCTCGCGCTGGGCACGCCGCCGGAGCACCTGCCGTACCTGCGGGCGAGCCTGCTGAGCCTCGACGGCGCCGAGCACACCCGGCTGCGGCGCAGCATCAGCCACGCCTTCGGCGCGTCCCGGGTCGAAGCGTTGCGCCCCCGGGTGCGGGAGATCGTCGACGGCCTGCTCGACGACCTCGGCGCGGCGCCGGGCACGGTGAACCTGATCGACGAGTACGCCTACCCCCTGGCCATGGCGGTGGTGTGCGAGCTGGTCGGAGTACCCGAAGCGGACTGGGCGGACTGGTGGCGCTGGGGCAAGGTGCTCGTCGAGGGCGACCCGGCGCGGATCACGCCGACGCTGGGCGAGATGTTCGCCTACTGTCATGCGCTGGTCGACCGCCGCCGGGCCGAGCCGCGGGAGGACCTGCTCAGCCAGGTGGTCGCCCAGGACGACCTGACCGACGTCGACGCCGTGGCGCTCGTGGTGTTCCTGGTCCTCGCCGGGCACGAGACGATGGCGCACATGCTGTCGAACGGGGCCCTCGCGCTGATGCGCGACCCCGCCCAGCGGGAGCTGCTGCGCGAGGAGCCGGAGCTGTGGCCGGCGGCGGTCCGCGAGCTGGTCCGCACCGACGGCCCGGTCCAGCTGGCCCGGCTCCGTTACGCCGCAACGGATCTGGAGGTGGGCGGGGTGAAGATCAGCGCGGGCGACGCGGTCCAGGCGGTGCTGGGAGCGGCCAACCGCGACCCTGCCCAGTTCACCCACCCGCACCAGGCGGACATCCGCTGGCAAGCCGAGCACGGCGGCCGCGAGGGCAGCGTGGGATTCGGCTGGGGGCCGCACTTCTGCCTGGGGGTGGCCTTGGCGAAGGTGGAGGCCGAGGTGGTGTTGCGGGGCTTGTTCGACCGCTTTCCCGACGTGCGGCCGGTGGCGGAGCCGGAATGGGTGCGGCTGCCCCGGGGGCGGCACCGGGTCGCGCTGGAGGTGCGGCTGCACTGAGGCGGGCCGGTCACGCGCTTTCCCGCCGCTCCGCCCTGTCCCGGCCCCGAGCACCCGAGGTGGCGTTGGGTGCGCGCTACGCACCCGACGCGCCACATCGAGGCGCTGAAGATCGGCCAACAGGCCTTCCGAGCCCCGCCGCGTGCGCCCCGGCGGTGGCACCACCCGCGGAGGCGCACCCGCTGCCGCCGGCCGCCCTCAGCCCTGATTCACCGTGGTGCGTGGGCGTAGAAGCCCACCGGCATCGTCACGTCCGCGCTCGAAGCTCCGCACTCCAGCATCCACAGCGCCGCCGCCGGGCCCAGTTCGCGGCCCAGCGCCCCGAGCGCCGCCGGGTCCGGGGCCACCGCCCGTGCCTGCGAGACACCGCGAGCGAACGCCTCCGGGTCCCAGCCACCCGCATCCCCATCCCCCAGAGATCGCGCTCCCTCGGTCAGCGTCTTCACCGGCAGCGGGTCGGCCACGGCGAGCAGGCCGTGGGTGCGTTCGCCGGTCAGCACCCCCATCCAGCGTGAGCTCTCCGGGGTCGGCCGGGGGCCGGTCCAGCGGGGCCGGCCGTCCATGTCCGGCAGCTTCGCCGGGGCGCCGGACGCCGCCCAGCGGCCGGCCCACTCGACGGCCAGGCCCGGTGCGCTGCGCGTCGCCGGGTTGTGGAACCGGGCCATGTCCCAGCGGTTGCCCACCGCGACCGCGGCCAGGTCGCGGTGCGGCCACACCCGCGCCTCCCACCAGAATCCCCACGGGAACGCCGCCGTGTGCCCCCACCACCAGTCGTCGCCCAGGTCCGGGTCGGCGAGCTCGAGCGTCAAGCCGGAGAACGACCGGACGCCGTGCGGGCTCGGGCGCGCCGTCCGCGGGGTCACCATCGCCGCGAGCGACTCCGGCTCGACCAGCCCGCGGTCGCCCCGGGCGGTGCGCAGCAACGATTGCAGCAACCGCGCGAAATCCGTGGCGCTCGTGTACATCCCGACCCCCGGGTACGCCGAGGTGCGCAGGGGCGGGCTCGGCAGGCACCAGTCGCCGAACGCCAGGTACCCGGTCGCGCCGCCGGTGCTCGGAGCCCACGGGTTCCGCGTGCCGTCGTCGATGCTCGTGTCCGCCATTCCGGCCGGGGCGAACACTTCCCGGTGGACGCGGGCACCGTACGGTTCGCCGGTCACGTGCTCGACCACGCCGCCCAGGACCCCGACGCCGAAGCTCGAATAGGAGTACGACCCCGGCGCCGTCACCAGCGGCAGCACCCCGCCGTACTCCACGGCGCGCCCGATCTCGTGGCGGCGCCGGACGTAGTCGAGGACCGGCTCGGCCGGCGCCGTGTGCGCCGTGGCGGTGACGATGTCGCTGTAGTAGCCGGCCTCGTGGGCCGCGAGCATGGCGGTGGTGACGGGCGCCGCGCCGGGACCACGCAGCCCGGCGGGCAGCACCTGGTCGACGAGCGTGTCCAGGCCGAGCGCGCCCGCCTCGGCCAGCTGCATGAAGGCCAGTCCCGTGACGGGCTTGGTGAGCGAGCCCGCCGGCGCCGGCGTCCCGGCGGTCATCGGCGTCCTCGCGGCCAGGTCGGCGAACCCGGTCGCGGCCGTCCGCAGCTCGTCGCTCGTCGCCACCGCCACGGCGACCCCGGGGGTGCCGGTGACCGCGGCCAGCCGGGGCAGGACCGTGTCGAGCGCCGTCATCACGTCGTCGAGCATGCTTCTCCTCGCAAAGTCCATTGTGGACGATCAGCCGTCGGTGGTGTTGTAGTTGACGATCCGCTTCACCATGAGGGCGACGGCGCCGGCGAGCGGGCTGTCCGCGTCCCTGCGCGCCACGTCCGGCAGCCGGTGGGCCTGGTCCTCGGCGACCGCCACCATGCCCCAAAGCGCGTTGTAGCCCGAAGGATCCGCCGGCTTTTCCGCGGCCGCCGCGACGGTCACGACCGCATCCGGCGAGACGGCCACGCTCAGCGCGCCCATCTGCCGCAGCGTGCCGGGATCCGACTCCTCGGCGGCCACCACGCTCCAGCCCGCCACCTCGGTCTGGCGCAGGGCGCCGAGCAAGCTGCCCACCCCGCTGACAACGATGTCAGGTAGCACGAGGGCCACCGGTCCCCGCGTCATGGGCAAGGCGCACCGGATCGCCCCGTCGAGCCCCGGCTCGGACGCGTCGTCCTGGTAGACGAAGACCAGCTGAAAAGTCCCGGCGTAGCGCGCGAGGTACTTCACGGTGTCCAGCTTGTGCGGCCCGAACACGACGACCACGCGCACGGTGAGCCCGCTCTTCACCAGTTCGACGACGGCTTCCAGGCTGCGGTCCAGGATGGTGACCCCGGGCGCCAGGCAATGCAGTTCCTTCGCGTACGGCGCTCCGAAACGCGTTCCCAGTCCGGCACAGGGCAGGATGATCGAAACATCGGGCGTGGGGGCGGACGAAACAGGCATCGAGTGGCCCTCAAGTTCTGTTGACGGTCAGGAGCCCTTATGCGCCTTGACAGTAGTCACCGGAGACGGGTCGGCGCGAGAGGCAGTCGATCACCGGGGCGGCCGCTAGACTCCCCGCGGCACGGCCGAAACGTCTGCGAAGAGAACGAAGAGGGCGCGAATGCGAGTGCTGCTGTCGACGTACGGGACACGGGGCGACGTCGATCCGCTGGTGGCCCTCGCGGTGCGGCTGCGGGCGCTCGGCGCGGACGTGCGGATGTGCGTCCCGCCGGACGAAGAGTTCGCGGACCGGCTGGGCGGCCTCGGGATCGAGCCGGTGCCGGTCGGGCCGCCGGTGCGGGCGTTGATGCGCGCGACGGCGCCGCCGTCGGCGGCCGAGCTGGCCCGGTACCGGACCGAGCTGCTCGACACGCAGTTCGACGTCTTCCCCGCGGCGGCCGCCGGATGCGACGCGCTGGTGGCCGCCGGTCTCGCACAGGTCGCCGCGCGGTCCGTGGCCGAAGCCGCGGGCATCCGCTACGTGTACGTGACCTATGCGGCGGTCAACCTGCCGTCGCCGCACCACGCGCCGCCCCCGCGGCCGGGCTGGCCGGAGCCGGCGGACGCCGACAACGGGACGCGCTGGGAGCGGGACGCCCACCGGGTCAACGAGCAGTTCCGCGAGCCGCTCAACGGTCACCGGGCCGCGCTCGGCCTGCCGCCGGTGGACGACGTGCGCGGCCACGTCTACTCCGAGCGGCCGTGGCTGGCCGCGGACCCGGTGCTGGGACCGTGGCCGGCGACCCCGGGCCTCGAAGTGGTCCAGACCGGGGCGTGGACCCAGGAGGACGAGCGCCCGCTGCCGGCCGAGCTGGTGGCGTTCCTGGACGCCGGCGCGCCGCCGGTCTACGTGGGCTTCGGCAGCATCCGCCCGTCACCGGACATCGCCCGCTGGGCGGTCGAGGCCGCCCGGGCCCGCGGTCACCGCGTCCTCGTCTCCCGCGGCTGGGCGGACCTCGACGTGGCCGACTGCTTCGCCATCGGCGACGTCAACCACCAGCGCCTGTTCGGCAGGCTGGCCGCGGTGGTCCACCACGGCGGCGCGGGCACGACGCAGACGGCCGCCCGGGCGGGCGTCCCGCAGGTGGTGGTCCCCATCCGCCTGGCGGACAACCCGTACTGGGCCGGGCAGGTGGCGGCGCGCGAAGTCGGCGCGGCCCTCGACGGCCCGACGGCGACCGTCGAGTCCCTGAGCGCCGCGTTCGACACGGCGCTCGCCCCCGAGACCCGGGGCCGGGCGGCGGCGCTGGGCGCCGCGATGCGCACCGACGGAGCGGCCGAGGCCGCGCGCCGGCTGCTCGGCGAACTCGGGTGAGCGAGACCCGGCGGCGCCGCGGCGAAAAGTTTTTCCGCCGCCGTGTTGATCCGGGCGCCGCCCGTTCGACACAAGGGGGCGAAGGCCGAGAGGCGGCCACGCGGACGAGGAGAACACGATGTCGAAGTACATGCTGATCATGCGGGGCACCGACCACTCGAACGCGGCGATGCTGGACGCCATCGAGGAGTCGATGGCGGCGACCCGCGAGTACATCGAAGAGATGCTCAAGGCCGGCGTCCTGCTCGCCGCCGAGGGGCTGGACCTGCCGAGCCGCGGCGTCGTGGTCGATTTCGGCGCCGAGACCCCGGTGGTCACCGACGGGCCGTACGGGGAGACCAAGGAGCTGTTCGGGGGCTACTTCATGCTCGACGTCGCCTCGAAGGAGGAAGCGGTCGAGTGGGCCAAGCGGATGCCGGCCGTCCGCGGGTCCAAGATCGAGGTCCGCCGCGTGGCCGGCGACGACGAGATGCCCGAGCGGGGCTGATGGACACCGCCGATGTCGAGGCCGTCTGGCGGATCGAGTCGGCGCGGATCGTCGCCGCGCTGACCCGGTTCACCGGCGACTTCGGGCTGGCCGAGGACGCGGCCCAGGAGGCGGTGGCCGAAGCGCTGGTGTCGTGGCCGGTCGCCGCGCCGGCCAACCCGGCGGGCTGGCTGCGGGCCACCGCCCGGCGGCGGGCGATCGACGCGATCCGCCGCCGGACCGCCCTCCAGGACCGTTATGCCCTGCTGGCGGCCGGCCCGGAGGCCGAGGCCGGCGCGGAAGCCGACCCCGACCGGATCGACGACGACGTCCTGGCCCTGATGTTCATCAGCTGCCACCCGGTGCTCTCCCCCGAGGCCCGGGTGGCGCTGACCCTGCGGGTGGTCGCCGGCCTGTCGAGCGAGGAGATCGCGCGCGCGTTCCTCGTGCCCGTGCCGACGGTGCAGGCTCGCATCACCCGGGGCAAGAAGACGATCGCGGCGGCCGGGGTGCCGTTCGAGCTGCCGGCGGCCGGCGAGCGCCGGGAGCGGCTGGGCGGCGTCCTCAGCGTGCTCTACGTGATCTTCACCGAGGGGTCGACGGCCACGTCGGGCGACCGGCTGCTGCGCCCCGACGTCGCGTACGAGGCGATCCGGCTGGCCCGCACGCTGGCCGCGCTGCAGCCGGACGAGCCGGAGGTGCACGGCCTGCTCGCGTTGTGCGAGCTGACGGCCGCGCGCTTCCCGGCCCGGACGGGCCCGGACGGCGCGCCGGTCCTGCTCGAGGACCAGGACCGGCGCCGCTGGGACTTCTCGGCGATCCACCGCGGGCTGGCCGCGCTGGCCAAGGCGTCGCCTCGCGGCCTCGGCCCGTACGGCCTGCAGGCCGCGATCGCGGCCGTCCACGCGTCGGCGCCCTCGGTCGAGGCGACCGCCTGGGACCGGATCGTGGTGCTGTACGAGGCACTCGGCCGGGTGGCGCCCTCACCGGTGGTCGAGCTCAACAGGGCGGTCGCGGTGGCGATGGCGTCGGGTCCGGAGCACGGCCTGGCGATCGTGGACGAGCTGATCGCCGCGGACCGGCTCCCGGGGTCGCACCTGGTCCCGACGGTGCGAGGCGAGCTGCTGACCCGCCTCGGCCGGCACCCGGAGGCACGTGCCGAGCTGGAGCTGGCGGCCCGGTTGTGCACCAACGAGCAGGAACGCTCGGTGCTCCTGCGCAAGGCGGCTGCGCTGTCCTGACCGCTGCCCCGGGCCGGTCAGAAACCGGGGAACACCCGGCGCAGGTCGTCGAGCGAGACGCTGCCCTCGACGGTGACGCCCTGGTCGTACGGCGCCTTGAGCCGGCCGCTGATCAACCGGACCAGCGCTTCCGCCGGCCCGGTGAACGTCGCGGACGGCGCCTCGAGGTGGTCCACCACGGTGACGCCGTCGTCGATCACCAGTCCGCCGCCCGGGGTCGCGAGGGACACCGGCTTCTCGAGCTCGGCCGGCTTGGCGAGGAAGCCCAGCATGAACCCGACCGGCCCGGCCAGGAGGTCGACGAGCACCGCGGCCGAGCCGGCGTCCACCCCGGCGTCCGGGTCGAACGCCACGCGCACGTCCCACGAGTGGTTGGCCACCTCGGACAGGCGCATGCCCACGGCGGTCGCCAGCGGGACCGGCTCCGGCAGGAAGCCGAGGTCGACGGTCAGCGACGAACGCTGCTCGGGCGTGAACGCCTCGACCGTTTCGAGCCAGCGGCCGTTGTGCTCCAGGAAGCCCTCGGCCTGCGCGCGCGGGGTGGACCCGTCCCAGCGGGCCCAGATCGTCTGGTTGTCTTCGGCCGCCACGGTCTCGCCGGCGGCCCGCGCGATCGGCGCACGGCCGATCTCGGCACCGCTGCCGAGGTGGGAAAGGACCTGGGCGACGGTCCATTCCGACGCGCCACTCGTGACGGCGAGCTGGTCGTCGGTGAGGGTGCGGACGAGGGCGGCGAGCGCGTCGTGCTCGGAGCGGAGGGCGGTGATCGTGCGGTCCACGAGTTGGCTCATGCCACGCACAACTCCCGGACGCCCGCGGGTGTTCCGTGGATCACCGTGCCCGGGGACAGTGCCGGCGCCCGGGCAGGCTAGTTTGCCCGGGTGAGCCTCCTCGATGACGTGGCCGAGCGCGACGGCTGGCGGTGCTGGGTGTGCGACGAGCCGGTCGACCCCGGCATGTCGGTGAACGACCCGCGCGGACCCAGCGTCGACAGCCGGACCGCCGACCGGAAGGCCAAGGTCGCCGAGCGGCTGGCGCACCGCGGCTGCAACACCCGCAAGGGCGCGGTCAAGGTGGTCATCGCCTGGCCGGACCGCCTGCACGTCGCCGAACCCGCGCCGCTGATCACCGTGGCCGGCAGGCTGGAGCGCAAGGGCGGCCGCGAGATGGTGGCGCGCTCCCCGACCCGCCAGGACGCCCAGGAGGCGGCGGACTGGCTGGTGGACCGGTTCTCCCGGCTGGTACCGGACCTGCCGGTGACCGCCGCCGTCGAGCCGGGCGGCGGCCAGTTCCTCGTCATCCTCGCCACCGGCCGCCGCTGACCGGAGACCACCGCACCCCGGTGCCGCCGGGAAAGCGTTGGTGTGACGGCACGTTGCCACCACTCGGCCGGGCCGTGAGCCGCCGAGTGGAGCAATCCGTCGGTTTCCGCCCGGCTGGGGGCGGGACGGTGTTAACTTCCGTCCCTCATCCGCTGCCCGGAGCGAGGTGGTCCCGTCACCGTGACACCGCACATGGACAAGTTCGCCGCCTATCTGCGCATGTTGAAGGACCGCAGCGGGCAAGGCTACGAACGTCTGGGCCGGCTGGCCGGGGCCAGCGGCTCCAGCCTGCACCGGTACTGCTCGGGCAAGAGCGTGCCCGCCGACTACCGCGTGGTCCACTCGTTCGCCAAGGTCTGCGGCGCGTCCGCGGAGGAACTGCGCGAGCTGCACCAGCTGTGGGCGCTGGCCGATGCCGGCCGGGTCGACGAGGCGCCGCCGGAGCACGCCGAGACCCCGGGGACGACCGGCGAAGACGTCGCCCGGTCGCCGCGACGGCGCTGGTACGCCGTGGCCGTCGCGACCGCGGCCCTGCTGGCCGGCGGCCTGGTCTGGGTCACCGCCGACGGGTCCGAGCAGGCACCCGGCCGGTACGCCGACCGGGTGCTGTTCTCCCCCGGCTGCCAGCCGCCGGTGAGCATGGGCCAGCACGACGAGTGCGTCACCGAAGTGCAGAACCTGCTGGTCTCGGCCCAGGGGCGGCTCTCGGTCGACGGCTCGTTCGGCCCGGAGACGCTGCGCCGGGTCACCGCGTTCCAGGTGCTGGCCGGCCTGCCCGCGCGCGGCGTCGTCGACGAGGCCACCAAGACCGCGCTCTACGACCACCGGACGAGCCTGGCGGGCTGGTCGGCGGACCAGGTGGAACAGCGGGTCCGGGCCGTGTTCACCGAAGCGCCGGACACCGCGGTCGCGATCGCCCGCTGCGCCTCGTTCCTCGATCCGCTGTGGGTGCTGCCGAACACGAACGGCAGCCGCAACTGGGGCGTGTTCCAGATCTCCGACGCCCGCCTGCTGGACCTCGGCGGCACGCCGCGACAGGCGTTCGACCCGGCCTGGAACATCGACGCGGCGCACCGCCTGTGGAGCGCGCACCACGACTTCCACGACTGGCCGTCCTGCTCGGCGGCGCTGGAGAACCCGCTGTCGCACTGAGGGCGAAGCCCGCGCCCTCCGAGGTGGCGGCCCCGGGGAAGGGGCCGAGGGCGCGGGCTTCGCGGCACTGTCCGGGAACGGCTGACGCCGGAAACCCCCGAGGGCTGGGTTTCCGGCGTCAGACCCCCAGTCGCCAGTCAGACCGTCCCGTTCTCCCACCACCACGCGCGGCCGAGGTCGGCCCGGCTGTCCACGTGCTGGTGGTCGGTGTTGTAGGTCTCCAGGCCGGAGAAGCCGCTGGTCTCGGCCTTCTGGTAGACGGTCTTGTTGGCCACGCCCGGCACGTCCAGGTCGGCGGCGGTGCCGTACATGTGCATGCTGTCGCTGGCGCCGCCGATCTCGGCGTTGTGCGCGATGCTGCGGAACCCGGAGTTCACCGTGATCGGCTTGTTCCCGAGCTTCTTGCGCACGGCCTCCAGCTTGTACATGCAGCGGCGGGCGTTCTCCTTGGCGGTGGCCGCGCTGACCTTGCCGCCGTTGAAGGTGCCGCTCACCCGGTCGGTGAACTCGCTGAAGTTGAAGTGCGCGGTGGACCCGTCGCTCTGCTCCAGCGCGTTGAGCGCGGACTGGGTGGCCGGGCCGACCTCGCCGTCGGCCCCGAGGCCGTAGGCCGCCTGGAACCGGCGGACCGCGGCCGCCGTGCCGGGGCCGAACTCGCCGTCGATCGAAACCCGGCTGTGGCTGGCCGAGTCGGCCGCCCAGCCGGCGACGCGGATCTGGAGTTCGGTGACGTCGGCGCCCGTGTTGCCCTGCACGAGGGTGCGGGACCACGTGTACGCCTGGGCGGTGCCCGACAGCAGCAGCGGGCTGACCGCCGCGGCCGCGCCGACCACCACCGCGCTGCGGAGCATCGTGCGGCGGCTCATGGGGAGACTCATTGTCGTCCTTTCCTAGCGGGGATTCAGCGGTTGGCGAGCTGGTCGAGAGCGGCCTGGGTGCCGTTGAAGACGTCCCCGGTCGCGGGCGCGGGGATGCCGTCGGGGATGGCCGCGTCGGTGTACTGCCACATCAGCCAGGTGCTCGACCCGGCGGGCAGTGCCGGCTGCGTGACGGACTGGCGGTAGTCGGCGAGCTGCATCGGATAGGCGGAAAGCGCCGTGGTGCCGCCCAGGCACGCGTCCAGGAACGACTTCTGGGTGTAGATGATCGGGGTCCGGCCGAACGCCGCCTGCACCTTGTCCAGCCACGCCTTGGCGTCGGCGACGGTGACGAAGGGCGGGCAGCCGCCGGAGCCGTCGTCCTTCCACTCCAGGTCGAACACGGGCGGCAGGTCGCCGGCGCGCTTGCCGGTGTACCCGGTGGCCTTCACCGCGGCGATGAACCGGTCCGCCTGCGCCGCGCCGGTGTTGGCCGCGGTACCCGTGTAGAAGTGGTACGGCCCGACGGCCAGGCCGGCGTTACGCGCGGCGGGCAGGTCCGTCGCGAGGTACTCATCGGTCGTGTTGAGGCCGCGGGTCGCCTTGACGGTCGCGAACTCGACCCCGGACGCCTTCACCGCGCCCCAGTTGATCGGCGCGCCCCCGGGGTGCTGGTACTTCGCCGTGTCCACGCCGTCGATCGGGTGCCCGGCGGGCTTCGGCGGGGTGCAGTAGGTGTTGCGGCTGGACCAGTCGGTCACCTTCGCCCAGGTCGTGGGCCCGGCGACGCCGTCGGCACTGGCGTTGACGCAGTGCTGGAACTGGATCACCCGGTTCCGGGTGCCGTCGCCGAAGTTGCCGTCCACCGTCAGCGGCGGGTAGTGGCCCGGCTCCATGGCGAGGTTCAGCCGGCACTGGAGTTCCTTGACGTCCACGCCGGTGGACCCGCTCTGCAGGGTCGGGCGGGCGGTGGACAGACCGCACACCACGCTCTGCGCGGCGTCGGAGGTGCCCTGGGTGGCGCACTTCCGGGGCCGCGCGGACCACGAGTTCAGCGCGGCCCAGGTGTTCGGCCCGATCTGGCCGTCCACGCTCAGCGCGGCGCACCGCTGGAACACGCGCACGCGGGCGTCGGTGGCCGGGCCGAAGGAGCCGTCCGCGCCGATCGGCGTGTACCGGCCGGCCTTGGTGGCCAGGTTCAGTTCGCACTGGGCCTCGGCTACTTCGGCGCCGGAAGACCCTTGCTTCAGGGTGGGCTGGGCGGTGGTGTGTCCGCACACCGCGACGGGTTCGGCCGCGACCGCGGACGCGGTGGGGAACACCAGCAGCGCCGCGACGGCCAGAGCGAGTTTTCGCATGGCGAGGAGGCTGGCAGTGGTCGCCCGGCCGGTCTCGGGTCGACGCCCGACTCGGGACGCCGGGACAGTCCCACCCCGCCGGACCAGCGGGAACGCCACCCCCGTGGGACACCGCTGGGATGCCCGCCCGGCGGCCGTCCGGCGTTTTCCGTGGAATATCCGGTCTCGCGGACCGTCCCCGCTCATACCCGCCGCCGGTTCGGGAGCCGGCGGATTCCTCCACTGTGGACGCCCCACCGGGCACGTGACCCGCGTTGCCTTCGCGGGTCCGTGGTCCACACCGGCCGGTAGCATGCGGCCGGTGACCGACAGCCACGACGACCGGCCGGACCGTGCCCGGAAGGTGTCCCGCTTCGTCGACCGGCTGCGGGCGGCCGACCAGCGCCCGGGCCTGGTCCGCTCCGCGCGGGCGGTGCGGCGCCTGATCCCCGGCGACCGCGACCTCGGTGACGCGCTGTCGACGACCGCGGGCCACCCGTCGGACCGGGTCGCCCGGCTGCTGGCCGAAGCGAAGGCCGAGCAGCCGAGCGCGATGCGTGAGCTCGGGCTCGCGGCCGTCCAGGTCTGGCAGGCCGTCGCCCAGGGCCGCGACGGCGACACCGGCGAGACGACGATCGTGTTCACCGACCTGGTCGGCTTCTCCAGCTGGGCCCTCGACGTCGGCGACGCGCGGGCGCTCGAGCTGCTGCGCGCCGTGTCGACGGCGAGCGAGGCGACGATCGCCCGCCACCGCGGCCGGGTCGTCAAGGGCCTCGGCGACGGCTTGATGGCCGTCTTCGGCGATCCGGCGGCCGCGGTCGAGGCGGCGTACGAGACGTGTGGCGCGGTCAGCGCGATCGACCTCGGCGGCTACCGGCCCCGGCTGCGGGCGGGCCTGCACACCGGGCACCCGCGCAAGGTCGGCCGCGACTACTTCGGCGTCGACGTGAACATCGCGTCCCGGGTCGCCGACGCGGCGGCCGGCGGCGAAGTCCTCGTCACCGGTGACGTGCTGGCGAAGGTCGACACCGCCCGGTTCACCGTCCGGCGGCGGCGCAAGTTCCGCGCGAAGGGCGCGCCCGGCGACCTCGAGGTGTTCGCCGTCGTCCCGCGCTACGACGCACCCTGATCGGGCGATTCCCGACGAGATATGTCACAGGTGCGCGGGCGGGATCAGCCACTAAAGTCATTGCGTACGCTTCACAACCGACCAGGACAGGCGCATGCCCGCGAACGCGATCGACCAGCCGGACGACTGGACCACGCCCGGGGCGCACGCGGTCGCGCCCGGCATCCACCGCATCCCGTTGCCGCTGCCGATCGCCGGCCTGTCCACGGTGAACGCCTACGTGCTCGAAGGCCCGGACGGCCTGGTGCTGATCGACCCGGGCTGGGCGAGCCCCGCCAACGAGCACGCCGTCACGGCGGCGCTGGCCGAGCTGGGCCACCGGCTCGGCGACGTGCGGACCTGCCTCGCGACGCACCACCACTGGGACCACTACACGCAGGCCTTCGCGTGGCGTGAGCCGCTGGGCGTCCGGCTGCTGATCGGTGAGAACGAGCGGTTCAGCATCGACGGCTTCGACACCACCAACCCGTTCCCCAACCACCCGGAGCTGCTGGCCCGCTGCGGCGCCGACGAGCTGGCCGAGCGGGTCCTCGCGATCGACATGTCCGGCGCCGAGACGCCCTACGGCCCACCCGACGGCTGGCTCCGCGACAACGACCGGATCCCGCTGGCCGCCGGCGAGCTGGAAGCGATCGCGACCCCGGGGCACACGCGCGGGCACGTCGTCTACGCCCACTCCCCGGCCGGCGTGCTGTTCGCCGGCGACCACGTGCTGCCGAGGATCACGCCGTCGCTGGGCTTCGAAGTCGCGCCCGAGCCGGCGCCGCTGCGCTCGTACATCTCGTCCCTGAAGCTCCTGCTCGGCCGGCCCGACCAGGTCCTGCTGCCGGCCCACGGCGCGGTCGGCCCGAGCACCCACGCGCGCGTGCGGGAGCTGCTCGACCACCACCGCGAGCGGCTCGACGAAGTCAACGAGCTGCTGGTGGCCGGCGCGACGACGGCCTACGAGGTCGCGCGGCGGCTGCCGTGGACCCGGCACCGCAGGCAGCTCGACGCGCTGCAGCTGGAACACCAGCTGTCCGCGGTCATGGAGATCGAGGCCCACTTGGACGTCCTGGCCCACCTCGGCCGGGTCACCCTCGAAGAAACCCCCGCGGCGCGCCGGTACAACGCCGCTTAGCTAGCTCTTCGCGGCGTCGAAGAACCGCTCCAGCTCGCCCCGGATGTCGGGCCCGCAGGGCTGGAACACGATTTCCGTGACGCCCCGGGCGGCGGCTTCGTCCAGCCGGTGCCGGATCTGCTCGCGCGTTCCGCTCATCGTCACGTCCCGCACCATGCGGTGGCCGCCGGCGTTCCAGGCCGCCTGGTCGGCCTCCCCCAGCTCCACGCAGTGACCGGTGTGGACCGCCAGGTGCCGCCGCTCCGGCGGCGTCCGCTCCACGACGTCCATCCACTCCGGACCGCCCGGGAGCGCGCGCACGGCGTCGGGGCCGCCGAACTCGTACGCGCCGTGGTAGGCCAGGGCCCAGCCGGGTCCGGCGGCCTGGCGCGCGTGCTCGGTTTCGGTCGTCTCTTCTTCGTCGAGGACCGTGCCCCACACGAGGTAGGGCACCCACGAGTACTCGGTCGCGAACCCGGGCAGCTGCAGCGTGACGTACAGCCCGTCGCCGAGCTCCTTGGCCACCCGGTGCCCCTTCGGGCCCAGCGCCCCGATCAGGACGGGGACGTCGACGGGCCGGGCCGGCGCGTGCCCGCCGGGGTGCAGCATCTGCATCCGCGCCCCTTCCCACTCGACGACGTCGCCCCGCAGGAGACCGCGGTAGGCCCGGATGTAGGACTCCATGTAGGACCACGGGATCGCGCGGTACCCCATGGCGCGGCGGCCGGTGAACCCGGTGCCGAAGGAAACCGCGACGCGGCCGGGTGCCAGCGCGGCGAGGGTGGCGGTCGCCGCGGCGTTGACCATCGGGTGCCGCAGGCTGGGCACCAGCACGCCGGGGGCGAGCCCGATCCGCTCGGTCCGTTCGGCGGCCAGCGCGAGGGTCATCCACACGTCGGGACTCTGCTGCGGCGTGTCGTAGACCCACGCCCGCGCGTAGCCCAGTTCTTCGGCCACGACGATGTTTTCCGGCGAGTCCAGTGCCGTCGGGAAAGCGCAGGAGACCTCCATGAGGTCCTCCGTTCGGCTCGGCGGATCAGGGCAGGCCGGCGTGCGGGACCTCGACGTCGACCGCGAGGAGCTGGGCTTCGCGCACGGGACGGCGTTCGTGCTCGGCGAAAGACGGTGCGGCGCAGAGGAACAACGTCCGCCCGTCGTCGCCGCCGAGCATGCAGGCGAAGACCCCGGTGCCGGCGTCGACCTCGTCGAGGATCCGGCCGCCCTCCTCGACCCGCAGGACGCGGTTGTGGACGGCGTCGGCCACCCAGATCGCGCCTTCGGCGTCGGCGCAGATGCCGTCTGGGGCCACTTCGAGCCGCTGTACCGCCTCGCCGACGTCGTCGGTCCGCGGCGTCTCGCCGAACTGCGCCCAGACAAGGCGCCCGCTCAGCTCGCCGTCCTCGCCGATGTCGAAGGCGGTCAGCCGCCCGGCGAAGGTCTCGGCGACGACCAGTACGCCGCCGGGCAGGATCACCATGCCGTTGGGGAACCCGAGGTCCTCGGCGGCGACGGAGACGCTCCCGTCGGGGTCGACGCGGGTGAGCGTCGTGTAGCGCAGAGGCGCGCCGCCCATGAGGTCGAAGCCGAAGTTGCCCACCCAGGCGCGGCCGCGGTCGTCGACGACCATGTCGTTGAGCACCCCGGACACGACGCCGGACAGGTCGGCGTTCTCGGTCAGCCGCCCCGATCCGTCGCGCACGAGGACGCGGTGGTCGCGCATCGACACGACGAGCAGGCGTCCGTCTGGCAGGAAGCCGAGCCCCGACGGCTGCCCGGGGACCTCGGCGACGACTTCGGTGCCGCCGCGGCCGTCGATCGCCACGACCCGCTCGGTGTAGAAGTCCGACACCCAGAGCCGGCCGTCGTGCCACCTCGGGCATTCGAGGTAGGAGAAGCCCTCGACCACCACGGCGGGTTGTGCTCGTCCCATCCCGGCCTCACCCTTTCGCTAACTGAGCGCACAGTTACCATGACCGCGGGGCCGGGACGTGTCAAGTCCGGCATCGGGAGGGGTCCGGGATGTCAGGGACAGAGCGCCGTCGCGGCGGCGGGAGATATCCGGTGGCGGCCGCGATGGAGCTGACGACCGACCTCGGCCCCGAGTCGATCCCCGGCGAGTTCTGGGGTGAGCACACCTCCCCGGTGGCCCGCGCGCTGCTGTCCTCGGCCGTGCAGTGCTTCGCCCGCAAGGGTTTCCACGCCACCACGACCCGCGACATCACGGCCGTCGTCGGCCTCAGTCCCGGTTCGCTGTACGTGCACTTCGCCTCGAAGGAGGCGGTGCTGTTCCACATCGCGCGCACCGGTCACGAGCGCGCGCTCGCGGTGCTGGCGGCCCAGCAGGACGACGGCGACGCCCGGAGCCACGTCCGGCGGCTGGTCGCCGGGCACGTGTCGTGGCACGCCCGCCACCACACCGTGGCGAGGGTCTGCCAGTACGAGCTGGCGGCGCTCGCCCCGGAGCACCTCGGCGAGGTTCTCGACCTCCGCCAGCAGTTCTCGGCGATGCTGCGGACGGCCGTGGAACGCGGAGCCCGGGAGGGCGTCTTCGACGTGCCCGACATCGACCGCGCGGTGCGCGCGATCCTGTCGCTCGGCATCGACCTGGTCCGCTGGTACCGCCTCGACGGCGCGGACTCCCCCGAGGCTCTCGGCGAGTCGTACGCCGAGCTGGCCGCCCGCATGCTCGGCGCGCCCTCCCCCACCGGCGAGGGTCCCGGCTGATGGCGCCGGCAGAGCCGCGAGCGTCGGAGATAGGGCCGACCGCCGCGCTCGCCGTCACCTCCGGTCAGCGCACTTGATGCACCTCCGCGTCGCCGGAAGGGCCATCAGCCGGCCCTCGGCGATCGGGCCGCCGCAGCGCTCGCACACCTCGTAGGTTCCCGCGCGCACCCGGTCGGCGGCCTGGGCGAGCGCTGCCAGCTCGTCCTGGGCCTGCCGCAGCAGGGCCTGGACCTGCGCCCGCTCGAAGGCGATCGTCGCGCCTTCCGGGTCGTGTTCGTCGTCGGCGCTGGTGAACTCCGATGCCGCCACGATCTCGTCCCGCTGCCTCGCCAGCGCCTCCGCCAAGCGCGCCGTCTCGGCCCGGGCTCGCTCGATCAGCTCCGTCGCGGTCCGCTCATCCACGGCGGGCTACCTCATGCCGTGCCATGCCCACCACACTAGTTCGCCGGAGCCGCGGCGCCCGTTCGAAGGCCGGAGAGGCCGACGAGGTCGGCGGCGGTCCGGGCCATCGCGATCGCGCCGTCGAGCCGTCACCGGGCCTGCCCGGCGTCACCGGGCCGGCGTCGCCGTCCCGATGATCAGCGGGTGGACCACCGAAGGCATCCCGCGCCAGTGCGCCGTGCTCAGGTCCTCGATGTCGAACCGCTGCTTGACGAGCGCGACGGTGTCGCGGTCGCACCGGCAGCCCTGCGCGAACGCCGCCCACGGCCCCGCGAACCGCGCCTGCCTCCGCGCGAGCTTCGGGTCCTCGGCGCGGACGTGCTCGCAGAACAGCAGGCGCCCGCCGGGCCGCAGTACCCGCACCAGCTCGGCCAGCACGCGATCGACGTCGGGCACCGTGCAGAGGACCAGCGTCGACACGACCGTGTCGACGCTGGCGTCCGCCATCGGCAGCGCGTCGGCGGACGCCCGCACCGGCCGCATCCCGGCCCGGCCCCGGACGCTCTTTTCGAGCCGCCGGTACATCGCCGGGACGGGCTCGGTCAGCACGACCTCGGCCGCCGGCGGGTAGTGCCGGACGTTGAGACCGGTCCCCGCGCCGATCTCGACCACCTGCCCGCGCACGCGCCGCAGCAGCTCCGCGCGCCGCCCGGCCAGCCCCAGCCGCTCCCCCCGGCGCAGGAACGGTTCGTACAGCGCCGCCCCGAACCGTTCGCCGAGCCCGTCCCGTACCCCCACGCTGTCCCCTCCGGTCATCGAGCCTCCTTCGCACCGCCGATGGGCCACAGCACACCAGCCACGGCCCGCCCGCCGCATCACCCGCTCGTGCCATTCCGGGCACTGGCCCGAACCGGCCACGCCGGCCCGCGAAACCGCCTACGCTCGGGGAATGCCGGGGCAGGACCAAGTCGTGCGGTTCACCGGTGGCCCGGACGATCGCGCGATCGCCTGGGCCACCGTGGGCGAGGGCCCGCCCCTCGTCGTCGGCGGCTGGTGGAGCGGGCACCTCGAGCTGGACTGGCGGGACCCGTTGTTCCGGCGGTTCGCCGGGCTGCTCGGCGACCGGTTCACGCTCGTCCGCTACGACCGGCCCGGCGTCGGCATGTCCGACCCCGCCGGGCCGCTGGTCACCTCGCTCGCCGACGAGGTGGCCGCGCTGAGCGCCGTCGTCGACGCGACCGGCGAGAAGGTGAGCCTGTTCGGTGGATCGTCGGGGGGCTGCGCCGCGATGGCGTACGCGGCGGCCCACCCGGACCGCGTGGAGCGGCTCGTCCTGTACGGCAGCTACGCGCGCGGCGCCGAGATCGCTCCGGCGGAAGCTCGGGATTCCTTGCTTGCGCTCGTCGGACGGCATTGGGGCGTGGGCTCCCGCATCCTCGCCGACCTGTTCCTGCCGACCGCGACCGCGGCCGAGCGCGACGACTTCGTCCGGTTCCAGCGCGCCGGCCTGACCCCGGAGAAAGCGGTGCGCTCGCTCGCGGCCGTGTACGAGTTCGACGTCCGGGACCGGCTGGGCGCGATCGAGGTCCCGACCCTCGTGCTGCACCGCCGCGACGACCGCGCGATCCCGTTCACCCTGGGCCAGGACGTCGCCGCCCGCATACCGGGCGCCGGCTTCGTCCCGCTCGACGGAACCGACCACCTGCCGTGGCGCGGGGACGTGGAGTCGCTCGTCCGCCCGGTGCGGGAGTTCCTCGGCGCCGGGCGTCGAGCCCGCCGGGCGGACTCGACGCGCCCCGAGCTCTCCGAACGCGAGCTCGACGTGCTTCGCCTGGTCGCGCAAGGGTTGAGCGACCAGGAGATCGCCCGCCGGCTCGGGATCAGCGCCCACACGGCGCACCGCCACGTGTCGAACATCCGCGGCAAGCTCGGGGTGTCGTCGCGCGCGGCGGCCGCCGCGCACGCGGCCACCGCCGGGCTGCTCTGACGGTCGCCGCGTGCGTTCCGCGTGATCAAGAACGGATGAACTCCAGCAGGTCGGCGTTGACGGTGTCCGCGTGGGTGGTCGGCATGCCGTGCGGGAAGCCCGCGTACGTCTTGAGCGTGCCGTTGCGCAGGAGCTTCGCCGACAGCGGCGCCGAGTCGGCGTACGGGACGATCTGGTCGTCGTCGCCGTGCATGACCAGCACCGGCACGGTGATCTTCTCGAGGTCGGCGGTGAAGTCGGTCTGGGAGAACGCGACGACGCCGTCGTAGTGCGCCTTCGCGCCGCCCATCATGCCCTGGCGCCACCAGTTGCGGATGATCGCCTCGGACGGCTCGGCGCCGGGCCGGTTGTAGCCGTAGAACGGGCCGGCCGCCAGCGACAGGTAGAACTCGGACCGGTTCGCCAGCAGCTGGGCCTGCAGGTCGTCGAAGACGCTCCGGGGCAGGCCGCCCGGGTTGGCGTCGGTCTGCACCATCAGCGGCGGGACCGCGGCGAGGATGGCGGCCTTGGCGACCCGGTCCTCGCCGTGCCGGCCGAGGTAGTGCACGACCTCGCCGCCGCCGGTCGAGTGTCCGATGTGGACCGCGTCGCGCAGGTCGAGGTGGGCGGTCAGCGCGGCCAGGTCGTCGGCGTAGTGGTCCATGTCGTGGCCGTCGGCGACGTCGGACGAGCGGCCGTGGCCCCGCCGGTCGTGGGCGATGACGCGGTAGCCCTGCCCGGCGAAGAACAGCATCTGGGTGTCCCAGTCGTCGGAGGTCAGCGGCCAGCCGTGGCTGAAGACGATCGGCTGACCCGTTCCCCAGTCCTTGTAGAAGATCTCCACACCGTCGGGGGTCGTGATGGTGGGCATCGGCATCTCCGTCCGGGCAGGCGTCAGGGACACGCCGAACCTAGCGTGTCGCGGGCCACAGCGGCAGACTTAGTCAAGTTTTGTGACTATCATAAATCTGGACCAATCGACCGAGCACGAGGAGCTGACGATGTCGGTCATCGAGCTGACCACCTTCACCGTGGCACCGGAGAACACCGCGGCGATGCTGGCCGCCCGCCCGGGCATGGTGGCGGCGTTCCGCGAGGACCGGCGCGGCTTCCTCGCCGCCCGCCTGGTCCGTCTCGACGAGCGGACGTGGCTGGACTTCGTCGAGTGGACCGACGACGCCGCGTGGGACGAGTCGAAGGCCAAGGGCGGGAACCGGCCCGCGATCGCGGCCTTCTTCGCCACGATCGGCGGCCTCGTCGGCGCCGAGCGCGGCGTGCGCTACGACGACGCCGAAGACAGCTCCCGCCGGGTCCGCACCGTCGCCTACGGTCCCGAGCCGTCGCAGGTCGGCGAGCTGTACCTGCCCGAGGGCGACGGCCCGTTCCCCGTCGTGGCCCTCATCCACGGGGGTTACTGGACGGCCGTCTGGGACCGCCGCCAGATCACCGGCGTCGCCGACGACCTCGTCGCCCGGGGCTACGCGGTGTGGAACGTCGAGTACCGCCGGATCGGCGAGCCCGGCGGCGGCCGGCCGGGCACCTTCCTCGACGTCGCCGCGGCCGTCGACGCCCTCGACAGCATGGACCCGGCGCTCGACACCGCCCGCGTCGTGCTCCTCGGTCACTCCGCGGGCGGGCACCTCGCCGCGTGGGCCGCCCACCGCGGCGCGCTTCCGCCCGAAGCTCCCGGTGCCCGCCCGAAGATCACGCCGATCGGCCTGGTCTCGCTGGCCGGCGCGCTCGACCTGAAAGCGGCCGACGCGGCCGGCTTCGGGAAGGTCCTGGCCGACCCGGACGCCGAGCCGCCGAAGGACGCCCCCGAGCCCGCGCGCCCCGAAGCGTGGGCGGGAGTCGCGGAGGCCGTCGGCGAAGGGATCGTGCCGCTGCTGGTGGCCGGGCACTACGCCTGGACCTCCCCGCTGGAACTGGCGGGCGCGGGTGTCCCGGTCCTCGCCGTGCACGGCACCGCCGACGAAGCCGTGCCCGCCGAGTGGAGCCGTCGCTACACCAGGCAGGTCACCGACGAGGGCGGGGCCGCCCGCTACGTCGAGGTCGAGGGCGGCACCCACTTCGACGTCGTCCGGCCGGGCCACCCGGTCTGGGCGGAAGTCACCGGCTGGATCCACGAAACCGTTACCGGACAGGAGAAGGCGTGAACCACGAAGAGATCTTCGAGCAGGCGTGGGCGGCGCCGGAAACGACTTCGGTCGAGCTGCCGGCGATCCCGGTGAACGACGTCCTGCGCGAGCGCTACGACGTGCGGCCACCGTTCGCCTACACCGGAGCGCAGCTGTGGGACATGGAGGTCCGCAAGGCCGCGGCACCGGACAAGTACATCCCGACGGTCGTGAAGGCCGGCAGCGCCGAGAAGTTCCCGAGCGTGCGCCACGGCCGTTTCGAGGACTTCACGCGTGTGTCGGACCAGCGCCGGTGGGCCGACCCCGCCCGGTTCGCCACGATCATCGAGCACGTGCGCCTCGACCACGAGAACCGGCGCGCGTTCTTCATCGGCGCAGAACGCTTCGAAGCCCCGGACGGCCGCGTCTTCACCGCCGGCGCCGGCCAGCCGATCTTCCACGTCGAGCACTCCGTCGCCGGCCCGGAGGACGCTCCGCTCAACCTCTGGCGCATCGTGCACCTGACCGGCGAACCGGACCGGTCCCTGGTGGACGCCTTCGACGAGCTGGCGAAGGACCGCTACCTGCGGGTGTTCATCGAGGTCCACCTGCGGGACGACCTGGGCCGCGAACTCGTGCGCCGGTGAGCCCGCGGGCTCAGGATCGCGCCCGGTGGGCGGCCTCGGCCGCGTCCGGAGGCGTGGTCGGGTAGACGTCGGCGTCGAAGAACCGGGCGAACGGCAGCGTCGCCAGCGTCTGCGCGACCTGCTGCTCGTCGGCGGCGATGACCTCGACGAACGTCGCGCGCCGGGCGGGGGAAACGTAGTGGGCGCCGATCTTGCCCTCCGCGCGCAGGACTTCCAGCTGCTTCTGCTCGTCGTCTCTCAGCGCGGCGAACTCGGCGAAGTCCGTGTCGTCCCGAAGGGTCGCGAACACCATGAACGTGGATGTAGCCGACATGATCCGTCCTCCAGCAGTGATGTCATCTGATGACATGACTCTAGCACGGCGATGTCATCAGATGACATCACTGAGCGCCGGAACTACACTCCCGGCATGGGACGATGGGAGCCGGGAGCCGATGACCGGCTGCGCGAGGCCGCTCTGGCCCTGTACCTCGAACACGGCTTCGACCAGACCATGGTGGCCGACATCGCCGACCGCGCCGGCGTGACCGCCCGGACCTTCTTCCGTTACTTCGCCGACAAGCGCGAGGTCCTCTTCGACAAAGCGGGCGAGATGGCGGAGAAGTCGCTGGCCGCCTTGGAAGCCGCGCCCGCCACGGCGTCGACGCTGGCGGTCGTCGCGGCCGCGCTGGACGCCGCGGCCGACCTGGTCGGGCGGGATCGTGAGCGCGCGCGGCAGCGGCACGCGGTGATCATGGCCAACGCCGACCTCCGCGAACGGGAACTGATCAAGCTCGCCCACATGTCGGCCGCCCTCGCCGACGGGCTTCGACGTCGAGGGGTCGACGACACCGAAGCGGTCCTGGCCGCCGAAGCCGGCGCCGCGGTGTACCGGGTCGCGTTCGAACGGTGGGCCGCCGACGACGACCTCGACCTGCGCGACGCCATTCGCCAGTCGTTCGAGCAGCTGCGCACCCTGACCGCCGCCGGTTGAGCACCGGGGTGCCCGGTCATTGTCCGGCGGGCGGGAGATCACCTGGCCAGGGCCGGGCCCCGGCCAGCAAGCCGATCATGCCCGCCACCAGCCGCATCTGCTCCACCGTGCGGATGTCCGCCTCCACCAGCCTCGGCGAGCACACCAGGACCGCCAGGACCTGAGCCCGCGACAACGCGACGTTCAAACGATTGCGGGACAACAGGAAGTCGAGGCCGCGGGGCAGGTCGACCGCCGAGGACGACGTCATGGTCGTGATCACCACCGGGGCCTCCTGGCCCTGGAAGCGGTCGACCGTGCCCACCCGCACGCCCGGGAAACCGGCGTCCGCCAGCGCCCGCGTCACCGTCCGCGCCTGCAGGTTGTACGGGGCCACCACGACGATGTCGGTGTCCGCCAGCGGGCGGCCGGGGGCGTGGTCCGTCCACCGGCGACCGACCAGCGAAGCGACGATGTCGACGACCGCCGCGGCCTCCTCCACCGAGCGGGTGGTGTTGCCGTGGTGGTCGACCTCGGCCAGGTAGAGCCCGGCGGGGACGTCCTCGAGAGCACGCTCGGCGGCCGACGGGTGGGCGTGCAGGCGCCCGGCGTAGGACAGGTTCGACACCGGCTCGCACACCGCGGGATGCATGCGCCGCGTCTCGTCGAGGAAGTAACCCAGCGCCGCCGGCATGATGTCGGCCTCGCCGATCAGGTGACCCAGCGCCGACGCCTCCGCGCCCGCCGGGTGGGTTCCCTGCACCACCTGCGGGAGCTGCTGCGGGTCGCCCAGCAGCAGCAGGTTCTTCGCGCACATCGACACCGCCAGCGCGTCGGCCAGGGCGAACTGGCCGGCCTCGTCGATGATCAGCAGGTCGAACGGCTCCTCGCGGACCGCGGCGTTGGCGAACGTCCACGCCGTGCCGCCGACCAGGTGCCCGGTGTCGTGCTCCTCCCGCCACTTCACCAGCGCCGGGTTGCTCTTCGGCTGGTCCCACGGCGCGGCCGGGTCCGGGGTCCGCTTCGCGCGCTTCGCGCAGGGCAGCTCCGGCGCGCTCTTCTTCGCCGCGCTCAGCACGTTCTCCACGGCCTTGTGGCTGGTGGAGGTGACGGCGACGGTGCGCCCGGCCCGCACGAGGCGGGCGATCAGCTTGCCGGCCAGGAACGTCTTGCCCGCCCCCGGCGGCCCCTGGACCGCGAGCGTCGAGCCGTCGAGTGCCTCGACCGCGTCGATCACCGCGGCGATCGGGTCCGCCCCCGGCTCCGGCAGGTCCGCTCCGCCACGCAGCCGCGGCGGGGTCCGCCGGAGCAGGTCGACACCGGGGTGCCGCGGCAGCGCCGGGAGGGCGTCGCCGACCAGCTGCGCGAGGTCGGCGACCGCCTCGTCCTTGGGCGAGGGCCGCACGGGGCTGCCGGGCAGCACCGCGACCGGCCGGTCGGCGGTGGTCGCGTCGGGCGGGCAGCTCTCCTCCAGGGTCAGCTCCACCGCCGACGCGGCCGCGACCTTGGCGTCCCGCGTGGTTCCGGCGTAGCGCAGCCGCACCTCGTCGCCCGGCGCGAACGGGTGCGGCCGGTCCGGGTCGCACGCCAGGACCAGGGTCCGCTTCGCGGTGCGGACGCGCCCGGCCGGCGGGACCCACTCCCCCGCCTCCAGCGAAACCGGCACGGTGCACGAGGTGTCGACCTCGAGGTCGCCGAGCGGGGCGGCCAGCTGGCGGAAGTACTCCCACCACGCGGGGTTGGTCTCGCGGCGGTGGTAACCGACCGCCGCCGCCAGCAGCGCGCGGGCCCGCTCGTCGCCGGTGAACTCGGCCGGGTCGTCCGGCAGCCCGTCGAGCAGCGGGTCGACCAGCGCGGCCAGCCGCTCGGCGCGTTCGGCCCGGCGCTCGGCGGCGACGTCCTCCTCCGCCTCGCGCAGCAGCGCGTCTTCGGCGGACTCCTCGGCCGGCGCCGCGAGCTCGATGCCGGCGTCCGCCCGGACCTGGTGGAGGAACTCGACCAGCCGCAGCGCCGAGACGCAGTCCTCCTCGCTGTCCCCGGCGATGCCGCGCAGGACCTCCTCGGCCCGGCCGGGCTCGGCCGACCGCGCGAGCACCAGGTACTCCTCGTAGGCCTCCACGTCCGACAGCGCGGTCTTCACGTCGCCCTCGCGGGTGCCGGGACGGTAGAGCGGCTCGAGGTGCCGGATCGAGTAGGACCGCTGCGAAACGCGCAACGCCTTGCGGACCACCGTGTGCAGGTCCACCAGCGCGCCCCCGCGCAGCAGCTGGTCGACGGTCTCCTCGCGGGTCCCGTGCACGGCGGCGAGCCGCTTGATCGCGGTGACCTCGTACGGCCCGTAGTGGTAGACGTGCGAGCCGGGGTGCTCGGCGACCCGCGCCGCGGCGAAGTCCACGAACTCCTCGAAGGCCCGCTTCTCCTCGGCGCGGCTGTGCGCCCAGAACGGGGTGAACCGCTGCTCGCCGCCCGGGGTGAGCGCGCCGAAGAGGAACTCCAGCCCTTCGCCGGCCAGCGCGTGCGGATCACCCGCGAGATCGGCGAAGACGTCGCCCGGCGCGGGCGCCGGCAGGGCCGCCAGGGCGTCGGGGTCGACGATCTCGTAGCTGACCTCGCCGGTGGTGTCCTGCCGCACCTGGAGCGCGGCCTGTGCCCGCAGCGTCGTGAACGCGGTGGCGGAGAGGTCCCGCGGCCGGTCGCCGGGGGTCGCCGCCGCGAGTGCCTCGATGGTGCCCAGCCCGGCCGCGGTCAGCTTGCGGCGCTGGTCGCCGCGCATCCCGGCCACGAGCAGGAGATCGCGGTCGGCCTCGCGGGCCGACGCGCAGTGGCGGGCGTACCCGCAGCCGGCGCAGGCCGGGCGTTCGTCGGCCCACACCGGCACCGGCAGCACCGTCGGACGGTCGCGCAGCCGGGCGCGCAGCCGGTCGACCAGGGGCCGGAAGTCCTCGACCCGCAGCGTCCGGGTGCCGCCGTCGCCCAGCCGCAGGTGCACGTGCGGACCGGTCGGCCAGCCGGCCCGCCGCAGCGCGTCCGCGAACGCGACCAGCCGGACCACGGCCGCGGGTTTCGCCTGCCGGGCCGGCTCCGCGTCATGAACCTCGTAGCGGCCTTCGCCGTCCTGGATCAGGAAGTCCGCGACGCCGGAGAAGTCCGCGTCGTGGAGGACGGCCTGGTGGATCACCGCCGCGCCCGACCACAGCGCCGCGGCGGTGGTCTCGGCGGCGGCGACGGGGTCCCGGGTGTCGATCTCGAAGACGTCGCGGCCTTCGGCACGCAGGCGCGCGAGCATCACCCGGGCGGCCGCACGGCCCCGCCGTCCGGCGGCCGGGTCCTGCACGGGACGAGGCGCGCCGGGCAGGTCCGCGGCCTGCTTGAGGACGCTGCGGTGTTCACATTCGAGCAGGTCGGCGAGATCGGCTGGGGTGTGCATCGCCGGGCAGTCTGACACGGCGGCACCCCACCCGCGCGGACACCACGCCCGGAACCGCCGCCGGCGATCCCGGGCGCGTCGCCCGCTGGTGTCAGGGCTTCTCGAAGTGCTGGTAATCGATCGGGGTGTCCCAAGACCCACCCCACGTCCAACCCCGAGTGGTGAACGCCCGCTCCGCCACATCACCCGCATGGATCATCCCCGGCAACGCCTGCGACCGATCGACATACGGCGCACCATTGGGCGGATACACCGCACCACTACCGGAGATGTACGGATTCTGCACCGTGTCCACATCGATCGCCC
>NZ_JBEXVF010000028.1:0-106474 GCF_040629235.1 Amycolatopsis sp. NPDC005961 | reverse complement strand
GGCGGAGGCGGGCGCTCGGGTGCACCTGCCGGGGTCGGCTCCGGACCGGGTCTTCGCCGTGTCGACCCTTCAATCACGCGTGTCGACCCTTCAATCACGTGAGTTGACTCCCCAATCACGCGAGTCGACGGTGCGGACCTGGTCGGCCGGTGGTTCTGGCATGCCGCTGTGCGGTTTCGCGTGGGGGATTTGTCACCCTTGGGCGGAGTTCCGCGTGGCCGCCCGGCGGCCTCAACCGTTCCGGTACTCTCGCCCGCATGGCCACGGACAGCCACCTCCGGTTCGCCCTCGCCGTCCACGCGGCCCTCGCTGCCGAGGGCGGGAACTCCTGTTTCTCGCCGTATTCGGTGGCCAGCGCGCTGACCCTGGCCGCCTTGGCCGCGCGGGGGGAGACCCGCGAGGAGCTCGTCGCGCTGCTCGGGGATCCCGGTGAGCAGGCGACCCTGCTGAGAGAGGCCGCGGAGCTCGTCGAAGAGGGCCGGGGCGAGCAGGCCGAGGTCGCCGTCGCCAACACTCTGTGGGCCGATGATCGGCTCCCGCTCGAAGACTCCTTCAAGGCCGAGCTGGCCGGCTGGCCCGGCGCCGCCGTCGCGAGCGCTCCCTTCGAGAAGGACCCCGAAGCCGCGCGCGCCCTGATCAACGACGACGTCGGGCGCACTACGCGAGGCCTCATCCCCCAGCTGCTTCCTCCCGGCTCGATAGACCGGGACGTCGCGGCCGTGCTGGTCAACGCCCTCTACCTGAAAGCCGCGTGGAAGCTGCCGTTCCGCGAGGCGAACACCTCCGACGCGCCGTTCCACGCGCCCTCCGGTACCCGGGACGTCCCGACCATGTGGCTCAGCGAGCGCGTCGGCTACGCCCGCGCCGCCGGCTGGCAGGCCGTGCAGCTGGTCGCGGCGGGCGGCCTGCAGGCCGTGGTGCTGCTGCCCGACGGTGCTCTCGCCGACGCCGAAGCGGCTCTCGACCAGGTAGCGCTGACGAGCCTGCTCGGCGAAGTGAAGTTCAAGCCCGTCGAGCTCGCGCTGCCGAAGATTTCGCTGGACATCCCCAGCTCGCTCACCGGCGTGCTGCGCGGCCTCGGCGTCCGCACGATGTTCACCGACGGCGCCGACCTGAGCGGGCTCTCCCCGGACCCGCGGCTGACCGTGTCCGAAGTGCTGCACCAGGCCGTGCTGCGGGTGGACGAACAGGGCTTCGAGGGGGCCGCGGCGACCGCGCTGACCATGCGCCTCACCTCGATGATCATCGACGACCCGGTCACCGTCACGGTCGACCGGCCGTTCCTGCTGCTGGTCCGGCACGCCGGCACCGGGGCCCTCCACTTCCTCGCCAGGGTGGTCGAACCGTGAGCTTGAAGTCCGAAGCCGTCCCCGATCTCGTTCCGCCCACCCCCGAACCACCCGAAGGCCCGAAGCGCTGGGCGTGGCAGGACTCCGCCATCACCGGCGGGTTCCTGCTGTTCACGATCCTGCTCTACAACGGGCTCTGGTTCGACCTCAAGCGCGGCTACCTCTGGAACGGCGCCGCCGACCAGAGCCAGTGGGAGTGGTACTCGACGGTCGTCGCGAAGGCCGTCCTGCACTTCCAGAACCCGTTCACGACGGACCTCCAGAACTACCCGCACGGCGTCAACATGGCGGCCAACGCGGCGATGTTCGGCCTGAACGTGCCCCTGGCCCCGATCACGCTGACCTTCGGCGCGACGCTGACGTGGGCGATCGTGCTCACCGCCGGGCTCGCCGGCACCGCGACCGGCTGGTACTGGGTGTTCTCCCGGCACCTGGTGCCGAACCGCACCGCGGCCGCGATCGGTGGCGCGTTCTGCGGTTTCGCCCCGCCGATGATCTCGCACGGCAACGCGCACCCGAACTTCGTCGTGCTGTTCGTGCTGCCGTTCATCGCGCTCAAGACGATCCAGATCGCCCACGGCGAACGCCCGGTGCGCAACGGGATCGTGCTCGGGCTGCTCGTCGCGTGGCAGATCCTGCTGGGCGAAGAGCCGCTGATGATCTTCGCGCTGACCTTCATCGTCTTCGCCGTCGCGTACCTGGTTCCGCACCGCGCGGAGATCCGCGGCATGCTGGCGCCGCTGAGCAAGGGGATCGGTGTCGGCGCGGTCGTCGCGCTGCTGATCGCCGGTTTCCCGTTGTACTGGCAGTTCTTCGGCCCGCAGAGCTTCCACTCGCTGCTGCACGGTTCGGCGGGCAACGACACGGCCGCGTTCACGCGCTTCGCGACGCAGTCGATCGCCGGCGCGCCCGAGGCGGCGGCGGACGTGTCGATGAACCGCACCGAGGAGAACGCCTTCTTCGGCTGGCCGCTGATCGTGCTGATGGTCGTGCTCACGATCTGGCTGTGGCGTGACGTCGTTTCGCGCGCGCTCGCGATCACGATGTACGTGATGGCCCTCCTTTCACTGGGTATCGAAATCACGGTGGCGCACGACGACACCGGCATCCCCGGCCCGTGGAAGTGGCTGGGCCAGCTGCCGCTGCTGGACTCGCTGCTCGAATCCCGGCTCGCGATGGGCTGCATCCCCGTGGTCGGCGCGCTCCTGGCGATCGCGACGCACCGTGTCTGGACGGCGGCGGCCGAGCAACCGGAGCCCCTCGACGGCAAACCCCCCTTCCCGCTGCGCATGATCTGGATCGGCGCGGTGGTGGCGGTGCTGCTGCCGATCGCGCCGACGGAGCTGGTGACCCACGAGCGCCCGCTCTCCCCTCCTTTCTTCGCCGACGGGATCTGGCGCCAGTACATCGCCCCGGGCGGCTCGCTCGTGCCGGTTCCGTTGCCGAGCACCGGTGAGGCCGAACCGCTGCACTGGCAGGTCGACGCGGGCCTCGGCTACCCGATGCCCGAGGGCTACTTCGTCGGCCCGACCTCCCCGGACGACCGCCGCGGCCGCTACGGCGCGGTGCCCCTGCCGACCTCGGACCTGTTCGCCGAGGTCGAGAAGACGGGGCAGGCCGCGGACGTCACGGAAGCCGACCGCACCCAGGCCCTGGCCGACCTGCGTGCCTGGAACGCGGACGTGCTCGTGGTCGGGCCGCGCCAGAACCAGGAAGCGCTGAAGTCCACTGTGGAGCTTCTGCTGCGCAAGCCGGCCGAGTTCGTCGGCGGGGTGTGGATCTGGGACGTGCGCCCGCTGACGCCGTGACCGGCGACAGTCAGGCCTTCGCGGCGTCCAGGAGGATCGCGACCAGCTCCTTCGGTTGCGAGAACATCGGCCAGTGGCCGGTGCTCATCTCCACCAGCTCCCAGCGGTCGCTCTCGAGCAGCTCCACGACATCCGGCGACGGCGTTTCCCCGTCGAGCAGGCACTTGACGTAGGTCGCCGGGAGCTCGCCCAGCGGACGGGCCAGTTCGGCCGGTTCGGTCAGCGACGCGGCCGGATGCGGGGTCGAGCCCTCGACGATCCGGGCGACCTCGGCGTCCGAAAGTCCTTGCCCCGCATAGTCTTCCGCGGCCAGCGGTGGCCAGAAGCCGCGTTCGGTCAGGGCCGCGGCCTGCGCCTCGGACCAGGCGGAGGTGAACGACTCGCCGTCGGCCGGCACGTTCGAGTCCACGAACACCACGCGCTCGAGCCGGTCGCCGATCCGCTCGGCCGCCTGCCCGGCCGGGATGCCGGAGTAGCTGTGCCCGACCACCACGACGTTCCGCAAGTCGCCCTGCGAAACGACGTCGACGATGTCCTGCACGTGCCGTTGCTGTCCGGCGGGTGCGTCGCGTTTTTCGGCGAGCCCGGACAACGTCGCCGCGTGCGCGCCGTGGCCCGCTTCGCGCAGCCCCGGGACGACGTCGTCCCACGCCCACGAACCGAGCCAAGCGCCTGCCACCAGTACGAATTCAGCCATGCCGGAAACCTAGTGGAGGGGTCCGACAATTTCGGTAGAGTCGGCGCCCGTGACCTCAGTGGACGACCAGGGGCGGACCGAGCCGCCCGTCGACGGCGACGAAGCCGCGACCCTGCTCGGCTTCCTCGACTTCCACCGCGAAACCCTGGCCTGGAAGTGCGCGGGGCTGGACGAAGCGGGCCTGCGCGCGACGCACCCGCCGGCCACGCTGACCCTGGGCGGGCTGCTCAAGCACCTGGCGTACGTCGAGGACTACTGGTTTTCGTGCGTGCTGTTCGACCGCGAGCCGGCCGAGCCGTGGAACACCGTCGACTGGCGCGAAAACCCGGACTGGGACTGGGATTCCGCGGCGCGGGACTCGCCCGGGCAGCTCCGCGAACTCTGGGAGGGGGCGGTCGCGAGGTCCCGTGAGCTGTACGCGGAGGCGCTCGCGAACGGCGACCTCTCGCAGCCGTCGAAGCACACGCGGCGGGACGGTACTTCGCCGAGCCTGCGCTGGATCCTGGTCCACATGATCGAGGAGTACTGCCGCCACAACGGCCACGCCGACCTCATCCGCGAGGCGATCGACGGCAGCACGGGCGAGTAGCCTCAGTTCGCCGGCCCGACGAAGAGGCAGAACGGGTGGCCCGCGGGGTCGGCGTAGACGCGCAGCGGCTCTTCCGGGTCGCCCGAGCGGTCCTCCAGCAGCCGCGCGCCCAGGGACAGCGCGCGTTCGTGCTGCTCGTCCAGCTCGGCGACCGTTTCCACGGTCAGGTCCAGGTGCAGCATCTGCGGCCGCGGACCGGCGGGCCACGTCGGCGGCGGCAGCGAGGGAACCTGCTGGAACGCCAGCCGCGGAACGCCCGACGAGTCGAGCAGGACCACCCAGTCGTCCGGATCGCCCGGGCGGAACGAGAAACCCAGCAGCCGCCGGTAGAAGTCCGCCAGCTCGCGGGCGTCCGTCGCGTCGAGGACGACCTGGCGCAGCCGCGGGACGCGGTCAGTCACGGCGGTGGGCGATCTGGAAGACGTTGCCGAACGGGTCGCGGACCATCGCGCGCCGGTCGCCGTACGGCGTGTTCGCCGGCCCTTCGAGGCTCGTCGCGCCGCAGTCCAGGGCCCGGCGGTAGGTCGCGTCCGCGTCCGCGACGTACACGTAGAGGAACGCCGGGAACAGCTCGCGCTCGCCTTCGGCGGACACCATGACCAGCGAGTCGCCGATGCGGATCTCGGCGGGGCGCCCGCCGTCGATCTCACCGGTGGCGCCGAACACCGAACGCAGGAACGCGACGGCGGCGACGAGGTCGCGCACCACCATCCGCGGGACCACCGTCTGGAGGCTCATACCCGCCCACCCAAGCCGGTTCCGGGCGTGATCACAAGTCAGAGCCGCAGGCCGACCAGCTTCACGAGGAACCGGTCGACCTGCTCGACGGCGGGCGGCCACGGCAGGTCGGGCTCGTTGATCCGCTGCGCCAGCATGCCGTTGACGGCGGTCCGCAGGTCGATCGCGACGATCGCCGCGTCGCCGTCCGGGGCCAGGCCCGCGTCCATGCACGCCCGGACCGCGTCGACGGTGCGCGCGACCATGACCTCCTTGAACGGCATGCCGAGCCGCCGGTGGACCTTGCTCTCGTGCAGCACCTTGTAGAGCCCGGGGTGCTCGCGCGCCCACGCCGCCTGCGTCAGGATCCGGGCGCGCAACGCGGCCGCCGGGTCCGGGGCTTCCGCGGCCGCGGCGTCCCCGGTGCCGACCAGCTCTTCGTGGCACCGCCGCATCGCGGCCAGCACGAGCGCGTCGCGGTCCGGGAAGTGCAGGTAGACCGACGTCGCCGCGATCGACACCTCCCGCGCGACGGCCCGCAGGGACAGCGCCTCGTCGTCCGCCAGCTCGTCGAGCATCCGCACGGCGGCCGTGACGATCTCTTCGCGCAGCAGTTCGCCCTGGCCGCGGGCGTTGGGACGGCGGCGGTTCTCGGTCATGGTCCGCCCAGTGTAGCTGGACACCCATTGCGCTACAGGTGTAGCGTCACTCGCACTACAGCTGTAGCGCTACGAATGTTCACCACACTGAGGGAGCACGATCTTGACCACCACCGCACCACCGACGAGCCTCGAGCGGCTGGCCACACTGGACCCGGCGTTCGCCCAGCTGGTCGGCGCCACCGCGAAGTACGTCCGGGCGATCCCGGAGCTGACCGATCGGGAAAAGACGTTCCTGTGCGTCACGGCAGACGTCTGCCAAGCGAGCCTGGGCCTGGCGTTCAGTGCCCACGTGCGGGCCGGGCTGGCCGCCGGAGTGTCCACTTCGGACATCAGGGAGCTGCTGCGGTTCGTCTCCTACGACTGCGGCTACCACGCGGCGACCGCGGGCATCGAGCGGATCGCGGAGCTGGAGCGCGAGCTGGGCATCGACCCGGAGCGGACGGTCCCGGACCCGGTTCCGGACGGGCCCAGCCCGCTGCCGGAGGAGGTGCGGGCGCGGTTGAACGCGCTGGACGAGCACTTCGCCGGTTACTTCGACCTGCAGTCGCGGATGCGTGCCGGGCACGGGCCCGGCACGCTCAGCGAACGCGAGCGCGGCCTGGTCAGCCTCAGCGTCGACGTGCACTACCAGACGCTGGCCGACACGTTCCGCATCCACGTCGGGCGCGCGCTCCGCGGCGGCGCGTCGCCGGAAGACGTGCGCGCGGCCCTGAGGTTCAACGCCCAGTTCGGCGTCACGCGGGCGTGGCACGCATGGGAGGCGCTGAACGAAATCCTGAACTAGCCGAGGACTTCGCCCGCGAGCCGCGTCAGATATCCCGCGAAGCGTTCGCGGTCCTCGCGCGGCCAGTGGCCCACCAGTGCCTCGAACGCCTGACGCTGGTGGGCCTGCGAAGCCGCGAGGAACTCCTTCGCCGCCTCGGTGAGCGTCAGCACCGCGCGGCGGGCGTCGCGGGCCGACGTCGAGCGCACCACGAAGCCGTCTCGGCCCGCTTCGGCGACCATCCGGCTGGCCACCGAGCGGTCGATGCCCAGCTGGTGGGCCACGTCGGCGACCGTCACCTCCTCCGCCGCGGCGCCGTCGACGGCCTGGATGACCAGGAGGTTCGGCACCGTCCACGCCGCCGGGGCGCCGTCGGCGAACCGCTCGACGACGTCCGGGGCCCACTGGCGCGCCCAGTGCCGGACCAGCCTGAAGAGCGCGGGACCGCCGTCGGAGCTTGATGCGTGCATAAGGCACGTTATAACGTGTGCTTTATGCACGCATCTCGGAACCTCGCCTTCGCCGGCCTGCTGCTCGGCATGGCCATGGCTCAGCTCGACGGCCTGATCGTCACGGCGGCGCTGCCCTCGATCGGCGCCGAGCTGCACGCCCGCACCGGCCTCGTCGCGGTGACCGCCGCCGGCCTGCTCACGCTCACCGTCGCGACGCCGCTGCACGGCCGGCTCGGCGACCTGCACGGCCGCCGGATCTCGTTCGCCGCCTCGGTTCTCGTGTTCGCCGCGGCCTCGGCGTGGTGCGCCGCCGCGCCGGACCTCGGCTCGCTGATCGCCGCCCGTGCCCTGCAGGGGCTCGGCGGGAGCGGCCTGGTCGTCACGGCGATGAGCGCGCTCGGCGAGCTGTTCGAGCGCGACGAGCTGCTGCGCCGCCAAGGCTGGCAGACGGCGGTGTTCGCGGCCGCCACCCTCGGCGGGCCGCCGCTGGGCGGGCTGCTCGCCGCGGGCCCGGGCTGGCGCTGGATCTTCCTGGTCAACCTCCCGCTGTGCGTCCCCGCGCTGGTGCTCGGTCTGCGCGGGCTGCCCGCGAAACCGATTCGCACCAGGGAAAAGTTCGACGTCGGAAGCAGCGCACTGCTCGTGGCCGCGGGGTCGGCGGTCGTCGCGCTCGGCACGGTCGACGACCTCGCCCGAAGTCCACTGTGGACGCCGATCCTGGCCGGGGTCGCCGGGGGAGCCGGGTTCCTGTTCGTGCGACGGCAGCGTCGCACCCAGAGCCCGCTGATCTCGCCGAAGGTCTTCGCGGACGCCGTCCTGGCGCGCGCGGTGGTGGTCAACGGCCTCGCCGGTGCCGCGCTCTACGGCACCTTCACCTACGTCGCGCTGGCCGCCGCGCTCGACGCGGGCGCGGCCGGGACCGGCCTGCTGCTCGTCGCGATGACCGCCGGGCAGCTCGCCCTGTCCGCGTCCTTCGCCGCGCTGGCCCGCCGGCGCCCGGACATGACGGCGTGGGGCCGGTCCGGCTGCCTGCTCGGCACGGCCGGGCTCGCCGCGATCGCCGTCGCGGCCGCCCTCGACGGCCCGCCGTGGCTGCTCGCACCGGGGCTGTTCGCGATCGGCGCGTCCTTCGCCGTCTGCACGTCGGCGTACACCGTCCTGGGCCAGACGCGGGCGAAGCGCGACCTGATGGGCGTCACGCTGGGCTCGCTGACCTTCGCCCGGCAGGCCGGCGGGCTCGCCGGAGCCGCCGTGTTCGGCTGGCTCGCGCTGGCCACGACCGGTGGGCTCGGCGCCCCCGGCCTCACCGTCGTCTTCGCGTCCGCGGCCGCGATCATGCTCGTGGCCTGGCTCACGGCCCCCGCTGTCACGTCTTCGGAAGCCGTCTCGTCCTCCCCGTGACCGCGAACGAAGGAGTACACCGATGCCCCGCATCCCAGCCAAGAAGACGTCCGAAGCCGGCCCGTTCCTCAAGCTGGTCTACCGGATCGCCGGGCGGCGCTACGGCGCGGTGCCCGAGCCGATGGCCGTCGCCGCGCACCACCCCGGCCTGCTGCGGGCCAACGCCGTGCACGAGCTGATGGTCGAGCGGGCCTCGAAGAAGGTGCCGGCGAACGTGCGCGAGCTCGCCGTCTACCGCGTCGCGACCCGGATCGGCTGCTCGTGGTGCGTCGACTTCGGCACGATGCTGCAGAAGCACGACGGCCTGGACATCGAGCGGCTGAAGAAGATCGACGACTACGCGACCTCGCCCGCGTTCAGCCACCAGGAGCGCCTCGCGATCGCCTACGCCGACGCGATGTCCGGCGAGCGGGTCACCGTCACCGACGAGCAGGTCGCCGAGCTCGAGCGCGAGTTCGGCCGCGAGGGCGTCGTCGAGCTGACCTACCAGGTCGCGCTCGAGAACTCGCGGGCCCGGATGAACAGCGCGCTCGGCATCGTCGACCAGGGCTTCACCTCGGGCGACGCCTGCCGCGTCCCGCTCCCGTAGGACCCCGGGAATCGGACCCCGGTCGGACGCGGAACCGGGGTCCACCGCGGGACCGTTCCGGCATGCACCTCGTCGCCAGTGAACGGATCAAGCTCTTCAGCATCGCCACGCCCTGGGTGTGCGGCGTCTTCGCGCTCGTCGCGCTGGCCGGGCCGGCCGCGATCGCCGCGCTGACCGCGTCCGAGTCGCGGTTGCCGCCGACGGTCGCGAGCACGCAGTTCGGCTACCAGCTCGGGCTGGTCGCCGTCCTGGTGGCGGCCGCGCTCGCCGTGACCAGCGAGTACCACTCCGGCACGATCCACGGCACCTTCCAGGGCGTGCCGAGCCGGACGCCGGTGCTGGTCGCGAAGGCCGTGGTCGCCGCCGGGTACGCGTTCTTGCTCGGCGAGGCCGCCGCGTTCACGGCCTGGCTGCTCGCGCGGGTCCTCGCCCCGGACGCCGACCTGGCGCTGGACAGCGTCGCGGACTGGAGGATCGTCGCCGGCACGGGTCCGGTGTTCGCGCTGGGCGCCGTCTGCGGGGTCGGCGTTGGCCTGCTCGTGCGGCACACCGCCGGCGCGGTCGCGCTGCTCGTCGCCTACCCGCTGATGGCGGAGAACGTCGTCCTGCTGATCCCGCGCGCGGGGCAGGCGATCCACCGGTGGCTGCCGCTGAACGCCGTCACGAAGTTCCTCAGCGGCACCGGGGAGGCCAACGCCGGCCGCGACGGCGGGAACGCGGCCGTCCTGTCGGACACGCCGCTGAGCCCGGGCTGGGCCTTGGCCTACTTCGGCGCCTTCGCCGTCCTCCTGCTGGCGGCCGGGATCATTCTGGCGCGGCGGCGGGACGCGTGATCCGGGTGAGCTTGTCCGGGTTGACGATGTCGTAGATGGCGACGATCTTCCCGTCGCGGACGCTGACCGACTGCACGTGCTCGTCGAGCGCGAGGAAGCCCTCGCGGCCCGGCATCGGCGCCAGGTACATCCCGAGGTCGCCGTTGACCAGCACCGGTGCGCCGCGCTCGACCATCCCGGGCGCGTACTTGCGCGTGAGGCCGAGGAGGAACCGGGCGATCTTGTCCGGGCCCAGGATGAGCTGGCGGGTGGTGCGGCCCTTGCCGTTCGAGTCGCCGACGAGCACGACGTCGGGGGCGAGCAGCTCGGTCATCGCCCGGATGTCGCCCTGCTGCAGCGCGGTGACGAACTTCTCGAGGATCCGCGCCTGGTCGTCGAGCGGCACGCGCGGTGCCGGGTCGGCGTCGGCCAGCGCCTTGCGGCCCCGGGACGCGTGCTGGCGCGCGGCCTCGACCGTGACGCCGAGCGCGTCGGCGATCTCCGAGAACGGCACCGAGAAGGCGTCGTGCAGCACGAACGCGACGCGCTGCTCCGGCGTCAGCTTGTCGAGCACGACGAGCGCGGCCATGCGGAGGCCGTCGTCGCGGACCGCGACGTCCAGGGGGTCCTCGCTCACCGGCTGCCCGAACGGCGTGACGACGGGCTCCGGCAGCCACTGCCCGACGTACCGCTCGCGCTGCGCGGCGGCCGACTTGAGCCGGTCGAGGCAGATCCGGCCGACCACCGTCGTGAGCCAGCCCCGCAGTTCGCGGATGGCCGCGCGGCCGGCGTCGTCCAGCCCGGCCAGGCGCAGCCAGGACTCCTGGACCGCGTCCTCGGCGTCGGCGCGCGTGCCGGTCAGCCGGTAGGCGACGCCGATCAGGTGACCGCGGTGCGCGGCGAACTCCGCGGCGAGGGTGTCCTGGGCGGTGGGCGTGGAGGCCATGCCCCGAGTGTGCCGCAAACGGCGAGACTAGAGTGGGTGGCGTGGCAGGACGGATTCGGGAGAGCGACATCGCGGAAGTGCGCGATCGGAACCGGATCGACGAGGTCGTCGGGGAGTACGTGGCGCTTCGCCGCGCCGGCGGGGGCAGCCTGAAGGGCCTCTGCCCGTTCCACAACGAGAAGACCCCGTCGTTCAACGTCCGCCCGACGCACGGCACTTTCCACTGCTTCGGCTGTGGCGAGGGCGGCGACGTGATCAAGTTCATCCAGAAGATCGACCTGATCACCTTCGTGGAGGCCGTCGAGCGGCTGGCCGACCGGGTCGGCATCCGGCTCACCTACGAGGGTGGCGGCGCGACGATCCAGCGTGACCGCGGCAGCCGCAGCCGGCTGATCGAGGCGCACCGCGCGGCCCAGGAGTTCTACGCCGAGCAGCTGGTCACCGACGAGGCGCGCGCCGCGCGGGACTTCCTGTCCGAGCGCGGGTTCGACGCCGCCGCGGCGAAGACGTTCGGCTGCGGCTACGCCCCGGGCGGCTGGGACAAGCTGACGAAACACCTGCTCACGCGCGGTTTCGAGGTCAAGGAGCTGCTGACCGCGGGGCTGTCCAAGGAGGGCCAGCGCGGCCCGATGGACCGCTTCCACCGGCGCCTGGTCTGGCCGATCCGCGACGTCGGCAACGAGGTCGTCGGCTTCGGCGCGCGACGCCTGTTCGACGACGACCGGATCACGGCGAAGTACCTCAACACCGCCGAGTCGCCGATCTACAAGAAGTCCCAGGTCATGTTCGGCCTCGACCTGGCCAAGCGCGAGATCGCGAAGCGGCACCAGGTCGTCGTGGTCGAGGGCTACACCGACGTGATGGCGATGCACGCGGCGGGCGTGCCGACCGCGGTCGCGTCGTCGGGCACGGCGTTCGGCGAAGACCACATGAAGGTGCTTCGCCGGCTGATGATGGACGACGACGCCTTCCGCGGCGAAGTCATCTTCACCTTCGACGGCGACGAAGCGGGTCAGAAGGCCGCTTTGAAGGCGTTCGAAGGTGACCAGACGTTCGCCGGCCAGACCTACATCGCGGTCGCGCCGGACGGCATGGACCCCTGCGAGCTGCGCCTGGCCAAGGGCGACAGCGCGGTGAAGGACCTGGTCGCGCGGCGGACCCCGCTGTTCGAGTTCGTCATCCGGAGCACGCTCAAGAACTACGACCTCGACTCGGTCGACGGCCAGGTCTCGGCCCTGCAGAAGACCGTGCCGATGGTGGCGGCGATCAAGGACCGCGCGGCCCGCGACGGCTACGCGTCGAAGCTGGCCTGGTGGGTCGGCTGGCAGGACGTCGCCCAGGTGGTCAACCGGGTCCGCGGCAGCGCGGGCGCCACCGACAAGCGCGGGGGCGCGCCCCTGAAGCAGCCGGCCCGCGTCGGCGCCCCGGCGGAGGCGCCGCCGGCGCAGGACGTCGCCCGCCCGGCGCCGAAGGACCCGCGGTTCGCCGTCCAGCGCGAGGCCTTGAAGGCCGCGCTGCAGCAGCCCGCGATCGCCGGGCCGGAGTACGACGCGCTGCCGCTGGAGGCGTTCACGCACCCGGTGTACGTCGCGGTGCACGAGGCCGTGCTCAAGGCGGGCGGCGCGGGTTCGGGCCTGACCGGACCGGCGCTGCTGGACGCCGCCGCCCCGCACTGTCCGGAAGGGACGGTCCGGCGCGTGCTGTCCGAGCTGGCCGTGGAACCGTTGCAGGCCAAGGACGAAGTCGACTCGCGGTACATCTCGTCGATCCTCGCCCGGCTGCAGGAGGGGCTCGTCGGGCGGCAGATCGCGGAGATCAAGGGGAAGCTGCAGCGGCTCTCGCCGGTCGAAGCGCCGGACGACTACCGCGCGCTGTTCGGCGACCTCGTCGCGCTGGAGCAGTACAAGAAGTCGCTGGGCGAGCAGGCGGCCGCCGGCGCGTGGGGCTGAGCATGGGTTTCCTGCGCCGGCTGCTGGGTGACCGCACGCCAGACGGGTTCGCCGGTGTTCTGGAGCCGGGCGAGGACGTCGTCGACAGCGCCCCGGTCGAGGGCGGCGGTCACCTGGTCGTGACGCAGCTCGGGCTGTGGGTCCCGGCCGAAGGCGGGGCGCGGCGCGTCGGCTGGCACCTCGTGGGCAAGGCGGCCTGGGCGGACGGCGTGTTCACGCTGACGGAGTCGTCCGAGGTGGGCGCGGCGGGATCGGCGGTCCTGCTGGCCGACCTGCCGCCGGTGCGCTTCCGGCTGCCGGCGCCGGGCAAGGTGCCGCGCGAGGCCTACCAGCGGGTCGAGGGTTCGATCCGCTCGCGGCACCGGCAGGAGATCGGGTCCGGCGGAGCGTGGTTCGTGCAGCGCAAGGTGCCCGGCCGCGACGGCAGCGTCCTGCAGGTCCGGCCCGACCCGGGCACCGACGCCGAGCTGGTGGCGGCCATCGCCGAGCAGGCCGCCGCGAAGCTGGTCAACCCCGCCGACTAGCAGTACGCTCGTACTCAGTACAAGCGTACTGTTTGCTGGGAGGCGGCTGTGTGGGATCCCGAGAAGTACCTCGACTACGCCGACCTGCGGGCCCGGCCGTTCTACGACCTGGTCTCGCGCATCGGCGCGGCCGCCCCGCGCCGGGTGGTCGACCTGGGATGCGGCCCCGGAAACCTGACGGTGTCCTTGCGCTCGCGGTGGCCGTCGGCGGTGCTGGAGTGCAGCGATAGTTCACCCGAAATGGTGACCGCGGCCCGCGCCCGCGGCCTCGACGCTTCCCTGCTCGACGTCCGCGACTGGAAGCCGGCCCCGGACACCGACGTCGTCGTGTCGAACGCCGTCCTGCAGTGGGTGCCGGACCACTCCGCGTTGCTTCGCCGCTGGGCTTCCTCGCTGCCCTCGGGTGCGTTCCTGGCGATCCAGGTGCCGGGCAACTTCACCGCGCCCTCGCACGCGTTGACGCGGGAGCTGGCGGCGTCCCCGGCTTGGTCGTCCCGGCTGGCCGAGGTGGTGCTCCGCGAAGACGACGCGGTCTCGAGCCCCCTGGAGTACGCGAACCTTCTGGCCGATGAGGGCTGCGGCGTCGACGCCTGGGAGACGACGTACGTGCAGCCGCTGCGGGGGCCGTCCCCGGTGCTGGAGTGGATAGCCGGGACGGCCCTGCGCCCGATCCGCGCGGCCCTGTCCGACGCGGAGTGGGAGCAGTTCCGCGCGGAACTGGCCCCCCGCCTGGCTTCGGCGTACCCGACCAGGGCCGACGGGACCACGTGGTTCGAGTTCCGCAGGGTGTTCGTCGTGGCCCAGGTCTAGCGGCGCACCTTCTCACTGATCTTGGCCCGCGCAACCCCGGCGGCACCTTGGACCATGGGGTGATCGACGACCCGGCGGTAGGTGCGCACGAGCTGCTCGTACCGCCCCCGGCCTGCCTTGGCGCCCAGCACGTACCCCAGGCTTGCCCCCAGCAGGAACTTCTTCATCCGCGTCCACGCCTTCCGTCAGTAGGTCGTCCGACTGTCCATTGTCCAGGAAAACGGCCCGCAGGGGCGGTTGCGCCAAGTGGGGGGTGGGTGCGGAGGGTGTGCGGGCATGGGCTAAAGTTCTTCTTGTCGGTCGGAGAGACCGGCACCGGAAGTGAGCAACATTCCCCTGTAGCTCAACTGGCAGAGCATTCGGCTGTTAACCGGAGGGTTCTTGGTTCGAGTCCAAGCGGGGGAGCAAAGCCCAGGTCGCAGACCTGGGCTTTTTTGCTGCCCGGGGGTTGGAGCGATTCAGTGTCGATCTTGACGATCGTCCAAACGGCAGCCTGTCTCCGCTGTCCGGTGACGCCGTTGGCCGGCTTCGACGTCGTCGCCCTGAGCGACAACTGACCGTGCGAGCGGACCGGCGCACGACCGTTGTCGGTGCTCTTCGCCATGGGTCGCGATGTCCGCAACACAAGCCCGCCCGGAGCCGCGCGCTTCTGCCACTCGACGCGCGGCACGAGGGGCAGCGGCTGCCGCTGCCGTCGATCGTTGCGGTCGAGATCAAGCGTCCGATGCGCAAGGACGAGATCTCGAACCTGCGGCCAACGCACGACGGTCTCGGGTACTTCGGCTTCAACGACAACGACAACGCCAAGGCCTACATCGAGGTCATGAGCTTCGATGGGGTGGCTGGCCGACCGCCGATCCGCTCAGTCTTCGGGAATCTGCTTGTTGGAGTAGTAGGGCTGCTTGAACGGCAACTCGGGCATCCACTGCTTCAACGCGCGGTACAACTTCTCGTAGTACCCCTTCTCGTACGCATCCGGGGTGACCCACCAGCTGACGTCCACGTCGTGCTCGAGCAGGTCCTCGGTCAGCTTCGTCCGCCGCCCCATGGGGTAGAGGTAACAACACCCGAGATACCGGCCGTTCGAATCCCAGATGCAGTAGGCGAAAGATCCCATGTCCCGGAACTCGCACTCGTGCCACACGAGATCGACGTAGTTGAACTCCTCGGTGACGGCCTCGGTGGGCCAGTTTCCACCCCGAGTCCGTCGGATGAGGTCCAAGCTGGCGTTGATCCCGCGCACGTCCTCGGACAGGTCCGCGCGGGTTATCGCCCGGATCTCGATGTCCTCGAAGCTCAGCTTGGCCGGCACGGAGCCGTCCGGTATGTCGAAACCTTTGACGAACTGGCCGTAGTCCAACACCTTCTCCTCAGAACAGGTCTGCAGGGATTTCGAGCCCGTCGTGCGCGTGTGCGCACCGGCAGTCCTCCTGCGCACCCAGTGAAGCAACCGTCCGCAACACCAGCTCCCGCAGCCGCGAGATGTTCTCCGAGAACACGCGGAACACCGACTCCTGCTCCACCGCGCTCCCCTCGTCGAGCCCGGCGTCCAGATCCGTGACGAGCGCGATGGACGTGTAGCACATGGCCAGCTCACGCGCCAGCGCGGCCTCGGGCAACCCGGTCATGTTGATCAGCGACCACTCCTGCCGAGCGTAGTAGACCGACTCCGCGCGGGTGGAGAACCGCGGCCCGTTGATAACCACCATGGTTCCGCCGTCGACAACGGCCTGGTCCAGCTCACCAGCGGTCTTCAGCACGGCCGCACGCCCGTCGGGGCAGTACGGGTCGGCGAACCCGACGTGCACCGCGCCGGTGTCGAAGTACGTCGAGACCCGCCCGGAAGTCCGGTCGACCACCTGGTCCGGCACGACGAAGGTCCCCGGGCCGAGCGAGGCCCGGAGCGATCCGACAGCACAGGGCCCGAGCACCTGCCGCACCCCGAGCGACCGCAACGCCCATATGTTGGCCCGGTAGTTGATCACGTGCGCCGGATGCCGGTGGCCGCGGCCGTGCCGGGGCAGGAACACCACCTCACGGCCGCCGACCGCCCCGCGCACCAGCGAATCGGACGGCTCACCGTAAGGCGTCGAGACGTCGACGTACGAGGCGTCCTCCAGCAGTTCGTACAGTCCGCTGCCACCGATCACCCCGACTGGCGAGTTGCCCATCACGCCGCTCCTTCCCGATGTGTGCCGGCGGCGAATCCGGCCAGCCTGCCGGCCGCGGTGGCGATCACCGCGGGACTCTTGCAGAACGCGAAGCGAACGAGCTCCCGGCCGCTCGCCGGGTCGGCGTAGAACGCCCCGCTGGGGATGGCGACCACCCCGGCCCGGGTGGCCAGGTCGTGACACAGTGCGGTGCCGTCGCCGTAACCGACCGACCTGGCGTCCACCTGCAGGAAGTACGTTCCCTGGCACGCGAAGCACCGCCAGCCGGCCGAGGTGAGCGTGTCCCGCAGGGTGTCGCGGGCGGCGGTCAGCCCGGTACGCAGGCCGTCCAGCCACCGGTGCCGGTCGGGCAGCACGGCCGCGACGGCGTGCTGGAACGGCGTGCCACCGGCGAATGTGAGGTACTGCTTCACCGTGCGCACGGCCGCGACCATCGACGCCGGCCCGCAGATCCAGCCGACCTTCCAGCCGGTGGCGTTGAAGGTCTTGCCGGCGGAGGAGATCGTGAGCGTCCGTGCCGCCATCCCGGGCAGCGAGGCCAGCGGGATGTGCCGGACCCCGTCGAAGACCAGGTGCTCGTAGACCTCGTCGGTTATGGCGATCAGGTCGTGCCGCTCGCAGATCTCGGCGATGACCGCCAGCTCGGCGGCCGACAGCACCGTTCCGGTCGGGTTGTGCGGGGTGTTCACCAGGAACGCCCGCGTACGCGGCGTCACTGCGGCGGCCAGCTCGCCGGGGTCGAACGTGAACCGGTCGCCGGCCGGGCGCAGCCGCACGGTCCGGCGGACGGCGCCGGCGAGCGCGATGGCCGCGCCGTAGGAGTCGTAGTACGGCTCGAACACCAGCACCTCGTCGCCGGCCGGGACCAGCGCGGCGATGGCGGCGGCGATCGCCTCGGTCGCGCCCGCGGTCACGAGGATCTCGGTGCCGGGGTCGTACGGCGTGCCGTAGTCGGCGGCACGCTGCTCGGCGATGGCGGTGCGCAGCGCGGGCACCCCGGGCAGGGGCGGGTACTGGTTGTGCCCGGAGAGCACCGCCTCCGCGGCGGCGGCGAGCAGCTCCGGCGGACCGTCGCTGTCCGGGAACCCCTGGCCGAGGTTGATCGCGCCGGTGCGGTGGGCGATCGCGGTCATCTCGGCGAAGATCGTACTGCGGAACGGGGCGAACTTTCCGACGAGCGGGTCCTCGCTCATCAGGCCACCTCCCGTGCGGGGCCGAACTCGGTGAAGTCGGCGATCGCCCGGTGCGTGCCGAAGTCGGTGGTGCAGCCCGGCCGGCGCACGCCGATGGTCTCCCAGCCCGCGGTCCTGGCGGCGTCCAGCTCGGCCCGGCTGTCGGACAGGAAGCCGACGTCGCGGGCCGGCGTGCCGATCGTCCGCGCGATTCGCTGGTAGGAAAGGGGATCCCGCTTCGGTCCGCCGGTCAGGGTGTCGAAGTGGCCGTCCAGGTAACCCTGGAGATCCCCGTGGTCACTGCGGGAGAACCACAGCCGCTGGGCGAGCACCGAGCCGGAGGAGTAGATCCAGCACCGTGTCCCGCGCCGGCGCCATTCGGCCAGCGCCGGTGGCACGTCCGGGTACACCACGCCGGACAGCTCACCGTCGAGAAAACCCCGTTCCCAGACGAGTCCGTGCAGTGTCTTGAGTGGACTGTGCTTCGCGTTGTCGTCGTGCCACTCGAGCAGGGTCCGCACCACGTCGTCAAGACCGGCGTGCCCGCCCAGCATCGCCCGCACACCGTCGACGACGGCCTGCGTGCCGGGCCGCTCCTGGCGCACCCAGCTCTCAAGACGTTCGCGCGCATAGGGAAACAGCACGTCGTGCACGGCCGACAGCGGGCTGACCGTGCCCTCGATGTCGAGGACGACCGCCAGGGTCACGAGCGCGGCTCCGGTGCGACGAGCTCTTCGAGCGTCGGCATCCCGGCGGAGATCGGGTTGCCGGTGAAGCCGGCGACCCAGCCGTCCTCCTCCTGGAAGAACCGGATGGCGCAGAAGTACGGCTTGGTGCCCATGTCGAACCAGTGCGTCGTGCCGGCCGGCACGGACATCAGGTCGCCGGCGGTGCAGACCACGGCGTACACCTTGCCGCTGAGGTGCAGGTAGAAGCAACCGCTGCCCTCGACGAAGAACCGCACCTCGTCCTCGTCGTGGGTGTGCTCGTCGAGGAACTTCTTCCTGGCCGCCTCGGCCTTGGCGGGCCACTCCGGGTCGGCGTCGTCCGGCACCATCCGCACGACGTCGACGAGCGGGTACGAGCCTTCCGCCGACACACGCTCCACTTCGGACGCGTAGGCGGCGAGCACCTCCTCCTGCCCGGCCCCGTCCGCGAGCGGCACGGTCGCCCACCGCTCGAGCCGGATGCCGTGCGGGGCGAGCTCCGCGGCGATCTCGGTGAGGTCCTCGGTGCGCACCAGCACGTTCGCGGCGTCGTTCGCCGGCATGACCTGGAGCAGGGTCATCGTGTTCTCCTTGTCAGGCAGCGGTCCGGTCGACCAGCAACGTCAGCTGGCACAACGCTTCCAGGCACTCCATGCGGTTGCGGGCGATCTCCAACGTCGGCCCCCACGTGGTCGCACCGTGGTTGCCGATGAGCATGACGGGTGGCGCGTCGGCCGTGAGCCGCTCGGTGACGTCGTCGGCGATGGCCGGCACGTGCGCGTGGTTCTCGAACACCGGGACGACCACCTTGGACGGGTCGGTCAGCCCGAGCCCCTTGATGATCTCGAGGTCGGTGAACGTCACGGTGTCGGCGCCGCGCCGTGCGGACAGGATCGCGATCGCGGTGGCGTAGGGCGGATGCGCGTGCACGACGGCGTGCGAGCCGGGCGACAACCGGTACAGCGCCGTGTGGATCGCAGTCTCGGCGGACGGGCGCGGCGCGCCTTCGCGCACCGGCCGCGAGTCGGCGATGCCGACCTCGACCACGTCGGCCGCGGTGATCCTTCCCTTGCTGACGCCGCTGGCGGTGATCAAGGCGCTGTCACCGGACAGCCGGACCGACAGGTTCCCGGCGGTCCCTTCCAGCCAGCCGCGCGCGTAGAGCCCGGCCGCGGTCCTGGCAAGCTCCGCGCCGCTCATGACGCCCGCTCCTCGACCGTCCCGGTCGGACGGAACAGGCCGGACTCGGTGACCACCGCGGTCACCAGCTCGGCCGGCGTGACGTCGAACGCGGGGTTGAAGACCCGGGTGCCCGGCGGGGCGACCTCGACGCCGCCGAACGCGGTGACCTCGGCCGGCGAGCGCTCCTCGATGACGATGTCCGCGCCGCTCCGCAACGTCGTGTCCAGAGTGGACTCCGGGGCCACGACCACGAACGGCACCCCGGCCCGCGACGCGGCCAGCGCCAGCGAGTAGGTGCCGATCTTGTTGGCGACATCGCCGTTGGCGCACACGCGGTCGGCGCCGACCAGCACGCAGTCGACCATGCCGGCGGCCAGCGCGGCCGGCCCGGCGGAGTCGACCAGCATCCGGTGCGGGATGCCCGCCTCGGCCAGCTCCCACGCCGTGAGCCGCGCGCCCTGCAGCAGTGGCCGGGTCTCGCCGAACAGCACCTCGGTCACGTGTCCTTCACCGGCCAGCAGGCGAATGGCGCCCAGCGCGGTGCCCCAGGCGACCGTGGCCAGCCTGCCGGTGTTGCAGTGGGTCAGCAGCCGCAGCGGCTCCGGCCCGCACAACCGCCGCACGAGGTTCGCGGCCTCGCCCGCCGCGGCACGGTTGCGTTCCTCGTCCTCGACGAGGATGGTGCCGGCCTCGGCGAGCACGGCGTCCGCGCCGCCGTCGAGCTTGCCGAGGACCCGGCGCACCGCCCAGCTCAGGTTGACCGCGGTCGGCCGCGCGTCGGCGATCCGCCGCGCCTCGGCCCGGACCGCGATCTCGTCGCAGACGCCGTCGCGGGTGTGCGCACGGGCCGAGAGCGCCACGGCAAGGGCGCCGGCCACGCCGATGGCGGGCGCGCCACGGATCGCCAGGCGCTGGATCGCGTCGATCACTTCATCCACAGTGGACAGTCGCAGCATCCGGTACTCGTGCGGCAGCGCGCACTGGTCGACGGCCGTGATGGCACCGTCCTGCCAGGCTATGGAGCGCGTCATGCGCCCAGCGTCGCAGGCCACCGATCTGCCGGGCATCTTCAGCCGTGCGGGTCGTCGTCGCTTCTCCGAGAGTGCACTCCTGGTGGTCAACCCTCGCCCGGGATGCCGGGCGGGCCTACCGTCGGGTGAGGAATGTTCACCGCACGGAGGAGCTTCGATGACGCTCGCCCGGAATCTCGAGGCCCAGCCGTATCCGACCACGGTGTTCGACACCGAAGAGTGGCTGGACGCGTGGACGCGGGCGACCATCGAGCGGCAGCGCGTGATCGACCCCGGCCGCGCGCCGCGTTACCTGCTCGAGCACTCCCCGTTCTGGCAGGGCTACGAGGACGAGACCGGGAGCGGGCCGGTGTTCGACCGCCCGGTCCTCACGATCGGCTCGGTCTACTCGGTCTTCGGCCCCGCGTACCTGGCCGGCGACAGCGCCGCCGTGGCGACCCTGGTCGACGACGCCCGCGCGCAGGCACGGGACCTGGGCGCGGCCGGCGTGCTGGTGTTCAACCTGCCGCCCGAGCCGGCCCGCCAGTGGGCCGCCGTCCGCCGGCCGGACGTCTTCGCGCGGCTGGACACCGCGTACTACAAGAACCCGGGCAGCGGCCCGGACCCGGTGATGGGCGAGGTGCCCCGCCGGAAGCGCACCGACTGGCGCCGCCGCTGGCGCCGGGCCACGGAGAAGAACGTCAAGCTGGTCGAGGAGACCGGCCCCGCCGCGGCCGCGCACATCGACCGGGTGCTCGAGCTGTGCAACGGCTCGGCGGTCAAGCACGGCTGGCCCGGGCTGTACGACGCCCCGACGCTGGCGGCCGTGCTGGCCACGCCGTACGCCAGCGTGATCCGCGCCGAGTGGGAGGGCGCGACGATCGGCGCGTTCGTCGCGCTGGAGTACGACCGGAGGCTGTACCTGTGGGCCGGCGGCACGGACCCGTCCGTGTACGGCGAGGTCAGCGCGTACCCGTTCATGTTGTACGAAATCATGGCGATGGGCGTCGACCGCGGCTGGGACATCGTCGAGTTCGGCCGGGGCAACGACCGGTTCAAGAAGCAGCACGGCTTCGGCGGCCTGCACCTGTGGGGCCTGTGGTACTCGGCCGAGCCGGGCGACGTCGAGGTTTACGGCCCGCGGCTGACGGCGGTGCACGACGGCCTGGTCACCGAGGCCGGCTACGAAGGGCTGGAGCAGCGGCCGTGACCGCCCCGCGGCAGTCCGGGATCGGGGCCCTGCTGCTGTCCGCGGCGATGATGAACGTCGCGTACACGATGCTGGTGCCGCTGGTGCCCGAACTGACCGGCCGGTTCCAGATGTCGGCACTGGAGGTGGCCGCGGCGTTCAGCGGGTTCGCGCTGGCCAAGGCGCTGGCGCAGCCCATCGGCGGCATCCTGGTCGACCGCGCGTCCCGGCCGCAGTTCATCGGCTTCGTCGGCCTGACCCTGACGGCCGTGACGGTGGTCGGCCTGGCCTTCGCCACCTCGGGCTGGCAGGTGCTGAGCTGGCGGCTCGCGTGGGGCGTGGCGGAGGGCATCACGATGCCGGTGCTGTACCAGCTGGCCAGCTCACTGGGCGCCAGGTCGCGGTTCGGCACGGCCAGGGTCATGGGCTGGTTCGGCGGCTGCTGCACGGCCGGGATGGTGCTGGGGCCCGCGGTCGTCGGCCTGCTGCACCCGTTCCTGGGCTTCACGGGCGTCTTCCTGGCCGGCGCGGCGGTGACCATGACCGGTGGCGTGCTGTTGCTGGGCCTGCGGGTCGCCCCGGAGCCCGTGGCGTCGCCGCCGGTGTCGGCCGGCCGTGGTCGCGCCGTGCGGACGCTGGTGGTGCTGGTCGGCCTGTTCGCGGTCGTCGACCTGGTCAACAACGCGTTGTTCGCGGCACTCGAGCCGGTGGTTCCCCTGCACCTCGACGACGTGACGGGCAACGGCGTCGCCTACACGTCGGTGATCTACACCGCCGGGCTGGCGGTGTTCATGGCCGTGGCCATGACGTGCGCCCGGTTCGTGGAGTCCCGGCCGCTGCTGGTGATCTCGGCGTACGCGTTCGGCGCCGAGGCGATCGGGCTGACCGCGGTCGGGTTGTTCGACGGTGTGGTGGCGATGTGCGCCGGACTGCTGCTGTTCATGACGGCCCAGCCCGTGCTGTACCTGGTGGCCCGGCAGGGCGTGAACCTGGTGCCGAGGCACCAGCTCGGGCGCGCGTTCGGCGCCTTCGGCCTGGTGTCCGACATCGGGTTCATCGTCGGGCCGGTGCTGGGCGCCGTCGCGTACGCCGGCCTCGGCACGACCGCGTTCCTCGTCATGGCCGTGGTCGCGGCCGTCGCGGTCGTGTGCGTCGTCCTGCTGCGCAACCTGCCGAGCAGGCTCCTCGCCACCCGCGAGCCCGTCGACGCCTGACCGCCCTGGAGGGCACTCGTGAGAGGCTGATCCTGAACCAGCCGGGGTTCGCTGTCTCGGGGCCGCCACTGCTGGTTTCGGCGGCTTTCAGCGCGTCGTACAGGTCGTCGACGGCGAGCAGGTCCGCCCAGCGATCCGGCGGCAGTGTTTCTCCGGCCGGCCACCCAGGCCCTCGCGGCCACCACGCCAGTCGACGCGCCGGGGCAGCAAAGGCAGCAGCAGCGCCCACTCCGCTGCGGTGCAGTCGGAGGGGTAGCGGCGTCGCCGAGGCGATACCGATGACGTGCACACCCGACCTCACGACACCCACGACCACGGCAGGTTGAGGAACAGCCCCTGAAACGTCACCTCGCGGCATCGGCACCCGCGGGCATCGGCTGCTCAGCCGGCGATCGCCGAGGCGATGGCGTCGGCCAGGCCCTCGAGCTGGATGGCCCGGTCGCCGATGTAGAGCCGGAGGAACAGCGGTTCGTCGTCCGTCGCCGGCACGTACTTGCGCTCCGCCGCGGTCGTTCCCACGTCCTGCGCCCAGACGCGCGGCACGGAGTACCCGAAGCTGACACCCTTGGTGACCTGCACCCCGGACTTCTGCGCGTGCACGAGGATCTGGTCGACCACCGCGTTGAGGTTGTTCCAGTCGTTGCGGTCCCGCTCGTGGTAGAGGAACGTCACGATCCCGCTGCCGTAGGGCAGGCTGTGCGCGAGCCGCACGTCCGGGTGATGCGCCAGCGCGGGGTGGTGCACCTCGCCCGCCGCGGCGACCCGGGGGTCGGCCAGCAGCAACTCGGCCAGGTGCTCGGCGTTCGCCCAGATCCGGCGCATCCGGCGCCGGTGCAGGGCGGTCTCGTACCGGGGGAACAGCTCGGCGTTGTGCCGCGCCAGAACCGCGCCGGTGTTGCGGCGGAGCATGGCGAACAGCTCGGTCAGCTCCGCCGGGTACACCACGAGCCCGCCGAGGGCGAAGTCCATGCCCAGCTGGAGGTACTTGGTGCAGCTTTCGTAGTAGATGATCTCGAGCCGGTCGTCGCTCGCGAAGAGCTCCGTCTGCAGTGACGCGCCGATCATCGTGCCGTCGACGACGACCGTGAGGCGGCCGGTCACCACCTCGCGCAGGCGCCGGTAGAGCTCCGGCAGGTCGAACATCCGCTGCCGCACGTTGTTGGCCAGCGGGTCGACGAAGACCACCTTGGGCCGGTGGCGCACGACGTCGGCGACGATCTCCTCGACCAGGTAGCCGCCGGCCCGCTCCGACCTGATGTGCGGCAGCGCGGTCAGCTGTTGTGCCACTTCGTAGTAGATGTAGGGCGCCAGGAGGATGCTGTCGCCGGCGTTCAGCCGGTAACGCAGCAGGAACGCCTCGATCCACGTGTACGCCGCCATGCCGGACGACGTGACGCCGATGCCGTGGTCCTCGCCCGACAGGCCGAGCACGCCCAGCAGCTGGCGCTCCACCCGGGTGACCGACGCGTGCGCGCCGTTGCGGTCGTAGTTCATCGTGGGCCAGGACTCCTGCTGGGTCCCGAAGAACTGCACCTGCCGCGCCTGGCCGTAGGACTTGGCCGTCCACTCCAGACCGTTGCGCACGTAGGAAAGCGTGGACAGGCCGAACCGCAGCACCGCCTCGGCGGCCGACAGCTGCGCCGCCGAGTCCGCAATGGACACTTCGTCCAGTATGCGTTGCGCTCGGGTGAGCCGCAGCCAGACCTGCTCCGCGGACGTCGTCATGTGCGCGAGGGCCAGACCGTCCACCGGCAGCTCGTTCTGCGCGCAGTACGCGGTGTGGTCCTCGAGCTCCCGCCGGGTGGCACGCAGCTCCCGCAGGCAGGTGTCGAATCCCTCCCGCAGATCGGCGACCTGCGTCGCGACGACGTCTTCGATCGACTCCGACAACGCGTCGCGCCATGCCGGCGCGTCGATCGCGTTGGACGGGAACTCACCTGGCTCAGTCATGGTGCTCCGTCTTGCCGCTGGTTTCTGTCCTGGGCTCGCGTAGAGCTCGTCGACCACCAGAGTGCTCCGCCTGTCTGTGGCAGCCGTCTCGATACGTGCTCTTCCGGATCGGCAACGCGGGAGAAGGCCCCTTGGCTGCACGGGACTTCACCGGGCCGAGCGGAGCCGCACTGCGCGAGAAGCCAGTCACTCCGGCCCGAAGCTACGGTGGTGTCCACGCGGTGCCCGGGCCGGGCACCGCCGGAGTTCGAAGTGGACTCCCCGTGGCGGAGCTGGGGTGACTGGCCGGCGCGCGATGGTGGTCGCTGGGCGCCCGGTTGAGTTGGAGACCATGGTGCCGTACTCGCGTTCGCTGCTCGGCTGTCTGGCCGACTTCGCCCGCAACCGGCCGGAGTCGACCGCGCTGGTCATGGGCGGCGACCGGGTGTCGAACGCCGAACTGTGCGCCATGACGATGTCGGCCTACAACGGGCTCGCGGCGCTGCAGCTGCCGTCCGACGCCCGCGTCGCGCTGCACGCCGCGAAGACACCGCGCACCGTCGCGCTGATCGTCGCCTGCCTGCTCGGGCGCCGCCCGTTCATGCTGCCCTCCACGGAACTCGGTACGACGGCGCTGCAAGAGCTGCTGGAGAAGGCGGACTGCACCGACGTGCTGACCACGGAACCCGGCGCGGACGCCGGTGGACTGCGGGTGCACAAGATCGACACCACCATCGTCCCGCCGGACGGCGACCTCGGCGGGCTCGACGGCATCACCGGTCCCGACGTCAGCCCCGACGCGACGTCGTTCATCTTCACGACGTCCGGCTCCACCGGGCTGCCGAAGGTGGTGCCGCTGAGCTTTCAGGCGGTGGAACGGTTCACCGAGTGGGCGATCACGAAGTTCCGCCTCCGGCCGGGCACGTGGTGCTGAACTACGCGCCGTTCAACTTCGACCTGTGCCTGCTCGACCTGCGCGCGACGTTCAAGGCCGGCGGTACGGCGGTGCTGGTCGAGCCCGAGCGCGCACTTATCGGCACAGGACGGCACGCGGTGACACTCACCGGTGCACCAGGGCGGCGGACTTGTAATCAGATGGTCAGATCGTCTGCTTCTTCTTGGGTAACCGCCCGGTCCGCGTTGCGCGACCCCGGTGGCGTCGTCGGCGACCGCAGGGTGGACGCGCTGGCGGTGCCTGACTGTCGAACTAGGGGCGATCTAAGGGCGAAATTGCAGGTCGAACGACGTCGACTGACGCCCTCTGAGGGCATGAGCGATTGCAAACATCTCAGCTAGATCGACTGACGTCGACTCGAAATCACTCGAACCAATAATCCGGAGGGTTCTTGGTTCGAGTCCAAGGGGGGTGTCCCTATGTGGTTGTCAAGCCGCGGCGGGGGCCGGAGTGGGTTCGGGGTGTCGGTAGTGGGTGCCGTTGCGTAGCATCGCGTAGAGGACATCGCAGCGACGGCGGGCCAGGCAGATGAGGGCGGCGTTGTGCTTCTTGCCCTCAGCTCGTTTGCGGTCGTAGTAAGCCCGGCTGGTCGGATCGGACAGCGCGGCGAACGCGGCGAGGAAGAACGCGCGTTTGAGCTGGCGGTTGCCGGTCCGGGCGGGGTGCTCGCCCTTGATGCTGGTGCCGGAGCTGCGCGTGACCGGGGCGATCCCAGCATAGGCCGCCAGATGTCCGGAGGAGGCGAAGTTCGAGGCGTCGCCGACTTCGAGGAGGATGCGGGCTGCGGTCCTGACACCGATGCCGGGCATCGAGGTCAGGACCCCGGCAAGAGGGTGCGCATCAAGTATCCCCTCAACCTGCTCAGCGACCTGTTTCCGTTGCTGCAGAACAGTCTTCAGACTGTCGGCCAGCCTGGGCAGGACCGTGTCCGCGGCTGCGGTGCCCGGGACGGTGACCGTCTGCTCGCCCAGAGCGGTCATGATCGCCTCGACCAGTCGTTCGCCCATGCGCGGCGCGTGAGCCTTGGCGATCGCGGTGAGTTTGCGGCGGCCGGCCTTGGCGATGCCGGCCGGGCCGCCGCAGCGGGAGAGGATTTCCAGCACCGCAGGGTGGCTGATCCTGGGGCCGATGGCGTGTTCGAGGGTGGGATGGATGCCGGTGAGCAGCCCGCGGATGCGGTTGGCGATGCGGGTGGCTTCGCCGGCCAGGTCGTCGTCGAACCCGACCAGCACCTCCAGCTCCGCCAGGGCTTCGTCACCGACATCAACGGGCCGGAGTGTGTGGGGCAGGGAGCGGGCCGCATCGGCGATGACGAACGCATCCCGCGCATCGGTCTTCGCCCGCCCGGGGTAGAGATCGGCGATGCGGCGCATGGCCAGCCCCGGCAAGTAGGCCACCTGATGGCCCGCGGCGCGGGCGACCGCGACCGGCAACGCCCCGATCGTGGCGGGCTGGTCGACGACGACCAGCAGTGGTCCGTGTGCGGCGAGCTTGTCGAACAGGGCTTTCAGTTTGGGTTCGGTGTTGGGCAGCGGCCCGTCGTGCAGCCGGTTTCCGTCCGGGTCGAGACCGACGGCGTGGTGGTTGTCTTTGCCGACGTCCAGGCCGAGGAACACGCTGTAAGTGCTGCTCATCCACCATGCCGTTCGTTCGCCGCGAGTGGTCACCGGGTCGGGCATCGAGCGCCGGCACCCACGTTACGACGAGACCTACCCAGTGGTGGCCGTGTCCCTATTCAGCGGTCGGTCGATGCCACCAGGCCCGGTGACACCACCCCCCGGATCATGGGTTCGACTGGGGGCGTTAGTCATGCCGAGCCTGGCGACCACAGCTCCCTGGCGGGAGCCACGAAAAAGGTAACGGGGGAGCAAAGCCCAGGTCGCAGACCTGGGCTGTTTTGCTGCCCAGGGGCAGGGGCGATCTTGACGATTGTCCAAGGATCGGTCCCCGCGTCGACCCTGATCGTCGGCGACTAGTCGAGACAACGCAGGGACCGGATCAGTTCCGAGCGGGTGACGACGGGCAGGTCACTGAAGACGCCCAGCTCGCCCGCGGCGGACTCGAAGGTGATCTCGGTGATCGTCTGCTCGGGCTCCGCTTTCGGGTCCGTGACCGCCGACGTTCCCGGGTCGATGGTCAGCGCCACACGCCCCTCTGGGCCGAACGGCCGGAACAGCTGGTGGCGCACTGCTCTGTGGCCGCTCGGTGCCCACTGCCAGCCTCGCCGGACGAGACCGAACAGCTTCGCGGCCGCCACCGTTCGCTGCCAGTAGACAGATGGGTCCTCGCCGGTGAACACCTCGCGCCCGGCCTGGATGAACGGCTGCTCGCCGCGCTGAGCAAGCCACGTGGTCCACGGGGTGAAGTCGTCGACCGCCGGGTGGGCGAGCCGGACCCACTTGGCGTCGCCGATCAGCCCACCAGCCGGGTCGACCGGGTCGCCGAGGGCGTCGATGGCCGCGGTCCGGTCGTCGAGGGCCCACAGCAGCCCGCGCGCGAAGCGGCCCAGCAGCGGATGCGCCACGATCCGGGACCGGAAGTCGCCGCCGGACCATCGGCGCTGCACCACCATCGCTTCCTCCAGGCGCGCGATCTGGTCGGCGATCATCGGCTTTGCCTTGCGGCGCAAGCTGTTCCACGCCGATGCCGCCGCCTTCTCCTCGTCGTTCGCCGCCTTGGGCAATGCGCTGAGCCTCGCTCCGGACGGATCCCGCAGCACGAGTTCGCGTGTGTCGACGAGGTCGACGGCATACGACACGTTCCGGTACTCGACCTGATCGCCGTCCAGCCCGAGATCCGGCGCCAGCAGGTCGTCGAGCTGTTCGGGCAGCAGCCCGCGGTCCGCGGCGACGCGGTCGAGCGCGGCGGCGGCGTGGCTGCGCAGTGGCCCGGACTTGGCATTGCGCGCCAGTGCCGACAGGTGGCCGAGAGCTCGCTCGGTGTTCATCACGGCCAGCACGTCGGCGCCGCGCTTCGCCCGTGGCGCCGCGCCTTCCGACGGCCACGCCCGGATGCGCGGTGCCAGCCGGTCCGCGACCGTGTCGTCACCGAAGTACCCGAGGGCGTTCATGGCCCACGCGTCCTTCGACGGCCTGTCCTCGGCCTCCCAGAGCCGGTACAGCGACCAGACGAACGCCGACAGGCTCGCCGGGTCACAGCAATCGGCGATCACGCGCAGGCCTTCGTAGGGCGCGTCGAGCTGGGACATCGCGATCATGCGCAGGAGCGCGGCGGTCGGCTCGGCCGGCAACGCGTACTCGCCGCCGGCCAGCAGAACCTGCGGTAGAAGACCGGGGTCCGCCCATTTCGGCACGGCCGGGATCTTCGCGGGCACGAAGTCGAGCGGGTCGCGGCTGAGCAACGTCTCCACGGTCTCGACGCAGCCGAGGTCTTTCGCTGCGGCCCGTACGTCGTCCGCGTCGAGACGGCTGAGGGCCAGCGCGGCGGTCGCCGCCTCCGCACGCGCCGCGCCGAGAGCGACCGGGATGAGCAGTGCGGCGGCGCCGGCGCCGTGGCGGGTGAACCATTCCCGCGCGACCGGGCGGAACTGGCGTGACCGGGTCAGCCAGGCCGCCATCAACTCGGCGACCTCGACGGCGAGATAGGGCATCAGCAGTGGGGCACCGACAACCGGTTTCTTGCGGGCCAGCCGCAAGAACGGTGCCAGCGCGGCGAGTTCGTACTTGGCGACCACCACTTGCGGCTTCTCGAGGTAGAACGAGGCCGATTCGGCCTGCCATCGAGCGAGCAGCGGACGGACGATGCCCTCCGGCGCCCTGATGTAGAACTCCGGCGGAGCAACGCCTTTCTCGGCGAGCGGGAGATGCACGCGCATTTCCTCGGACCGGAACGCTTGCCAGTCGTAGGCCCAGCGTTCCTGTTCACCGTCCTGCCAGACGATTCGAGGCTCGACCGCGTCCGGGACGGCCGTGACCCGGGCCGGCGGTTCACGACGCCACGGCGGCGACGCGAGCAGCGGCGGGACGGCCTCGGGTGGCGCCTCCGGCCGGCGGGTGAACAGCCTGGCCTCGGGGACTTCCGGGTGCCGGCGCACCTGGCGTAGCAGCAACGCGTCGATGAAGTCGCCGTCCCGATGCGTGCCGAGCAGCCGCGCCGCGCGTGCGGGGAACCTGTCGGCCGCGGCACGCACCCCACCCGGCACCGCCGGGAGGTCCATTCGGTGCAGCAGCCCGGCGAACGCCGCGTCCGCCGGGATGCGCGTGAGCACCTCGAGGACGTCGTGCCGGATGTCCGGCGCCCAGCGGGACCGGTCCAGCTGACGGAACAGCAGCGGCACGACGTCCTCGCCGGCCGCGTCGAAGGCCGTGATGAACTGTCCCAGCGAGGTCATGTGCCATCGGGACAACTGCTCGACCGTCGCCATGCTGTAGAAGAGCAGTTCCGGCGATCCCCAGTAGTCCTCGGGGAGATCGTCGAGATCCCCGGCCGCCCACTCCGGCCGGGCGGGGACGAGATAGGACGTGACGATCCGCTGGCGCAGCAGTCCGCCGCGAAACGCGGCCAACCGGGCGACCGTGTCGTCGTAGACGTCCTGCCGCGCGACGGCCAGCATCGACCGCAGCTGCCGGGCGGCGGCTGTCCACACGGGGTACGCGGCGTCCGTCGCGTCGGTGTGGCGCAGCAGCGGTATGACGTCGTTCGCGCTGAACTGATCGGCGGTGTGGTAAGCGCAGCTCGCCACGAACGCGGCAGCGCCGTGGGCCAGCCCTCGGACGGCGACGAGATCGTCGATGGGCGCCATCGAGGTGTTGTAGGCGATGGCACCGCGACACGGGTTCGGTGCGAGCGCGAGCCGGACGCCATCGGCCTCGACGTCCGGCTCCGCTGAGAGCGCCAACGCGCGAAGCGCGGGATCGGTCCTCGTGTGGTGAAGAATCGCCGTCCGCTTGGCGGCCAGGTCCACACCACGAGCGGCATGCCATGCGGTGAGCTCCGCGAGGCTTTCGTGCTTGACGTCGAGCGGTTCGAGCGCGGCCATCCCGCCACGGCGGGGATGCACGGCACAACGCCACGTATCGGGGATGTCGATCTGGTGCTCACCAGGCATGACGCCATCATGCACGACCGGTCCGGATCCGCCGCGGACCTCGCGGGGCGTTCGAACCGCGTTCGCGGCAGCCTTGACTCTCAAGCCGGTCGAGATCGCATAGTGGGGCGTATGAACGAGCTCTATCCCATCGGCGATGTCGCCCGCCGCACCGGTTTGAGCGTGAGCGCCATCAGGTTCTACGCCGACGAGGGGGTGGTCGCGCCCACCGCTCTCGCCGAAGGCGGCTTCCGGCAGTACGACGTGCAGGCCATCGCCCGGCTCGAACTCGTGCGCACCCTCCGCGACCTCGGTGCCGGCCTGGACGACGTTCGCCGGGTGCTGGCCGCGGAGGGCACCTTGCGGGATCTGGCCGTCCGGCATCTCCGGCTGGTCGAGGACCAGTTGCGGCAGTTCCACGCGCGGCGCGCGGTGCTGCGGACCATCGTGCGGCAACCCACGACGGCGGAACAGGTGAGCTTGCTGCACAAGCTCGTGTCGATGTCCGACGACGACCGGGACCAGCTCATCAGCGGGTTCTGGGACTTCGTGACCGACGGCCTGGACGTCCATCCCGGCTACCTGGAACGGCTGCGCAGCCGACGGCCGCACCTGCCGGAAGAACCGTCCACCGAGCAGCTCGAGGCCTGGATCGAACTCGCCGAGATCGTGCGGGACGACCAGTTCCGCACGGCGCTGCGGGCCTTCCTCCACCGCGCTTTCGGCACCGAGCAGGGCAAGCTGATGGCCACGCCGGAGATGCTGGCTCACGCCGAGCGGCAGCGGGTTCTCTACCTGGAGGCGCAGGCCGCGCAGCAGGCGGGTGTGCCGGCGGACTCCCCGCAGGCCCGGGACATCGCCGAGCGCATGGCGGCCGACTCGGCTGATTTCGTCGCCGCCATGACCGGGGACCACGACCTCGACAAGGCCCGCCGCAGCATGGCCGGCTTCGACCGGATCCGGTCGGCGGAGGCGCGGGCCAAGATGACCGGGACGAACCTGATGGCCAGGTACAGCACGCTGGTGGCGGTGATCAACGGGACGCCCCAGCCGGACCCGGAGAAGACGGCGACGGTTCAGGAATGGATGGCGTCCGCCCTGCGCCGGGACCCCACCTGAGGGCCGTTTTCGACCACCCGGACGGGGCGACGGACCTCAGGCGAGACAGCTTGCCGCGACGTCGTGGAAGGCGATGGCCAGCGGGTTGGGGTCGTCGGCGCGGGTGGCGAGTACGACCTGGCACGGGTCGATGCCTTCGACGGGCACCGTGGCCAGGTCCGCGCGCACCGTGGGGCGCCGGTCGCCGGCGGGCAGGATGGCGAGGCCGCGGCCGTCGGCGACGAGTTCGAGCTTGTCCTCGAAGCTGTCGTCGAGGCTCGGTTCGAGGGGGCCGCTCCAGAGCGTGGGGGAGCTGGTGCAGGCGGTGAACCGCTCGTCGGCGAGCTCGTCGAGCGTGACGGATTCCTTGCCCGCGAGGCGGTGCGATCTCGGTACCACCAGCACCCTCGGCTCCTCGTGGAGGACCGTGACGCGCAGCTGGTCCGTCCGGAACGGCAAGGGCAACCGCACCACGAGTGCGTCCACCCGGTGCTCGGGCAGGGCGTGCGTGTCCTGCCAGTCGAGGTGGCGGGTGCCCACCCGGGCGTCGGGATGCCGGCGGCGGAGTTCCCGCACCGCCGGGGTGATCACCAGGTCCGCGACATAGCCGACGGTGATCGTCTGCCGGGGCGCGGCCGCGCGCGCGGTCAGCTCGGCTTGGCGAGCGGAGCGCAGCAGCGCCTGCGCTTGGGGGAGGAACGCCCGGCCGGCTTCGGTGAGCCGGCTGCCCTGCGGCGTGCGGTCGAACAGCCGCACGCCCAGCTCGTGCTCCAGGCGCTGGATCTGGCGGCTGAGCGACGGCTGGGCGAGATGCAGCGCGGCCGCGGCACGGCCGAAGTTGAGGTGCTCCGCGACCACCGTGAAATACCGCACCAGCCGCAAATCGAGGTCCACGCACGTCGAGTCTACGCGTCATGCGTCTCCGGTATGACGACGTGCGGAACAGGTCTTGGACGGTGAGCCGGAAGGGATCTTGACTGGACGTCATGACCGAGTACGAAGGCAAGAACGTCGTGATCACGGGTGGCAGCAGCGGTGTCGGTTTCGCGACGGCGAAGTTGTTCGCCGGTGGCGGAGCGCGGGTTCTGATCACCGGCCGCACCCAGGCCACGCTCGACGCCGCTCTCGAACAGCTCGGGGACAACACGGTGGCCGTCCGCAGTGATGCGGCGTCACTGTCCGATGTGGACGCTCTCGCCGACCGGGCGAAGGCGGAGTTCGGTCTGGTGGACGTCCTGTTCGTGAACGCCGGGGTGACCCGGGCCGCGCCCTTCGAGTCGATGTCCGAGCGGGTGTACGACGACCTGTTCGCGATCAACGCCAAGGGCGCCTACTTCACCGTGCAGAAGTTCGTCCCGCTGCTGCGGGAGGGCGGTGGCGTCGTGCTCACCACCTCGGTCGCGAACGTCAAGGGGCTGCCGATGGTCAGCGCGTACGCGGCGAGCAAAGCGGCGCTGCGCTCGATGACCCGGAGCCTGGCCCGCGAGCTGCTGCCGCGGCGGATCCGCGTCAACGCGGTCAGCCCCGGTCCGATCGACTCCGGCATCCTGGAGAAGTCGATGCCGGAGGACGCCGCCGATCGGACCCGGGTGCAGATGACCGCGAACAACCCCATGCTGCGGTTCGGCGACTCCGCCGAGGTGGCGAAGGCGGTGGCGTTCCTGGCTTTCGACGCCACCTACACGACCGGCGCCGAACTTCCGGTGGACGGTGGCGCGTCCCAGCTTTGACTTCGGATCTGGCGGGCGGCGACCATGGTCGGCGCCCGGGGTCAGACGGCCTGCACAGGGGCGGCGGCCAGGCGCCGGGACCGCACGGCGAGGACGATCATGACCGCCGGGATCAGCAGGTCGTTGACGAGGACGCCGCCGGTGTTGCCGGGGGCGTGGTCGCCGCCGGCGAACCACTGGTAGACGTGGCCGACGAGGGCGCCCCACAGGAACATGCCGCCACCGAGGCCGATGGTGATGCGCTCGCGTGCCGACGCTGAAGCGGCGCGGAAGCCCATGATGGCCAGCCCGAGGTTGGCGAAGGCGATCTCGAACAGGAACGGCGTCCGGGGGAAGCCGATCGCGGCGGCCATCACGTCCGGGAAGGCCAGGAACGCGACGGTCATCCACAGGCTGCCGATGCCGAACGCGCCGATGGCCCACCAGCGTTGCCAGATCTCCAGTCGCTCCTGGGCCGAGGTGGCGTGGCGAGCCCGCAGGAAGGCGCCGATGGCCGGGACCACGATCCAGACCAGGGGAAACGCTGACTGGGCGATGTAACCGAAGTTGTCCATGCCGTGAATCTTGCATAGTTAACATTAACTAGTCAACACTCTGTTAGGCTGACGGCGTGGACGACGGACTCGCAGACCTGCTGCACCGCGTGGTCATGCTGCTCGGCGAAGCGGCCCGGCGGCGCACGGACGGCCGGGACGGCCTGACTTACAGCCAGATACGGCTGCTCGGCACGCTGGAGGACATCGAACCGGCGACCCAGCACCGGCTGGCGCAGGCGTTGTCGGTGTCGGATCCGGCGATCAGCCGGGCTCTGCGGTCCCTCGAGGCGGACGGCTTGGTGCAGGTCGTCGTCGACCCGGCCCACGCGCGACGGCGCCTGGTCACGCTCACCGTCGCCGGCCGGAAAGCCTTTCACGACAACGGGAAACCCCTCTACGACGAGTTCCGTTCCGCGCTCGTCGCCGCCGGGTTCCCCTATGAGCGCTACCTCGAAGACACCCTCCGGCTGGCCGAGCTCCTCGAATCCGGCTGACCGCCTGGGGATCCTCGGCGAAAGTGGACATGATGGGCGGGTGACCACTGAGCCGCCCACCCCGGATCCGCTCGGCCCCGTCCCGCTGCCGGATTCCCCGCCGCTGTCGCTGCTGACGTTCCGGCCGCCCGTGGTACCGGCGGAAGAGCTGCCGGTGCTGTCCCACCGGGCGATGGCCTGGGCGGCCGGGGCGCTCGTCGTGCTCGGGGTCGGGCTGGCCGTCGGACTGCTCGTCGCGTTCGGCGGCGGGGGTCACGCCGACCAGCTGGACGCCATCAAGACGGCCGGCACCATCGTGGTCGGTGCCGGGGGCGCGGCGGCCCTGTGGCTGACCGCGCGCCGGCAGCGGACGTCGGAACTGAGCCTGAACCAGGTCCGCGCGGCCCACGCGGCCACCGTCGCCGACGCCGAGGCCCGCAGGATCACCGACCTGTACGGCAAGGCCGCCGACCAGCTCGGCTCGCCGCAGGCCCCGGCCCGGCTGGCCGGGCTGTACGCGCTGGAGCGACTCGCCCAGGACAACCCCGCCCAGCGCCAGACCATCGTCGACCTGCTGTGCGCCTACCTGCGGATGCCGTACACCCCACCGCGGCGCGAACCGGCGCCGCCGTCGGTGGCCCGGCCGTCAGGGGTGCCGCGGCCGCTGCTGAGCGGCCCGGCCCGGCAACGCGCCTCGGTGCGGCTCGCCCCGCCCGCGCCCCGCGGCGGAACCCCGTCGGCGACCGAGGCGAAACAGGAGTACCAGGTCCGGCGGACCGCGCAGGCCATCCTGTTCCGCCACGTCATGTACGGCACCGAGGACGGGCCGGTCAGCACGTTCTGGGCGGACATCAGCCTGGACCTCGTCGGCGCCGTGCTCGGGCCGGCCAACCTGATCGGCTGCCGCGTCGTCGCCGTCGACTTCACCGACGTCACCTTCACCGGTGACGTGTGGTTCGACCGGACGCGGTTCGGGCTGAGCGCCGTGTTCACCGGGGCGCGGTTCATGGGCGAAGCCGGCTTCAGCCATGCGCGGTTCGACCACGACGTCCGGTTCGGGCGAGTGACCTTCGACGGCGACGCTCGTTTCGCAGAAGCCGATTTCGGCGGGAGCGCGAAGTTCGACCGGGCGGACTTCCGCGGGCCCGCGGTGTTCACCGGAGCGAAGTTCTCGCAAGCCGCGTCCTTCGCGGATGCGCGGTTCGGGGATCGAGTTTCAAGGAGGTCCGGTTCGCCGGTGCGTTCACGCAGTTCGGCAACGCCACGCTCGCCTCATCGGACTTCTTCACCGCCGAATTCGGCCGGAACACCGACTTCACCGAAACCCGGTTCACCGGCGACGCGTCGTTCACCATGGCGAGGTTCCCTGAGGGAGTGGAGTTCGTCCGGACGGAGTTCGGCGACGTCGACTTCGGCGGCACCCGGTTCGCGCTGTTCGCGGCGTTCACGGAGGCGAAGTTCGCCGGTGTGACGAGGTTCTACGAATACCACTTCGGCGATCGGGCCGAATTCCCGCGCACCCGGTTCGCCGCGGACGTGTGGTTCGAGAACACGGAATTCGCCGATATAGCCGTGTTCGCGGCGGCGGAGTTCGGCGGATCGGCGCGGTTCCTCCATACGCGCTTCGGTGATGTCGGCGGGTTCGCCCGCTCGCGTTTCGACGGTGACGTCGTTTTCGACGACATACGCTTCGACGGTCCGGTCGGGTTCGCGGGCGCGCGCTTCGCGCGGCCGCTTCGGATCGAGCGGGTGTGGGTCCGCCTGACCGGGCACAAGCGAAAGCTGGAAACGGACAGCACCTGGCCGCCGGGGACGGTGATCCGGGTGCCCGGCGAGGCCGACCCGCTTCCCGAGGGATGGGGAGTGCTGGAGCTGGAGGAAGCCGCCGAGTAGGAGCGGAGGCGCGCGGTGGATCGCGCACCGATCAGGTTTCCGCGCCGCGACCGTCTGTACGGGTGAGATCCACTCACGAGAGGCTGGCACGATGCGGAAACTGATCTTCGGCATGAACCTGACCGTGGACGGCTACATCGCCGCGACCGGCGATGACATCGGCTGGAGCGGGCCGCCGAGCGACGAGCTGTTCCAGTGGTGGCTCGATTGGGAGCTGGCGAACGAGCTGTCGCTGTACGGGCGCAAGCTGTGGGAGGCGATGAGCTCCTACTGGCCGACCGGCGACCAGCAGCCCGGCGCCACCCCGGCGCAGATCGCGTTCGCGCGGAACTGGCGGGACACGCCGAAGGTGGTGTTCTCCTCGACGATCGACCAGGTCGACTGGAACACCCGCCTGGTCACCGGCGACGCGGTCGCCGAGATCACCCGGCTCAAGGCCGAGGACGGCGGCCCGATGAGCGTCGGCGGCGCGACGCTCGCCGGAACCGCCATGCGAGCCGGGCTGATCGACGAGTACGTCCTGGTCACCCACCCGGTCGTGGTGGGCGGCGGCACGCCGTTCTTCACCGCGCTGGACAGCTGGGTGAACCTGAACCTGGTGGCGACGCGGACGTTTCCCGGCGGCGCGGTGCTGACCCGCTACGAGACGAGGCGTTGAGCACGGGTCGACGTCGGAAGACCTGTCCTGTCAGAGGGCCGGGGGCAGGTCCAGCCAGGGCTTGCCGGTGACGTCGAAGCCGGTGAGCTCGGCGATCTTCCCGTCGGCGACGTGCAGGACCGCGATGGCGAACGGCCGGTACTCGGGGTCGCCGGGGGTGCGGAGGTACAGCGCGGCGGCGGGCATGCGGTTGACCGTCGTGGCGATACCGCGCCAGTCGTCGTGGCCGCGCTGGAAGAGCCCGCCGGAGACCCAGCCGTCCACCGCGTCCTCGGCTGTCGTGAGCACGGTGCCCGGATCGGGCAGCATCGCGAAGCGCAGGTCGTCGCGCAGCAGGGACGTCAGCCGGTCGAGGTCGTTGCGTTCGTGGGCGTCGATGTAGGACTTCACCACGCCGCGCTCGTCGTCCGACAGCTCGTGGGTGGCGGGGCTCCGCCAGTCGAGGCGGCGGCCGGGCAGCTGTTCGCGCATCGTCACGCGCGCCCGCTGCAGTGCGCTGGTCACCGAGGCGACGGTCAGCTCGAGGGCCTCGGCGGCCTTCGACGCCGGCCAGCCGAGGACGTCGCGCAGGACGAGCACCGCTCGCTGCCGCGGCGGCAGGTGCTGGACGGCGACGATGAACGCCAGCTCGATCGTCTCGCGCGCCACCACCGACTCCTGCGGGTCCTCGGGGAGCATCCGGTCAGGGTACGGCTGCAGGTACGGCAGCTCGGAGTCCGGCAGCTCGGCCGGTACGGGCGTGCGGTCGTTGCGCTTGTCGAGGAAGTCGAGGCAGGCGTTCGTCGCGATCCGGTACAGCCAGGTCCGCGGCGCGGCGTGGCCCTGGAACGTCTCCCGCTTGTTCCACGCTCGCAGGAACGTCTCCTGCGTCAGGTCCTGGGCGTCCTCGTAGTTCGCGAGCATCCGGTAGCAGTGCACCTGCAGCTCACGCCGGTGGCGCTCCGTGATGAGCGCGAACCGCGCCGGATCGCCCGAGCGGACCGCCGCGATGAACGTGTCCTCGTCGGTGTCCAGCGGTCCAGCGTCGGTCATGGTCGTCGATCCTTCCACCGGTGTGAGGGGGTCGCCAGAACTGACGACGGGGCGGAGGATTTCTGATCGGTTGACTGCGCTGGCCCCGGCTCAGACGGCGGCGAGCCGCCGGAAGCGGCTGCCGTGGAACACCAGCGGCGGGGTTCCGGCCGTGCGCACGCGGTGGATCCTCAACAGGGCGATCACGTGGTCGCCGGCCGGGACCTCCGCGTGCGGGGAACACTCCAGCCAGGCACTCGATCCGCTGATGAAGACGCTGTCGTCCGGCCCGGGCTCCCATTCGACGTCGCGGAAGCGGTCGCCTCCGCGGGCGGACAGGCTGAGGCAGGCGTCGTCCTGTCCCTCGGCGAGGACGCTGAGGCCGAGGCGGGGCCGGGCACGCAGCAGGGGCCACGTCGACGACGTTCGCTGGATGCAGATCGACACCAGCGGCGGCGACAGCGAGACCGACGTGAAGGAGCTGGCGGCCATTCCGCGGGGCACTCCGTCGATCAGGGCGCACACGGCGGTGACGCCGGACGGGAAGCAGCCGAAGGCTTCGCGCAGGTGACCTTCGGACGTCACGGGCGGCAAGGCGATCATCGATGTCCTCTCACGATCGGTGGACGCAGGACTCGTACTTCCGGGATCGGGCCCTCGAAACGTTCGACGTCGACGGCCGCGTGCTGGCCCGCGCAGCCCTGCGACAGCCGCGACGACGGAATGTCGGCGGTCAGGACATTGGGGTTCCCGTGCGCGCACAGCGGTCCGGCGGGGTGGTCCTCGACCGGGTCGAACCACGCGCCGGTCGCGAGCTGGACCACGCCGGGCCGGAGGGCGTCATCCAGGACCGCTCCCGCCAGGCACGCACCGCGGGCGTTGAACACCCGGACGACGTCGCCGGGCGCGATGCCGCGGGCCGCCGCGTCGGCCGGGTTGAGGCGGATCGGCTCGCGCCCGGCCACCTTGGCCGCCTGGCTTGCTTCGCCGGCGTCGAGCTGGCTGTGCAGGCGGGTGCGGGGCTGGTTCGCGATCAGCCACAGCGGTCCGGACTCGGTCGGCGGCAGCCAGGCCGGGTGGCCGGGACAGTCCGGGTAGCCGAAGCCCGCCACCGTCGCCGAGGTGATCTCGATGCGGCCGCTGGGCGTGCGAAGCGGGTGGGTGTCCGGGTCCGCGCAGAAGTCTTCGAACAGGGTGTGGTGCTCGCGGCCGGGCGGGAGCCGGAGTTCTCCGTCCGCCCAGAATGCGGCGAACGCCGGTTCCGAGCGCCAGCCCGTGTAGAGGTGTTCCAGCCATTCCCGCGCGGTGCGGCCTTCGGTGAACGCCTCGGAAACGCCGAGCCGAGCGGCCAGCCCGGCGAAGATCGTGTAGTCGTCACGCGCTTCGCCCGCGGGCTCGGCGATCCGGTGCATCGCGATCACGTGCGTGTCGCGGCGGCCCGAGCCGAGGTCTTCGCGTTCCAGCGCGGTCGTGGCGGGTAGCACGATGTCGGCGTGCCGGGCCGTCGCTGTCCAGTGGGGTTCGTGGACGACGACGGTGTCCGGGCGGGTGAACGCGCGGCGCAGGCGGTTGAGGTCCTGGTGGTGGTGGAACGGGTTGCCGCCGGCCCAGTAGACGAGGCGGGTGTCGGGGTAACGGCGGACTTCGCCGTTGTAGTCGTAGGCCTCGTCGGGGTGCAGCAGCAGGTCGGCGATCCGCGCGACGGGGATGAACTCGCCGACCGGGTTCACCCCTTGCGGCAGGTACGGGACCCGCAGTTCGGGTCCGGTGTCGCCGACGTCGCCCATCGAGCCGTAGCCGTGCCCGAACCCGCCGCCCGGCAGGCCGATCTGGCCCAGCATCGCGGCCAGGGCGATGCCCGCCCACACCGGTTGTTCGCCGTGTTCGGTGCGCTGCAGCGACCAGGTCACCGTGACCAGTGTCCGGTGTGCGGCCATCTCGCGGGCGAGTGAGACGATGTCGGCGGCCGGGATGCCGGTGATCCCGGCCGCCCATTCCGGGTCCTTGTCGCGCAGGTAACGCTCGAACTCCGCGTAGCCGACGCAGTAGCGGTCGAGGAAAGCGCAGTCGTGCAAGCCTTCCGTGACGAGCGTGTGGGCCAGCGCGAGCATCAGCGCGGTGTCGGTCGCGGGCCGGATCGGGTACCAGCGGGAGTCCACTGTGGACGGTAGGTCGTCACGCAACGGGCTGACGAGCGCGACGCGGCCGCCGAACCGCGCGAGGTGCCCCGGGGTGCCGTGGACGGTGACCCCGCCGGGGGTGACGAAGACGTTCTTCTCCGGCACCCCGCCGAAGGCGACGATCAGCTCGGTGTGCGCGGCGATCGTCGGCCAGGTCGACGCCTGCCGCAGCACCGCGTGGGTGTCGCCGACGACGTGCGGCAGCAGCACCGACGACGTCCCGTTGCTGTAGCTGTTCCGCGACGCCGTGAAGCCACCGATCGTGTTCAGGAACCGGTGCAGCTGGCTCTGCGCGTGGTGGAACCGCCCGGCGCTGGCCCAGCCGTAGGAGCCGCCGAAGATCGCCTGGTTGCCGTGCTCGGTCCGGACGCGGTCGAGTTCGGCGGCCAGGCGGTCGAGGACCTCGTCCCAGTGCACCTCGACGAACTCGTCGCGGCCGCGGCGGTCGTCCGGGCCGGGGCCGTCCTCGAGCCAGCCGCGGCGGACCGCCGGCCGGGCCACCCGGCTCGGGTGGTCCAGCGCGGCGGCCAGGTTCCCCAGCAGCGGCGACGGCGCCGGGTCGGCCGGGTGCGGCTCGACGCGCAGCCGGCCCTCGGCGTCGACTTCGGCCGAAAAGGCTCCCCAGTGCGATGTGCTCGGTTTCATGCCCCGACGGTAACCGCGTCGGCCTTTTCCCTGACCAGGCGAACGAGCGTGCCGTAGTCGCGGGCGTCGGCCAGTGGCGAGAAGCCGCGGATCAGCAGCGTGCCGACGCCGAGCCGGACGTAGTCGAGCAGCGAGTCCGCGACCTGCTCGTAGCTGCCGACCAGCGCGGTCGAGTTCCCGGCGGCGCCGGTCGTCCTGGCCACCGCCGTCCACAGGCGCTCGTCGACCACGTCCCCGGTCGCGGCGGCCTCCAGGAGGCGCTGCGAGCCGACGGCTTCGCTCGAATCGCGGCGGCCCTTGAACTCGCCGGCGCGGTCCTGGGTGAGCCGCAGGATGTCGCGGGCCCGCTCCCACGCCTCGGCCTCGGTGGCCGCGGGGATGGGCCGCAGGCTGACGCTGAACGCGACGTCCCGGCCGGCGGCCGCGCGGACCTGCTCGATGCGCTCGGCGATGCCGGCCAGCGGCTCGCCCCAGAACGCGTAGACGTCGGCGTGCTTCGCCCCGACCCGGATCGCGTCGGCGGACGCGCCGCCGAAGTACACCGGGATCCCTCGCGAGGGTCGGATGTCGGAGATCGCGCCGCGGACCCGGTAGAACTCGCCATCGTGGTCGAACGGCTCGGCCGAGTCCCAGGTCCGCCGGACCACGGACAGGAAGTCGTCGGTGCGGCGGTAGCGGGTGGGCTTGTCGGTGAAGTCGCCGTCGCGGGCCTGGTCGGCGTCGTCGCCGCCGGTGATCACGTGCAGCGCGATCCGGCCGGGGTGGAACGCGTCGAGCGTGGCGAACTTGCGGGCGAGCTGGGTGGGCGCGACGAACCCGGGGCGGTGGGCGAGCAGGACGCCGAGCCGCTCGGTGGCGGCCAGCACCTGGTCCGCGAGCACGAACCCGTCCGGGCTGCTCGCGGACTGGGCGATCAGCACCCGGTCGAACCCGGCTTCCTCGTGCGTGCGGGCGACTTCGCGCAGGTAGCCGGGCTGGATGATCGGCCCTTCGGGCGCGATGATCTCGCTGGCCTGGCGGCCGGCGGCGTAACCGATGAATTCGAGCGTCACGGGGTCTCCTGTCCCAGGGCGCGGGCGGCGGCGAAGATGTCGCCCATCCGCCAGCTTTCGTTGGCGTGGGTGCGGCGCGCCCGGCCCCAGCCGGAGTCGCGCCGGTACTGCGCGGGCCAGTCCGCGGCCCGGACGGCGGTTTCGTCGACGCTGACGGGGGTGCGGCAGTCGGGGTCGACGAAGAGCGCGTCGACCGGGCAGTACAGCTCGCAGAGGAAGCACGTCTGGCAGTCGCTCTGGCGGGCGATGACCGGTGGGGCGTCCGGGACGGCGTCGAAGACGTCGCTGGGACACACCTGGACGCACTTGTCGCAGGCGATGCACCGATCGGCGAGGACGAGTTCGATCACGCGGCGGCCTCCTGCCCGTCCGTGCGCCAGTGCATGCCGAGCGAGGTACGCCGGCGCAGCGCCGCTTCCTTGACCCACCGGCCCATGGCGACCAGGGACGCGGTCTCGCGCCCGGCCACGGCGTCGCGGCCTTCTCCGGTCAGCGCGGACTCGACCTCCGTCCACAAGGCATCCAAAGTGGACAAAGAGCGTCGGAGACCGGCTTCGTCGCGGAACATGTTCTTGTCGTACGCGTTCAGCTCGTCCCGGACGACGTCGACCACGGTGGTGGTGTCCACCGCGGACGGCCGTCCGCCCGGCCGGATCCCGGCGCGCCCGATCGGCCGCACCGGCGACGCGGAGGTGCCGCGGGCGTACCGGACCGCCGCCCGCCCGGCCCAGGTGCCCGACGACACCGCCCACGCGGAGTTGGGCGACCCGCCCCCGGAGATCGCGCCCACGACCGGCACCCGGCTCGCGACGTCGCCCGCGGCGAACAGACCGGGCACGTCGGTGGCGCAGCCGGGCCCGGTGACGAGCCCGCCGACGCCGCGGATGGTGCCTTCGCCGAGCAGGGTGACCTCGAACGGCTGGGTGTAGGGGTCGATCCCGCGCCGGGTGAACGGCAACAGGAAGTTGGGCTGCACCACGGGCATCTTGCGGCGCACCCAGTCCGGCGCCCGGTCGAGCGTGGTGAACACCGGTCCGCGCAGCAGCGCCGCGCCGAGGACGCGGTTGCGGTCCGGCCCCGACGGCAGGTCGAGCACGTGGCCGCGGGCGTCGGTGTAGGTGCCGAACAGGTACGTCATCGACCGGGCCATGGTCGAGAACGCCGGGGCGAGGGTGTAGTAGTTCGAGAACTCCATGCCCGACAGCCGCGCCCCGGCCTCGACGGCCATGAGGTGGCCGTCGCCGGTGTTGCCGCGCGAGCCGAGGAGGTGCGAGCGGAACGCCGTGCCGCCGGTGGCCAGCACGACCGCGCCCGCGCGCACCCGCCAGTTCCCGCCCGCCTGCCGCCGGACCCCGGCCGCGCCACCGACCGAGCCGTCCGGGCGCAGCAGCAGTTCGAGTGCGGGGTGGTGGTCGAGGATCCGGACGCCGGCGCGGTGGACGAGCCCGCGCATCGCGCGCAGGTACTCGGGTCCTCGCACATTGTTCGTCCGGTCGGGTTTCCCGTCCCGCACCGGGAACGGGTAGTACTTGTCCAAGGTGGGCAGCCGCTCCCACGTCGTGCGCAGGACCCGCAGCGCCTGCTCGGGATCGGCGATCCCGCCCGCGTGCGCGTGCCGCTCGGTCACCGCGCGCTCGTGGTCCTCGGGCCGGACGAACCAATGCGTGACCCCAGCCGTCGCGGTGACACCGCTGGTGCCGCAGTAGCCCTTGTCCACCAGCACGACGTCCCCGCCGGCCTGGGCCGCGGCCAAGGCGGTCCAGGTCGCGGCGAGGCCGCCGCCGACGACGAGCACGCCGGCGCTCAGGTCGAGGTCGTCGCTCATCGGGACTCCGCCAGCTCGGCGACCCCCAGCTCGGCCAGCAGCCGGTGCCGCAGCTCGTCGAACTCCGGGTTGCGGCGGGTGCGTTCGCCCTCGAAGTCGACGCGGTGTTCGGCGGCCAGCCGCCCGGACCGCATCGCGACCACGCGGTCGGCGAGCAGGATGGCCTCGTCGACGTCGTGGGTGACCAGCAGGACGGCCGGGCGGTGCGCGGCGACGAGCCGCCGGACCAGCGCGTGCATCTTGATCCGGGTCAGCGCGTCCAACGCGGCGAACGGTTCGTCGAGCAGCAGCAGCCGGGGTTCGCGGACCAGCGCCCGGGCGAGCGCGACGCGCTGGGCCTCGCCGCCGGACAGCGTGACCGGCCAGGCGTCGAGGTGCCCGGCCAGACCGACCTCGGTCAGCGCGCGAGCCGCGGCCTCGCGGGGAAGGCCGACGGCGACGTTCTGCCACACCCGCCGCCAGGGCAGCAGCCGGTGCTCCTGGAACACCACCATCCGCTCGGCCGGCGCTTCCAGCTCGCCGCCGTCGGGGGTGTCGAGCCCGGCGAGCAGCCGCAGCAACGTCGTCTTGCCGCAGCCGCTTTCGCCGATGAGCGCGACGAACTCGCCGGGCGCGATGTCGAGATCGAGTCCACTCAGGACGGTCCGGGGCCCGAAGCTCTTGGTTAGTGCGCGTACGCGCACGGCGGTGTTCACAGCTTCACCGCGTGGTCGGCGATGGTGATCGGGCCGCTGAGGATCTTGCGCTGCGTGAGCCAGTCGGCCCCGCGCTGCAGCTGCGCGATCCCGTCGTCGTTGATCAGCGCGAGCTTCGTCCGGACGTTCTTCGCGGCCATCTTGTCCAGCACCGCCTGGGGGTAGTGGGAGACGGCGTTGCCGATGTCCAGGGACTCCTTGTAGTGCTGGTTCTGCCACTCGTAGTCGGCCTGGAACGCGGCGATCACCTTCCGGATCGTGTCGGCGTTCTGCTCGGCGTAGTCGCGGCGGACGAGGTAGCTGGTGAAGTCGATCTGGAAGTCCAGCTCGTCGCCGTCGACGAAGATCGGCTTGGCGCCATACTGCACCTCGGCGATCTCGCGGAAGCCCTGCCAGATGGCCCAGGCGTCGATCTTCCCGGCGCCGAACGCGGCCGACGCCTCGGGCGGGTTGAGGTAGGTGACCTTCACGGATTCCCGCGGGACTTTGTACTTCTCCAGCGCGGCGACCAGCAGGAACTCACCGAGCCCGGCCTTGTTGACGGCGACGGTCTTGCCCGCCAGGTCGGTGACCTTCTCGATGCCGGTGTGGGCCCCGGCGACGATCGCGGTGGTCCGCGGGGTGGACGCGGCCCAGGCGACGTACACGAGGTCGGCGCCGGAGAGGATGGCCTGGTCGGCCGGGGTGGTGCTGCCGCCGAAGCTGAAATCGGCCGTGCCGCCGACGACGGCCTGCAGCGTGGGCGCGTGGTTGGGGAACGGGCCCACCCACTCGACGGTGATGCCCTGGTCTTTGAGCGTCTTCTCGAGCACGCCGCGGGCTTTGGGGACGGAGATGGTGCTGTAGGTCAGGCGGACCTTGCCCTGCGTGGCACCGCCGGCCGAACCGGTGGCGCAGGCGGCGAGCGGGGCGGCGAGGGCGGTCAGACCGGCAGCGGTCAGGAACGAGCGGCGCGAGAGTGTCATGAGGGTTCCTCAGGCGGTCAGGCGGGCGTAGGTGGGGTGCCAGCGCAGCAGGCGGCGTTCGAGGAGACGGGTGACGAGGTCGCAGAGGATCCCGATCACGGCGTAGATGAGCACGACGAGCACGATCACGTCGGTCTGCAGGAACTCGCGGGCGTTGGTGGCCATGAACCCGAGCCCCGCGTCGGCGCCGAGGGTTTCGGCGATGACGAGCGCGAGCCAGGCCGCCGTCAGCGACAGCCGGAGGCCGCCGAGGATCGACGGCAGCGCACCGGGCAGCACCACCCAGCGGATCTGCCCGGCTCGGCCCAGGCCGACGACGTCGGTCATTTCGAGGAGCTTCGGGTCGATCTGCCGGATGCCGAGCACGGTGGTCAGGTAGAGCGGGACGGCGGTGCCGAGCGCGATCAGGAAGATCTTCCCGGCCTCGCCGATCCCGAACCAGACGATCACCAGCGGCAGGATCGCGAGGAACGGCACCGCGCGGACCATCTGGATGCTGCGGTCCAGCAGTGCTTCGGCCACTTTGGACAATCCCACGAGCAGCCCGAGCCCGAGACCGAAGCTCGCGCCGATGGCGAACCCGGTCGCCGACCGCTGCAGGCTGGCGAGGAGGTTCGACGGCAGTTCGCCGTCGGCGATCAGGTCGCCCGCCTTTTCCAGTACGCCGCTCGGGGCCGGCAGCACCTGCTCGGGCAGGATCCCCGTCCGCGCCAGCAGTTCCCACAGGGCGAGCACGGCGACCGGTGTCAGCCAGGACACGGCCCGGTGCGGGAACCGGATCCCGCCGGTGCGCGGCCGGTCGAGGGCGCGGGTCATCGCGGATCGAGTCCCGGGTCGACGTACTCGCTCAGCTTCTTGCCGCCGGGGAACAGGCCCTGCCGCACCCAGGTGTCGTAGGTCTTCTGCAGCTGGGCGGCGAGGGCGGCGTCGACGGGGATGCGCTGGTAGGTCGTCTCGTCCGGGCGGACCTGGGCGGCGACGGCCAGGGGCTGGTGAGCGAACTCGGCGTACCACTTGTCGAAGGCCTCGGGGTTGTCCTTCGACCAGGTGTAGCTCTGGTCGACGCGGCTCGCGAAGTCCTGGATGGCCGTGCGCTTGCGTGGGTCGCTCAGCGCCTTGTCGGTGGCCGAGAGGACGTTGAGACCGGAGTTGATCCCGGCGCCGTCGGAGAGGACGCGGGCGCCGAGCTCGCCGCGGGCGCGGGCGGCGTAGACGCTCCAGGTGGCCCAGGCGTCGATGTTGCCGGTCGAGAACGCGCCGTTCGCCTCCGCCGGGGCGAGGAAGTTCAAGGTGACGTCCTTGTCCGACAGGCCGGCCTGCTTGAGCGCACCGATCACGAGGTAGTGCGCGACGCTGCCGCGGGTGGTGGGGGAGATCCGCTTGCCCTTGAGGTCGGCGACGGTGCGGGCGGGGCTGTCCTTCGGCACCAGGAGGTAGGTGCCCTTGCCGCCGTTGCTCCAGGCTGCGGCGACCTTGATCCGGGAACCGCCGGCGATCGCGGTGACGGTGGGGGAGTCGTTGGCGCCGCCGATGTCGATCGCGTCCGCGCGCAGGGCTTCGTGCAGGTTGACCGCCGCGGCGAACTGGGACCACTCGATCTTGTACGGCAGGTTGCCGAGCAGCCCGGCCGCCTTGAGCCGGGACTGCGTGGCGCCGGTCTGGTCGCCCACGCGCAGCACCACCTCGCCGGAAGCGTCCGATGTGGACGAACCGCACGCGGTGAGCGTGGTGAGGCCGAGCAGTGCGGCCACGAGCAGGGCGAGCCGGGGTTTCGAGGGCATGCGGAACTCCCAATGCGGTGTCGGGCCGCGGAGATTCGGTGACGGACGCCGGGCTAAATGGTCACCGGCGTGTGTCTATTTTCCCCCGCGACCGGGGAGAGTCAACGCCCGCGGCCGGGTTCCCACGAACCGGGAAAGGATCCACTGTGGACCATCGCGGCGCGCGCCGCGTCGAAGTATTCGCGCAGCGGACGCCAGCCGGGCACGACGAACCGGCCGCCGGGACCGGTGAAGGTCAGCGTCGGCAGGGCGTAGCGGACGTGGTGTTCGAGGTGCTTCGCGCGGCCGCTGTGCGGTCCGGGCGCGGTGATGTCGAGGACTTCCGGGCACGGGTTCCGCGTCTCGCGCCAGTCCGCACGGACGGCTCGGCGGACATCGTCGCTCGCCATGGCCGCGCGCAAGGCGTCGACGTCGAGGCCCGGCACGCCCTCGACGGCGGCGAGCACACGCTCGGGGTCGTCGGCCGGGGTGCCGAGCAGGAACGTCGTTTCCCGCAGCCGTTGCAGGACCTGCTCGGCGACGGTTTCCCCTTGCTTCTCGGCGGCTTTCGCGGCGAGCGAGGCGGGCCAGCTCGTCCGGGCCACCCATCGCAGGTGCGGTGGTTTCGGGGCGCCGGTGTGCTCGGTGACGCCGTCGATGAACTTCGCGTACCAGGCGGCCTCGGCTGCCGGGTCCGGCGCGGGATCCTCGTCGTCGTCGAAGAGGATGCCGAAGACCCGGCGCCACCGGGCGTCCGGCAGCTCCGCCCGCAAGCGGCGGAATTTCGGCTCCGATCCCCACGCCCACGGGCAGGCCGGATCGGTGTATTCGACGACGTCGAGCGCCACGGTCAGTCCTCGGGCACGTCGACCGGGGCCCAGAGACTCGGCAGGTTGACCACGACGCCTTCCTGGCTGCTGCGGGCGATGATGACCACCGCCTCTTCGTCGGTGGGGTTCTCCTCGCGGTGCGGCACGTACGGCGGCACGAAGATGTAGTCACCCGGCCCGGTTTCGATCCGGACCTCCTCGTCGCCGTCGGCGAAGACGAACACCGGGTGCCCGGACTTGACGTAGATCGCCGTCTCGGCCTCGCCGTGGTGGTGGTCGCCGGAGTTGGTGACCGGCGCGACGTGCGTCTCGCCCATCCACACCTTCGACGAGCCGACGGTCTTGCCCGAGATGGCCTCCAGGCGGGTCATCCCGGTGGTCTGGTTGGTGTCGCCGGTCAGGTCCGCGCCGCGGATGTGCCGCAGCGGCTGGTGCCAGAGGTCGGTCATCGGGTCCCTTTCAGGTCGCGACGCGCGCCGGGGCGGCGTCGGTGAGCAGGTCGGCGATGGTCGTCGCGCGCAGGATCGCGTCGAGCCCGGCCTCGACGTCCGACCAGAACGGGGCCATTCCGGCGGCGGTGCCGTGGTAGCTCAGCGCGGGCCGGGGCTCGCCGCGGACGGAGAGGAACTCGCCGTCGACCGCCACGACGGCGTCCCGCACGGTGACCTCGCCGGCGGCCTTGGCCAGCCAGTAGCCGCCCTCGCAGCCGCGCTGACTGCGGACCAGCCCGGCCTGGCGCAGGTCGCGGATGACCGCCTTGATGAACCGGGCCGGGATGTCCTGGGTGGAGGCGACGGCTTCGCAGGTGATCGGCCGCGTGGTGTCCGCGGCGAGCTCCAGCAGCACCCTGATCGCGTAGTCCGCCCTGGCCGAGATGCGCATGCCCGCCATCATCCCCGGACCAGGACCGGCCCGCGCGTCCCGGCGCGCAGCGCCTCCAGGAACTGCACGATCTCGGCGGCGACGCTGCGGTGGTCGACGTCGTTGAGCACGTCGTGCCGGCCGCCTTCGACCAGCACGAACCGTCCGGCCGGGAGCGTGGCGGCGAACGCGCGGGCGGCCTCGGCGGGCGCCACGCGGTCGGCCTCGCCGTGCAGCACGAGGACGGGAACGTCCGGTGCGGCGACCCGGCCCGCCGCCGGTTCCCGCAGCTCTCCGGGGGTGAACCGGTCGTCGCCGTCGAGCAGGGCGCGGTGGACCGGGCACGCGGTCCGCGCGTCCAGCTCGTCGGCCCAGTCGCCCGGCTCGCCGAGCGGCAGCCCGCTGGCGACCACCGCGGCGACCGGCCGCCGCGTCGCCAGCTCGAGCGCTCGGACGGCACCGGTGTCGTGCCCGAGCAGCACGACGGGTGCCGGTCCGGCCGGATCCGCCTCGCCGGTGGTGACGCGGTAGCCGTCGAAGGCCAGCCGGGTGCCGAGCCGGTGGTACAGCGCCGGGTGTTCGCCCCGGCCGGGCAGCAGCACGACCGTGCCACGGACGGCCGTGCCTCCGGGTGGGGCCCAGTGAGCGGGGGCGGCGAGGGTCATACGGCGGCCGCCGTGGCGGGCCGGCGCTCGCGGCGGGCCAGTTCCGACCGCACCAGCGGCAGCAGGTGCCTGCCGTAGTCGATCGCGTCGTCGAGCGGGTCGTAGCCGCGGATCAGCAGGGTGGTGACGCCGATGTCGACGTAGTCCAGCAGGGCCCGCGCCACCGTCTCGGGCGTGCCGACGAGCGCGGTGGAGTTGCCCGCGGCGCCGGTCGCGGTGGCCAGCGGTGTCCACAGTGCACGGTCGTGGCGGTCGGCCTTCGCGGCCGCGGCCAGCAAGCGGACGCTGCCGACGTTGGCCGGCGGCCCGCCGTCACGCCACTCGCGGGCCGCCTTCGCCGCGCCGCTCGCCGTGATCTTGTCGAGGATCCGTTGCGCGCGTTCCCAAGCCAGCTCTTCGGTCGGGGCGAGGATGGGCCGGAAGGACACGCTGATCCCGGGCGGGGTGAGCCGTCCGGCCGCCTTCGCCGCCGCCCGGACGGACGCGATCTGCTCCGCCGTTTCCTTCAGCGGTTCGCCCCACAGCGCGAAGACGTCGGCGTGCTTGCCGCCGACGCGGTACGCCGCCTCGGAGGAACCGCCGAAGTACAGCGGGATCCGCGGGTTCTGCAGCGGCCGCACCTGCGGCGTGTAGTCGTCGAGCCGGTAGTGCTTGCCGTGGTGGGAGAACGCGGACCCGGACGTCCAGGCGCGCTTGAGGATCTCCAGGTATTCGTCGGTGCGCTCGTAGCGCTCGTCCTTGGGCAGGTAGTCGCCGTCGCGGGCCTGCTCGACGTCGCTGCCGCCGGTGATGGTGTGCACCGCGACCCGGCCGCCGCTGAAGTGGTCGAGGGTCGCGAACGCGCGCGCCGCCAGCGTCGGCGCGACGAACCCGGGCCGGTGGGCGACCAGCACGCCGAGGCGCTCGGTGTGGGCGGCCGCGTACGCCGCGACCTGCTGACCCTCCGGCCAGCCCGCGCCGTAGCCGATGAGCACGCGGTCGAACCCGCCGTCCTCGTGCGCCCGGGCGAACCGGCGGACGTAGGCCGGGTCGATGACCGGCCCTCTGGCGGCCCGGGTCTCGCTCGCGTCCTGGGTGCCGATCATGCCGACGAACTCGACGGGCATCTGCTTTCCTTTCGCCGCGCGGCAAATGCCCCAGTAGCGAACGGCACGGGCGCCCGCGCTGTCAATTGGACATCTCCGGGTGTCCATTTGGTGGACGGCGCTGGCCCGCGCCCGTCCGATCGGCTTATCGTCGGCCCGCTCGCCGACCCTTCCGGAGGACTTCGTGACCACGACCGTCGCCACCGTCCCGCAGCCGGACCTGTCCGCGTTGCCGTCGATCGTCACCCGGCTGGCCGCGCGAGCGGGTGAGCACGACCGGGACGGGACGTTCCCGCACGAGGGCGTCGAACTGGTGCACGCGGCCGGATTGCTGACGACCACGGTCCATCCCCGCTACGGCGGTCCGGGCGCCGGCGTGCTCGACACCGCGCGGTTGCTTTCCGAGCTGGGCCGCGGAGATCCGTCGGTCGCGCTGGTGACCGCGATGACGTTGTTCGTCCACGCCGCGCAAGGCGCCGATCCGGCCTGGCCGGACGAGGTGTACCGGGCGGCGCTCGCGGAGTCCGCGGAACGGCCCGTGCTGATCAACGCGCTGCGCGTGGAACCGGAGCTCGGCTCGCCGACCCGCGGCGGCTTGCCCGCGACGATCGCGCGCCGGACCGCGGACGGCTGGCGCCTGTCCGGCCGCAAGATCTACTCGACCGGCTCGGTCGGCCTGCGCTGGATGGTGGTCTGGGCCAGAACCGACGAGCCCGCCCCGCGCGTCGGCGGGTTCCTGGTCCGGGCCGACGCGCCGGGGATCGAGGTCGAGCCGACCTGGGACCACCTCGGCCTGCGCGCCAGCGCGAGTCACGACGTGGTGTTCACCGACGTCCCGGTGCCCGCGGAAGCGGTCACCGGACTGTCCACACCGGACACCCAGCGGCCGCCGGTGCTCACCTTCCCGCTGGCGCTGCCCGCGCTCTACCTCGGAGTGGCGCGCAACGCGCTGGACTGGCTCACGGGGTTCCTGCGGGACCGCGTCCCGAGCGGGCTCGGCAAGCCGCTGGCCACCTTGCCGAGGTTCCAGACCGGCGTGGGCGAGATCGCCGCCCGGATCACCGGCGCGCAGGAGGTCCTTTTCGGACTGGCCCGCCGGGTGGACGAGGGCGACCCGGGGGCCGCGGCCCACGCCGGCGTCGCCAAGGTGCTCGCGACGAGGTTGCTCGTCGAGGCGGTCGAGCAGGCCGTCGCCCTCGCGGGCAATCCCGGTCTGACTCGGGCCAACCCCTTGCAGCGGCACTATCGCGACGTGCTGTGCAGCCGCGTCCACACCCCGCAGGACGACGCCGTGCTGACCGGCCTGGGCCGCTCGCTCCTCGGCTGAGTCCTCCGGCCGGCGTCCGAGCGGGCCGCGGGTCAGTCCTGGAGCCGGCAGTCGTCGTGCTCTTCGCGGTGGGCGGTCTGGGCGACCCGTTCCAGCAGGGTTCGCAGCTGTTGCGCTTCGGCGGGATCCAGATCGGCCAGCAGCCGGGCCTCGGCCTTGCCCAGGCGTTCGCGGGCTTCTTCCAGCGCCCGGGTGCCCTTTTCCGTGATGAGCACCCGGCGCGCCCGGCGGTCGACGGGGTCCGGTTGCCGGGTGAGCAAGCCCTCGGCTTCGAGGTCGTCGAGCAGGTAGGTCATCACGGTCTTGTTGAGCGTGAGCTGCTGGGCGAGGGCGAGCTGCGAGCGGGGCGGCCCCGATGCGGCGGCCATGAGCACCAGGTAACCCCGGGGGCCGCCGGGCAGGGCGGCGACGGAATCCGTGGCCGTCCGGCGAAACGCGCCGGACACCACGCGCAGCGCCCACCCGAAGTCTCTGTCCAGGCCGAAGGGTTCGTCGGCCGGTGGCTTGCGCTCGGGGGCTCGGGGCGTCACCCGGTGATCGTAGGTGGCGGCCGAGATGGCTTGCAAGGTGGATGAGTTGTCGAGTAGATAGTCTTGAGAGTAGATTATCTGCCATGAACATCGTTCTGTGGGTCATCGCCGGCCTGGTCGCCGCCGGCTTCCTGTTTTCCGGCGGGTTCAAGCTCGCCCTGCCGCACGAGAAGTACGTCGCGGCGCAGCCTTGGGCGCAGGACGCGCCTCGCTGGGCTCCCCGCGCGATCGGCGTGCTGGAGGTGCTGGGCGCGCTCGGCCTGCTCCTGCCCGCCGTGACCGGGGTCGCGCCAGTCCTGGTCCCGTTCGCCGCGGCCGGCCTGGCCCTGGTGATGGCCGGCGCCGTGGTGCTGCACCTGCGGCGTGGTGAGTTCCCGGCGCTGGTGCCGAGCGGGGTGCTGCTGGTCCTGGCGGCGGTGGTGGCGTGGGGCCGGTTCGGGCCGTACGCGTTCTGATCCGGGTCTCTTGCGAACGAAAGGAAATCCCGTGCCCGTAGCCCTCGTGACCGGCGCCAATCGCGGACTCGGCTTCGAAACGGCCAGGCAGCTCGCCGAAGCCGGGTTCGACCTCTATCTCGCTGCTCGTGGCGAAGGCAAAGCCGTCGACGCGGCGGCGAAGCTGGGAGCGCGGCCCCTCACCCTCGACGTCACCGACGACGGCTCCGTGGCCGCGGCGGCCGCGCTCGTCGAGCGCGAACAAGGCCGCCTCGACGTACTCGTCAACAACGCCGCCATCCGGCCGGAGCTGAAGCCCGTGGCCGAGGTGACCGCCGCCTACGCGCGGACGGTCTTCGACACCAACGTCACGGGCGTGGTGCGGGTCATGCACGCCTTCCTGGCCCTGCTGGAGAAGTCCGCGCACGGCGTCGTCGTCAACGTCGGCAGCGGCACCGGTTCGTTCGGCCGCGTCCACGATCCGGCTCGGCTGGAGTCCCGGCTCGTAGAAGTTCCTTACACGGCGTCGAAAGCGGCGCTCTCGATGCTGACGGTGCAGTACGCGAAGGCGTATCCCGGCCTCAGGATCAACGTCGTCGACCCCGGCCCCACGGCGACCGGCATGAACTCGCTGCCCGGGGTGCAGCCCGTCGAGGCCGGCGCGGCCCCCATCGTGCGGGCGGCGCGGTTCACCCCGGTGGATCCCACCGGCAGTTTCCTCGACGCGAAGGGGATCTCCCCGTGGTGACGCTCAAGGTGTCCGCCGTTCGATGGCCGGCCACAGGGCATCCATCGCCGCGTCGACCAGCCTGACGCGCGGTACCGCGGGGTGGTCGTGCCACCAGAGCGCGAGAGCCCGCAGGGAGGCGGCGATGATCTCGATCAGCATCTCGGTGCCGAGGTCGTCCACACCGGGCTCGCCGCTGGCCAGCACGTCGGTGACGAAGGGAGCCAGCGCCGACCTGCTCGCGCGTGTGGCGTCGATCTGCGCCTGGCGCGCGCCTTCGTCGGCGGTGGCGACCTGGAACAGGACGGGGATCGACTTCCGGCGTCGCTCGACGTGCGCGAACCAGGCGTCGAGAGCGCCGGCGAACCGATCGCGCAGCGGCTCCGGACCGGCGAAGGTGACCTGCCAGGCGGCGCGCAGCAGGGCGTACTCGGTGGCGAGCACCTCCTGGAACAGGGCGAGCTTCGACGGGAAGTGGTCGTACAGCACCGGCGCCGAGATCCCTGAGCGCCGGGCGATCTCGTCGATCGGCGCGCCGTCGTACCCGCGTTCGGCGAAGACCTCGGTCGCGCTCTCGACGATCACCGCACGCCGCTTCGCCGCGGACATCCGCCGCTTCGGCTCCCTTGACACCCGGCCGCCTCCTGTCCGATGCTTAACCTAACGATCACTAGGTTAGTGGGGAAAGCCATGGCTGACCAGCTGACGGAATGGCACCGGCAAGGCATGACGACGACGGTGCCGGTGCGGGGCGTGCCCCGTGCGGTGTTCCACCGGGTGTCGGGGAGCGGGAGCCCGGTCGTTTTCCTGCACGGCTTCCCCGCGTCGTCGTTCGAGTGGGCGGGGGTGGCGGCGCTCGCGGCGGGCCGGCACACCGTCGTGACGTTCGACTTCCTCGGTTATGGCGCGTCCGAGAAGCCGCGCGGGCACCAGTACAGCGTGTTCGAGCAAGCCGACCTCACCGAAGCGCTGATCGGGTCGCTCGGCTTCGACGCGGTCACGCTCGTCGCTTACGACTACGGCGCCATCGTGGCCACGGAGCTCCTCGCCCGCGAGCCGCCGTTCCGGATCGAGCGGTGCGTGTTCCTGAACGCGGGGCTGTACGCCGACCAGTACCGGCCCCGGCTGATCCAGCGGGCGTCGCTGTGGCCGGTGGCCGGGAGGCTGCTGGCTCGGGCGCTCAACGAGCGGCAGTTCCTCCGGTCCTGGTCTCGCGTCTTTTCTCCCGGCCACCCCTTGGACCCCGATCTGGCGCGACTGCACTACCGCGCGTTGCGCGCCGGCCACCCCGACCCCGACCTGACCGCGCGGCTGCTGCGCTACATCCCCGAGCGGGCGGCGCACCGTGCTCGTTTCGAGCCGGTTTTCACCGACAGCCCGGTTCCGCTGTCGTTCCTGTGGGGTATGCGCGATCCCGTGTCCGGGGCCCGGGTCGCCCGGGAACTGCGCAGCCGCAAGCCGGACGCCGACTTCGTCGAGTACCCCGACCTCGGGCACTGCCCCCACATCGAGGCGCCCGAGCGGGTGGCCGCGGACATCCTCGCCCGGACGACGCGGCCGCCTCCGGCAGGCGCAGAAAATCTATGCCGACCGGAGTAGACATTCGCCGTCGGTTGTGTGTAGTGTTCTGTTCATACGGAGAGAGACAACGTCTGGCAGGCGCGGGAGAGGACGTAACTACCCGCGAGGTGAGACAAGACGGTCAGGCAGCGCGGAGCCGATCAAGGAACATGGTTTCGGCTGGTGGCCGGGAGTTGCAGTAACGGTTTTGCAGGACCGGTCAGGTGGCCGGAGCCGATCGGTGAAGGGGCTCCGGGCAGTGACCAGCGGCGTCAGCGTGCTGGGACCGATCAGTGAAAGGGTCCCCGCAGTGGCGTTCGCGGCAAGTGAAGTAGCAGTGCTCAGCAAGAGAAAAACCCAGGAAAGAAGGGAACGGAACCATCATTGGATCGCCCGCGGCGGCAGCACATCGCCGCGCGGGTGCCGCAGTCCCATCGAGTTCGGAGGTGGTGCTCGGTCACGAGTAAGCGATCCCCGCACGATCCGGCTTCGCGCCGGACGCGGGTGCAGGAAGCCGGCGGTCGCGCCGGTTGACAATGGTGAAACCCAACCCTTGAGGACCCCGGGTGCCGTCTTGGCACCCGGGGTCCTTTGTGGCGCGGAGGTGGAATGATTCCTGACCAAGAAGGACCCGGCACGCCCAGCGGAGCCGACAAGTTCGATGATGAGCATTACCCCGCCTACACGATGGGCCGGGCCGCCGACATGCTCGGCGCCACGCAAGGCTTTCTGCGCAGTCTCGACGAAGCGGGCCTGATCACGCCGCAGCGTTCCGCCGGCGGGCATCGCCGCTACTCCCGGCACCAGCTGCGCCTGGCCGCCCGGGTGCGGGAGATGGTCGACCAGGGCACCGCCATCGAGGCCGCGTGCCGCATCGTCACCCTCGAAGACCAGCTCCACGAAGCCCAGCAACAGAACCGGTCGCGGCGCGATGCCGAAGGCAGCGCAGTCGAAGGCAGTGTCGTCGAAGGCAGCGTCGCCGAATGAAGTGATGCGCCGCCCGGGCGGAACGCGCCGTCGACGTCAGCCGGCCATGACGGGTTCGGCGCCGGCCGGCCGGCGGGCGGCGGTGACCGCTTCGAGCACAGCGGTCGCGTCGAGACCGGGCTCCCACAGGACGGTGCCGACGACGTGGGCGAGCTTGCGTCGTCGGTGCTGATCGGTGTCGGTGAGCGCGACGTCCGTGGGGCGGCCGTTCTTGACCGCGTGGACCGCGCGGGTCACCAGGACCGCTTCCTGCCGGGTGGTGCCGAGTTCGGCGGCCGCCGCGAAGATCCTTTCGGCCGCGGCGCGTGCGGGGTCGTTCATCGTCGTCTTCCCGGGACGTTCCGGAGCTACGCGGCGGTGAGCCCGGCTCGGTGCAGGGCCGGCCGCCGCGGTTCTTCGGCCAGGACGTCCTCGGCGCGGGCCAGGACGTCGTCGATCGCACGCAGGCGGGCCGCCGTGCGCCGTTCGGCCTCGGCGGCCCGGTCCCGCACGGCCGCGGCGCGCCGGCGTGCCGTCGAGACGATGGCGTCGGCTTCGTCGCGGGCGAGTTCGAGCATGAGCCGGACGCGCTCGCCGAGCGCGTCCGGGTCGGCGGGGGTGCGGACGAGGCGATTCAGCCGGGCGCGCAGGTCGTCGGCCTCCGAGCGCGCGGATTCGAGGTGTCGCAAGAGAGTTTCGGCCTCGGCGATGGCGGCGTCGCGGTCGAGGGTCAGCAGCCGGATCTCTTCGTTCAGCTCGGCCAGGTGCTCGTCGACCTGGTCACGGTCGTAGCCGCGCACGGCGAGGGCGAAGGACACCGGCAGGGGCAGGGCATCGGAGGTCACCTCGTGCTCCGGTCGCGCAGTGCGGTGTCGAGGGCGGCGAGGCCGGTGGCGGTGCGCAGGGACGGCGGGTCGAGCCGGCCGATGCGGTGGTCGTCTTCGCGCAGCGCGGTGACGAACCGGGCGATGCGCTCGGGTGCCGGGGTGATCGTGGGGCCGCCGAGGTAGCGCACGATGATGAGGTCTTCGCCGGAGCCGGTTTCGATGGCGGCGGCCCAGCCGTGGACTTCGTCCCACAGCAGGGCGACGTCGCGGTCGGGGTAGCCGGGCAGGTGCTGGTCGAGGGCGACGTAGGCGGAGACCGGGGTGTCGTGGTCGACCGTGCAGGATTCGAGGCCGATGCCGAGTGCGGTGGTGACGTCGGCGAGGTAGTCCCACAGGGCGGTCAGGGCGGGGTGGCCGGTCGGGATGCGCAGCGATGCGGTCACGGGTGCGGATGCCTTCCAGGACAATGCTTTTGTGGCGGGTGGGCCGGCGCAGGACCGGGCCGGGGTTCCCGGTCCTGCGCCGGGCGGACTCGTCAGGCCCGGATTTCCTTGCGGTCGCCGGTGGTGCCGGCGATGTCGATGCGGCGGGGCTTGGCCTTCTCGGCGATCGGGATGCGCAGGGTCAGGACGCCGGCTTCGTAGCCGGCGGAGATGTGCTCGGTGTCGAGGGTGTCGCCGAGGAACAGCTGGCGGGAGAACACGCCGAGGGGCCGTTCGGAGACCTGCATCTGGACGTCGCCGCCGGGAACGGGCCGTCGTTCGGCCTTGACGGTCAGGACGTTGCGCTCGATGTCGAGCTCGATGGCGTCGGGGGTGACGCCGGGCAGGTCGAAGCAGACGACGAACTCCTCCCCGTCGCGGTAGGCGTCCATGGGCATCGCCGCCGGCTTGGACCAGGTGCCCGGGGTCGCGGTGCCGAGCATCTGCTGGGCGAAGCGGTCCAGCTCACGGAACGGGTCGGTGCGCATCAACATGGGGTTCCACCTCCTGGCTCGATGATCTGGTGTCAACACGCACGACATTTCTAACATGTCATCGGAAGGATGACAAGTGCTGAGTCGTCGAAGGGATGACATCAGGCGGAGCCCGGGTCGCTCAGGTAGTGGCGGATGACCGGCGTGACCCACGCTTCCAGCGCGTCTCGGCCCATGTTCGCCAGTGGAGGCACCTTCAGCACGTAGCGCGAGATGGCCAGGCCGAGGATCTGTGACCCGAGGAGGGCGGCGCGCTCGGCCGCGCGATCCGGGGCGATCGCGGCCACGGCCGGCGCGACCTGGTTCGTGAACAGCTCCAGCATCTTCGCCGCCGCCGCTTCGCTGGTCGTTGCCGCGCGCAGCAACGACAGGAACCCCGTGTCGTTCTCCCAGACGTCGAAGAAGCGCGGCATCAGCACGCGCCCGAGGTCCTCGGCCGGGACGTCGGTGAGGTCGGGCAGGTTCAGGGCGAACTCCGCCGCCGCCGCGAAAAGGCCTTCCTTCGTGCCGAAATAGCGGATCACCATCGCCGGGTCCACGCCGACGTCCGCGGCCACGTCGCGCAGGCGGACGCGGTCGAAACCCTGGGCGCCGAAGCGCTTCCGGGCGGCCTCGAGGATCGCGGCGCGGGTCGCGGGGGCGGAACGGCGGCGGGTCTCGGTCATGCCGCCAGCATAAGTCACCGGCTGTTGACTTGCGCTCTCGACAGCCGCTACCGTCTAAGTCACCCGTCGTTGACTTAGGAGGTTTCCGATGGACACCGTGGACGTCGTCGTGGTCGGGGGTGGCCCGACGGGCTGCATGCTGGCCGGGGAGGTGGCGCGGGCGGGCCGGTCGGTCGTGGTCGTCGAGAAGCACGCGGAGGCCTCGCCGCTCAGCCGGGCGTTCGGGACCCACGCCCGGACGCTGGAGGTGCTGGACGCCCGCGGCCTCGCCGACGAACTGGTCGCCACGGGCACCCGGGCGGGCAGCCTGAGCCTGTGGAAGAGCGCGGGCCTCGACCTGACCCGGCTGCCGTCGCGGTTCCCGTTCCTCCTGGTCACGCCGCAGCTCAAAGTGGACACGCTGCTCGAGAAGTACGCGCGGGACCACGGCGCGCAGATCGTGCGCGGCGCCGAGGTCACGCACCTCGACCGGCGGGACGACGGCGTCGTCGTCCGGGCCCGGTCCGCGGCCGGGGAGGCGGCGTGGAAGGCGTCCTACGTGGTGGCCGCCGACGGCGCGCACAGCACCGTCCGGCGGCTGACCGGCACGAGCTTCCCCGGCAAGGTCCTGCTGAATTCGATCGTGCTCGCCGACGCGTGGCTCGCCGATCCGCCCGGTGCGGTCATCACCGTGGACGCCGTCAAGGACAGCTTCGCGTTCCTCGCGCCGTTCGGCGACGGGTGGTTCCGCGTCATCGCCTGGGATCGGCGCCACGAAGGCGATCCGAGCGTGGAGCCCGGGCTGGTGCGCGACATCCTGCGGCGGACGATGGGTACCGACTTCGGCATGGGGGAGGTCCGCTGGATCTCCCGGTTCCGCAGTGACGAACGGCAGATCGGCGCGTACCGCTCGGGTCGCGTGTTCTTCGCCGGCGACGCCGCGCACGTCCACTCGCCCGCGGGCGGGCAGGGCATGAACACGGGCATCCAGGACGCGGCCAACCTCGGCTGGAAACTCGCCGCCGTCCTCGACGGCGCCGACCCGGCGATCCTCGACACCTACCAGGCCGAACGGCACCCGGTCGGCAAGCTGGTGCTGCGCACGAGCGGCGCCACGATCCGGATGATGACGCTGCGGGCGTGGCCGGCGCGCATGCTCCGCACCCACCTGATCGGCGCGTTGCTGCGCAGCACCCGGTTCTCCCGCAAGGCCGCCGGGATGTTCACCGGGACCGGGATCCGCTACCGCCGGACGTCGTCCGAGCACCGGTTGGCCGGGGCGCCCGTACGGGAGATTCCGTTGCGGGACGGACGATTGCCGGAAGCGTTGCGCCACGGCGGGTTCGTCCTGGTCGCGGGCAAGGACGCCGGGCACGTGCCCGCGCCGGTGCCGGTGGTGCACCGCACCGACGCCGGGCCGGGGCTGCTGGTGCGCCCGGACGGCTACATCGCCTGGGCCGGCGACGTCCGGTCCGGCGACTGGGCGGCCGTCCTCGAACGGTGGACCGGGCGGAGGGCGGGCTGATGCAGGTCGTCGTCATCCGCTTCACCGTGCGCGAAGAGTGGGCCGGCCGATGGCTGGATCTCGTCGGCGAGTTCACCCGCGCGACACGGGCCGAAGACAGCAACCTCTGGTTCTGGTGGGCGCGCAGCGTCGACGAACCGAACGTCTTCTTCCTCCTGGAGGGCCATCGCGAGGACGGCGTCGAGGCGCACCTGAGGTCGCCGCTCATCCCGAAGATCCGCCGCGAGTGGCCGGCCGCGCTCGTCGAGACGCCGCGGGTGCTCATGACGACCCTGCCCGGGAACGACTGGCCGGAACTGGCTCTGCTGCCCGTGCCGGGGGCTTCCGGCGGCTGATCCACGGCCGGGTGAACTGCGGCGAAGATGATGTACGCGCCTGTACACCACACCTACTCGCTGGTAGGTTACCGGCCGTCCGGTGTTCCGCCTCATGATTCAAAGGGGAGTCATGATCCGAAAGCCCGCCCGCGTACCGGCGCTCGCCGCCGCGCTCGCGCTGGTCCTCGCCGCCGTGCCCGCCGGGACGGCCGCCGCGCAACCGTCGTCCGATTCCTTCTACTCCTACGACGGCGCCGCGCCGCTGTCGTCGTTCGCGCCGGGGACCGTGCTGAAGACCCGGACGCTGAGCTACCACGTCGTCGGCATCCCGACGCCGGTGCGGGCCGTCCAGCTGCTCTACCGCACCACCGACGCCCAGGGCCGGCCGACCGCGAACGTCACCTCGGTGGTCCGCAGCACCACCGGCGACACCACCAAGGCCGTCTCGTACCAGTCGGCCTACGACTCGCTCGATCCCGCGGACGCGCCGTCGCGGGCGATCGCCGGCGACGTCACCCTGGGCGGCCTGCTGCCCAACGGCGAGTCGCTGCTGCTCACCCCGGCGCTCCTGCTGGGCTACAACGTCGTCGTACCCGACACCGAGGGGCCGAGCGCCGACTTCGCGGCGGGGCCGGAGTACGGCGCCACCACGCTCGACTCGATCCGCGCCGCGACGAGCTCGCCGGCGACCGGCATGGACGACCGCACGAAGTTCGGTCTCCTCGGCTATTCGGGCGGCGCCATCGCCACCGGGTGGGCGGCCGCGCTCGCGCCCGGCTACGCCCCGGACGTCAACCGGAACCTCGTCGGGTTCACCGAAGGCGGCGTACTCGTCGACCCCGCCCACAACCTGAAGTACGTCGCCGGCAGCCCGGTCTGGTCCAGTGTCATCCCGATGGCGCTGATCGGCGTCGCCCGCGGCTACGACATCGACCTGAAGCCCTACGCGAGCGCGTATGGCTTGAAGGTGCTGGAGGAGCTGAAGAACGCGTCGATCATCGACGCGCTGGGCCGCTACCCCGGACTGACCTGGCAGAAGATCGCGAAGCCGGAATACGCGAACCCGAACTCCGTGCCGCCGTTCGTCGCGGCGGTCAACCGGGTCAACATCGGCTCGGCGCCGACGCCGTCGATCCCGGGCTTCATCGCGCAGGGCAACGCGGGAATCCTCGAAGGCACGGTCGCCGGGCCGCCGGGCATCGGCGGCGGCGACGGGGTGATGGTCGCCGGTGACGTCCGGGCGCTGGCCCGCCAGTACTGCGCGACCGGCAACGGCTCGATCTCCTACCAGCAGTACGACTTGCTCAGCCACGTCGGCGGCGCGGCGGCGTGGGCGCCGGCGGCGATCGCCTGGCTCGCCGACCGGTTCGCGGGCAAGCCGGCGCCGTCGAGCTGCGGGCGGATCCCGGCGGGCAACTCGTTGGCACCGGAACAGCCGGCCTGATCGCGGGTCCGGCGCACGGGACCGTCCGTGCGCCGGACCACCCGGCCGGCCCGGTCCGCGCGGTACGGTTCCGCGCGTGACGACCCGGGACCGCAAGCTGCCCAAGGGCCCGCACAGCCTGAGCCGCGAAGAGGTGGCCGAGGCCCAGCGCGCCCGCCTGGTCGAGGCGGTGCTGGCCAACGTCGGCGAACGCGGGTACGCGGCCACGACGGTCGGCCACGTGACGGCGGCCGCGGGCGTGTCCCGCACGTCGTTCTACGAGCAGTTCGCCGACAAAGAAGCGGCGTTCCTCGCGGCCTACCGCACGGTGACGGCGGAGTTCCTCGACCAGGGCGTGGCGCTGGCACTGGCGGCGCCGAACCCGCTGGCGGCGGTCACGGCCTGCGGCGACTTCGTGGTCGGCTACGTGCGCCGGCGCCCGGTGGTCGCCCGCGCGGTCCTGCTGGAGATCCACGCGCTCGGCGACGCCGGCCTCGAAGCGCGGGAAGAAGTCCTGCGCGCGGGCGAGGCGGTGTTCGACCGGACGGCGAGCTGGCTGCGCACCACCGAACCGGACCTGGCGCCCCCGCCGCCGTTCACCGCCCGCACGGTCGTCGCCGCGACGATCGAACTGCTGACCCAGGCGATCTGGCTCGCCACGGAAGAGGCCTACGACCAGGCTCGCGAGGCGGTCCGCCACACCTGGCTGCTCGGCCTGTTCGGGCACGGCGCCATTCCCGCGAGTGCCGGCGGGCGCGCTCTGCGACGGTGAAGCGTTCGCCCGCCGCCCGCACACCGGCGAGGTGACGTTCCGGGACGAGCTGCGTCACGACTGCTCGAGACGGCTGCCCCGGCGCCAGATCGCGCGGGTGTTCAGCGTGTCGCCGATGGTCGTCGCCGGGTCGCCGTCGACCAGCAGGAGGTCGGCGCGGAGTCCTTCGGCGACGCGTCCGCGGTCGGCGAGGCCGAAGCGGCGGGCCGTGGTCGCCGTCGCGGCGCGCAAGGCCCGCTCGGGCGTCAGGCCGGCCGCCACGAGGTACTGCAGTTCCTGGTGCAGGCTCGCGCCGTGGGCCAGACCGCCGAAGAACGTCTCCGCCATCGACGCGTCGGTGCCGGCCAGGATGTCCACGCCCGCGGCGGCCAGCGCCCCCACCGTCTCCAGGACGTCTTCGAGCTTGCCCTGCGGGTAGCGGCCGTAGCTGGAGCGCAGGGTTTCGTCCCACTTCGCGTCCAGGCGGCGGGCGACGCGGGGGTCGTCGGCGAGGGTGCTGCCGGTGATGCCCGTCATCGACGCGTCGAGGCAGACGCACGGCACGACGAACATCCCCGCCTCGGCGATCAGGTCCACGATCTCGGTGGTGTGCGGCCGGTCCATGAACACGTGGACGACGCCGTCGATGCCGGCCTCGACGGCCATCCGGGTGGCGTCGAGGGTCAGCGTGTGCGCCACCGTGAGGGCGCCGTACTTCTTGGCCTCGGCGACGCCCGCGTCCAGCGTGGCCTGGTCGAGCATCGGCAGCCCGGGGTGTCCCTCGACGCTGCCGTCGTCGATCATGAACTTGATGTAGTCGGACCCGCGCGCCAGGAGCTGCGGGACGAACGCGGCGGCCTGCTCCGGGGTGGTGGAGAAGGGCATCAGCGGCATGACCGGCGGCAGGTTCCCGGCCGGCCGGAAGCCCTCCGGCATCAGCTCGCTGGGGTGGCCGCCGGGCGGGGTGATGGCGAAGCCGGACGACCGGATGTCGGCGACCGTGTCGTCTTCGGTGAGGTGCGCCCGGTTCTCGCGCGTGTTCATGCCCTGCATCTCCAGCTCGGTGGTGACGCCGAACCGCAGGGCCAGCGCCTGGGAGCCGGGCGCGGAGTGGACGTGCGCGTCGATCAGCCCGGGCAGCAGGGTCGCGCCCCGGCCGTCGACGACTTCGGCGCCGTCGGGCACCTCGCCGCCGACCTGGCGGATCTTCCGGCCGTCGAGGACGACGTTCTGCACTCCCAGTGTCTTCTCGCCGTCGAAGACCCGGGCTCCGGTGATGGCGGTGACGGCCATGGTGGCCTCGCTTCCTGATTCGCAGTTACATACCTGATGGTATGCAGTTTAAGACTGGTATGCAAATGCGTGAGGTACTACGATCCGGAGGGTGAGTGGCGAGGAGCACCTGCTGGACCAGATCGGCCCGGCCCTGTCGCGGCTGCGCCGGCGCACCCCGGCCTCGGGCCGCGACCTGTCGCGCAACCTGGTGCTGAACGTGGTCGCCGACGCCCCGGACGAGATGACCGTCGGAGGGCTGGCGGCCGAGATGGGCGTCGCGCAGCCGGTGGCCAGCCGGACGGTCGCGGCCTGCATCGCCGACGGCCTGCTGCGGCGGGCCGCGTCCCAGGCCGACGGCCGCCGCACGGTGCTCGAGCTCACCGAACGCGGCGAGGGCGAGCGGGCCCGGTTCGCGGCCGAGCAGCGAGCGGCGTTCGAAGACATCACGGCCGAGTGGTCGCCGGAGGACCGCGCCCGGTTCGCGCGGCTGCTGGTCCGGTACACCACGGACGCCGGTGTGTGGTCCCGGCGGCAGCGCGGGTGAGCCGGCCGGGACGTCGTTCGTCCTCCAGGCCGCGAAGGGCCGCGCTGACCCGGAGGGCTGGCCGCGCCCCCGCTTGACCGCGGCCAGACCTCCGGAACGGTGCGGCTATCGCGTGAACGTGAACCAGTTGATGTTCACGAAGTCCGCCGAGCCGCCCCCGAACGTCAGGTAGACGTCGTGGACTCCGGTCGCCGCGCCGGTGATGTTCGCCGGTACCGTCTGCCAGTTCTGCCAGCCGCCGTTGTTCGCGAAGTCGATCTCTGCGAGGACCGGGCCCGACGTGCTGTCCAGGCGGGCCAGGATCGCGCCGCTCACCCCGGCGGCCGCGCCGGAGGCCAAGCGGGCCAGGAACTGGCGCGGTGAGCTGGAACCGAAGTCGATGCCGCTGTACTTCAGCCAGTCGCCGGCGGCGATCCAGCCGACGTCGGTGCCCCCTTCGCTGCACGCTTCGTTCTGCGTGCCGCTCTGGGCGCTGAAGGACTCCGCCTGGATCGTCGAGTAGGCACTGGTTCCCCCGGGCGGGGGAGTCGTGCCGCCGCCCGCGCCCGGGCCGAGCGCGACCGTCCAGGACGTCGGCGCCGGGTCCTGGAGGTGGCCGTCGACCGGCTGGGCGCCCGTCGGGCCGACGTCGTCGTACGGGAAGGCGTAGCCGATCGTCGCGTGCTGGTGGACCAGCCGCGCGTAGTGGTTCGTCGTGGCGTCCTTGTAGTAGTTGGCGGGTGCGACGCCGTCGGGCTGGTTGTTGCCGCCGCCGACGAGCAGGCTGCTGCGGTTGAGCGCGGCGGCGAGGCGGGCGGCGATCGCGCCGCGCGCGTCCCCGCCGGAGTTGTACAGCGGCCCGCTCGCGCAGCCGAAGATGTCGATCGCGCTCGGCTTGGTGAACGGCACGCCGTTGGTGTTGAGCCCGGCGAACACGATCGCGTCGCCGCTGACCGTGCCCGTGTAGGAGCCGATGCTGCCTTGTCCGTTGATCGTCAGCGGGGTCGAGCGGTAGTGGTCCCAGACGGCGTTCAGGTAGTTCGTCCAGTAGCCGCCGAAGTCGGTCGGGGAGTGGCCGGGCGCGAGCACCCGCACCACCTTGCCGGACGCGTCGGTGACGACCAGCCGGTCCCACGGCGCCCCGTCGGTGGTGTGCTGGGCGCGCAGCCCGTCCGCGATCGCCCCGAGCGCGCCGTCCGGCAGCGGGCTGACCGACTGCGCGCCGGCCGCTCCCGTCGTGGCCATCGACACCGGCAGCGCCACCATGTCGACGTAGCTGATGTTCGCGTAGAGGTTCGCGCTGTTGTAGGTGAACTCGCAGAACGTCCAGTTCGTCTGCCAGTTCGGGTCGGAGCTGGTGAAGCCGGGCTGGACGAGCCCGGGTCCCGGGTTGACGAAGAACTGGATCTTCTTGTCCGCCGAGAACCACACCCGGCCGCCGATGATGTAGTCGTGCAGCGTCACCGTGACCTGGGAGCCCGAGCCGCCCAGCGGGATGGCGTAGTCCGGGATCGGCGTCACCGGCGAGGACGGGTTGGTCAGGCGGTGGAACTGGCCGTCGGCCGTCACGAAGCCGGGCCAGCCGGAGGTGTCCGCACCGCTGACGTAGGCGTAGACGGTTCCGTTGCCGGAATTGTTCTTCAGCGTCAACGGCAGTGCCGCCGCGGCCCGCGCTTTCGGCGCGGTGGCGGCGGACCACAACGGCGCGCTGGTCACCGCGGCCGCGAGACCGGCGGTGACGAAGGTACGCCTGGACAACATGGCGCCTCCTCGGAGAGGGCGGCGACGTGCGTGGCGGCGACACGTGTCCGCGGGGGTGGGGTCGCCGAACGCTAGGTACGCCGTGCCGGAATGGTCAAGACCACCTGGTCAGGTGGGGTACGAGCGGCCGCCGAGCCTGCCCTCGCGTACAGGCTCGGCATTCGGAGCAATGCGTCGGTGTCCACCCCGAACACCGGGAATCGCAATTCGGAAGATGCTTTCTACTCCATTCGTGGACTACTCATCGGAGACGATCAACTTAGGTTGTCAGCGGCAGCGACCTTTTCCGCTAGCCGTACCACGGCCTGGACCGGTTAGCTGATCACGGGAGCGCGCCGCGCGGGCGGCGCGCGCGCAGGGGAGGGGAAACCGATGATCGATGCCACGCCGCCGTAGCGGCTGAAGACCCGGCGGGAGCACTCCCCCCTCCCGCCTGCGAGGTACGACGTCCGGTGCGCCCAGCCCCCAGTACGGTGCGCCGGACGTCGTGCCGCATAAACGAAGAAGAGAAGTGACCGTCCACAGGGGACGGGAGAGCGTCAGACGCCGGCCGTGGCCTTGAGGTGCCGGCGGGCGCTCTCGGCCAGCTCGTCGATGTTGCGGTCCAGCAACGACTTCAGGTAGCCGGGGCCGATGCCGAAGTCGTCGAACCCGGTGACCAGCGCGCGCAGCTTCTCGATCCGCACGTCGCCGCGCTTGGCCGGCATCTCGACCAGCTTGCGCTCGGCGCGCGTGCCGAGGCGTTCCTCCAGGCCGTCGACGATGTCCTCGATGGCTTCCGACCGCCCGGACGCCACGTTGACGACCTCGTCCCGGATGCCCTGGCCGAGCAGCGAGTCGATCATCAGCATCATGTCGCCGACGTCGAGCAGGTCGCGGGAGACCCCGGAGTGCAGCGTGACCTCACCCGAGAGCAGCTGGCGGGTCAGGGACGGCAGCAGCTGGTGCGACGACTGTCCCGGCCCGACGATGTGCGACAGCCGCAGGACGAGCCACCGCGCGCCCGACAGCGCGCAGACGTGTTCGAGGCACAGCTTGTGGCGGCCGTAGGGCGTGAGCGGGAAGACCGCGCCGCCCTCGCTGCCGACCGACTGGTCGGCGCCGTACATGCCGGTCGAGGCGGTCGACAGGAAGATCACCGTGCGCCCGTCGGCCCGGCAGCGGTTGACGACGTCGTAGACGAGGGTGGACTCGCGCTGGAACGCCGACACGTCGTTGACGAGCACGGTCGACACGCCCGCCGCGATGAGCGTGACGTCCGGGTACCGGTCGCCGAAGTGCTGCCGGGTGTGGTGCGCGATGAAGCCGTTTCCGATGATCTCCATCAGCGGGTCACCGTCCGCTCGTCGGACACTCCGGCCGCGTTCGAGAACACTTCGTCCGCGAGCCGCGCGGTGTCCACGGAAGAGGAGAGCCAAGCCGCTTCGGACTCGTCCCGCCCGGCCAGCGCGGCGACGGCGAACGAGCGCAGCGACAGCTCGAACTGGTGCGCCGGGGGCAGCCAGAGCTCCTCGACGTGGTCCTGTTCTTCGATGCGCAGCACCGGTTGCCGCCCCGGCGGCGGGGTGAACGCCCGATCCAGCGACAGCGACGCGGCGCTGCCCCACAGCTCGTACCGCGAGCGGTAGCTGTGCTGGAAACCGAAGTCGAGGGACGCGGTGACCCCGCTCGCCGACGTCAGCAGCGCGTGCCCGGCGACGTCCACGCCGCCTTCGTCGAACCGCAGGGTGGCGCCGGTGACCCGGAGATCGGGGCCCAGCAGGAAAAGCGCCGCGCGCAGCGGGTACACCCCGACGTCGAGCAGGGCGCCGCCGCCGAGCGACGGCTGGTAGCGGATGTCGTCGGCGGGCAGCGGCGGGATCCCGAACGACGCGGTGAACGTCCGGAGCTCGCCGAGGCGGCCGGCGTCGAGCAGGTCGCGCACCCGCGTGTGCTGGGGGTGGTGGATGAACGTGAAGTTCTCGCGCAGCACCAGGTTCTGCTTCGTGGCCAGCTCGGCGAGATCCACGGCCTGCTCGAGGTTGAGCGTGAGCGGCTTCTCGCACAGCACGTGCTTCCCGGCCAGCAAGGCCTTCCTGGTCCACTCGTGGTGCAGGCTGGTCGGCAGGGAGACGTACACCGCGTCGACGTCGCCGCTGTCCAGCAGCTCGTCGTAGGTCATGGCGGCGGTGTGGAAGCGGCCGGCGAACTCCGCGGCCTTCTCCGGCGAGCGGGCCGCGACGGCGGTCAGCGCCAGCTCGCCGACGGCGGCCGCGGCGGGCAGCGTGCGCCGCGCGGCGATCGACGAGCAGCCCAGCGCGCCGAGCCGCAGGGCCCGGCTCACCGCAGCCCCCGCAGGCACGCGATCAGGCTGCGGGCCTGCACGTTGACGTAGTGGCTGTGCCGCAGCAGCTCGTTGAGCTGGTTCAGGGTGAGCCACCGGAAGTCGGCGAGCCCGGCGTCCGGGAAGTCCGCGGGCACCTCGATGATCTGGTAGTCGCTGTACGCGTGGTGGAACCGGCCGCCCTCTTCGGAAAGCTGGGCGGAGAACAGCACTTGGTCGTCGCGTCTGCCCAGCACCATGTCGAGGAACGGCGGCCGGTCCGCGGGCGGGGTGAGCACGTAGTTGTCGGGGGTGCACTGCACGGTCGGCGCGAGCTCGACCACGTCGAGGTAGCCGGGTTCGACCCGCGCGTTGAGCAGCGCGTGCAGCACCCCGTCGACGCGTTTCACCAGCAGGGCCACCACACCCGCGCCGTGCGGCCGGACCAGCGGCTGCGTCCACTGCGCGACTTCGCGTCCGTTCGTGGTGATGTCGACGGCGATGATGCTGAAGAACAGGCCGAGCTCGTGCGAGATCTCGGCCGGGGTCCGCACCCAGTTCGCGACCTCGCCGAGGGGGAGCGGGCTGGTGCGCACGACGTGCTGGGCCTGGCGCGAGGTGATCCAGCTGAGCACCTCGGTGCGGGTGTGCAGGCTGCCGGTGGGCTGGGCCGACGATCGCGCGACCGCCGCGGCGAGGTCGCTCACGGCGTCGGCCTCGTGGCCCTCGAGCCCGGCGGGCATGCAGGACAGCACCGTGCGGGCGTCCATGTTGACCAGGTTGTCCTGCTTGAGCAGCTCGTGCAGCTGGCCGAGGGTGAGCCAGCGGAAGTCGTCGGGCAGGTCGTCCTCGCCGGCGAACTCCGCGGCCTCGACGATCATGTTCCGGTTGCGCTTGCGGTAGAACCAGGAGCCCTGCTCGGACTGCAGGACGTCGGCCAGCACGGTTTCCGGGTCCGGGTCGCGGAAGTGGTCCAGGTAGGGGACCGGCCGGCCGCCGTGCACGCGCGTGTAGTTGCTCTTGGTCGCCTGGACCGTCGGCGAGACCTGGACGCCGTTGACGTTGCCCGGCTCGGACTTCGCCTGCATCAGGCAGTGCAGGACGCCGTCGATCTCCTTGACGAGGATGCCCAGGATACCGATTTCCGGCTGGTTGATGATCGGCTGCGACCAGTGCGTGACCGGGCCGTGGTCGGTGTCGACCGCCAGCCCCTCGACACCGAAGAAGCGTCCGCTTTCGTGCCGCAGGTTCCCGGATCCGGCGTCGAAACCCCACTGCCGGAGCTCGCCGAACTCGATCCGCTTCACCTCGTGCCGGTGCGCGAGGTTGCGGTCCTCGATCCACTTGGCCACCACGGCGTTCGGCGTCGCGACGCCGTCGGTGGCGGCGGCGGACCTGGCGAGCCGGTGTGGCAACGTCACGTCCGGTTTGCGGAGCAAGCCGGTTCCAGTGTGACGCTCCATGGATTTTCACCTCGCGTGGCCGGCGGACGGGACATCCCTATTTGTAGCGAGGAGAAACTAGGAGGAATGCTGGTCTTTGCGGCGGCGCCGGGGGGACACTAGGCGATTCATTGGATTCCCTGTGCACGACCCGGTGGGCGCTCCCGGCCGACCTAGGGTGACCGGCGTGGACGTCTCCGGCGGGCATGTCGCCTTCTTCGGTTTTCCGGGCTTCGGGCACATCCGGCCGACGCTGCCGGTCGTGCGCGAGCTGCTTTCGCGCGGGCACGACGTGACGTACGTCGTCGCCGAACGCTTCGCCGGCGTGGTCGCGGAGACCGGCGCGAGAGTGGTCCCCTACCCGTCCGCCTTCCCGGAGTCGATGCCGGACGTCCACACCGCCGGCGACCTCGCCGAGGTCCTCGCGCACTACCTCGACGAGGCCTACGCCCCGCTCGCCACCGCGTGGCCGGAGTTCGCGGACCGCCCGGTCGACCTCGTCGTCGAAGACGTGCTGAGCACCGACGTCGGCGGGCTGGTCGCGCGGCGCGCCGGCTGTGGCGTCGTCCGGCTGTTCGCCGGGTTCGGCGGCAACGACGAGGTTCCCCTCAACGGCAGCGAAACCGAGCTCGAAGGCCCGCCGCTGGATCCCGCGCACCCCGCGCTGGCGGCCTGCGGCGAGCGCGTCACGGCGCTGCTCGGGAAGCTCGGCCTGGACACCCCGCCGGACTTCCCGCCCGGGGGCGGGGAAGTCGTGGCGAACCTCGTGTTCGTGCCCCGCGCCTTCCAGTTCCGCCCGGAGTGCTTCGGCGACGAGTTCGTCTTCGTCGGCCCGACCGGCGACGACGGTGCGGCCGCGGACAGCTGGGCCGCGCCCGGCGCGGACGTCCCCGTCGTGCTGGTGTCGCTGGGCACCTCGTCCAACAGCAACCCGGGGTTCTTCACCGCGTGCGGGCAGGCGTTCGCGGGCACCGGCTGGCGGGTCGTGATGACCACCGCCGGGCACGTCGGCGACGACGTCGCGGCGGCCATGCCCGACAACGTCGAGCTGCACTCCTGGCTCGACCACCGCGCGGTCCTCCCGCACACCGACGTCGTCGTCTGCCAGGCCGGGACGGGCTCCCTGATGGACGCGTTCGGCCACGGCGTCCCCGTGGTCGCCGTGCCGCAGCGCCCGGAGGCGCGGGTGACCGCGCGGCAGGTCGAGCGGCTGGGGCTGGGCCGCGCGCTGCTCGACGACGTGACCGGGGACGACGTGCGCGACGCCGTCCTGGCCGTCGCCGCCGACGCCGCCGTGGCGGCCGAGGTCGCGCGGATGCGGGCGGCCATCAAGGCGTCCGGGGGCGCGAAACGGGCGGCGGACGTGCTCGAACGCGCCGTGCGAGCCACCCATGGAGAGCGGGCATGAGCGACGACGACAAGCTGCGCGGGTACCTCAAGAAGGTCACCGCGGACCTGTACCGGACGCGCGAGCGGCTGCGTGACGCCGAGGACCGGGAGCACGAGCCGATCGCGATCGTGGGGATGAGCTGCCGGTTCCCCGGCGGCGTCCGCTCGCCGGAGGACCTCTGGGACGTCGTGGCCTCGGGCCGCGACGCGATCTCGGGATTCCCCGTCAACCGCGGCTGGGACCTCGACGCGCTCTACGACCCCGACCCGGACCGCGCCGGGACGTGCTACACGCGTCAAGGCGGCTTCCTGCACGACGCGGACGAGTTCGACCCGGAGTTCTTCGGCATCTCCCCGCGCGAGGCGCAGACGATCGATCCGCAGCAGCGGCTCCTGCTCGAAACGGCCTGGGAGGCCTTCGAACGCGGGGGGATCGACCCGGCGTCGCTGCGCGGCAGCAGCACCGGCGTGTTCGCCGGGGTGATGTACAACGACTACGCGACGCGCTTGACCGACCTGCCCGCGAGCCTCGAAGGCTATGTGGGCAACGGAAGTGCCGCGAGCATCGCCTCCGGCCGGGTGGCCTACACCTTCGGGCTCGAGGGCCCGGCGGTCACCGTCGACACCGCGTGCTCGTCGTCGCTCGTGGCGCTGCACTGGGCCGCGCAGGCGCTGCGGCGCGGCGACTGCTCGCTGGCGCTGGCCGGTGGCGTCGCGGTGATGTCGACGCCGGTGACGTTCATCGGGTTCAGCCGGCAGCGCGGCCTCTCACCGGACGGCCGGTGCCGCTCCTACGCCGACGCCGCCGACGGCACGGGCTGGGGCGAGGGTGCCGGGTTCCTGTTGCTGGAACGGCTTTCCGACGCCCGGCGCAACGGCCATCCGGTGCTCGCGGTGGTGCGCGGATCGGCCGTCAACTCCGACGGCGCGAGCAGCGGGCTCACCGCGCCGAACGGGCCTTCGCAGCAGCGCGTCATCCGCGCCGCGCTCGCCGACGCCGGGCTGTCCGCCGCGGACGTCGACGTCGTCGAGGGCCACGGCACCGGGACCACGCTGGGCGACCCGATCGAGGCGCAGGCGCTGCTGGCGACGTACGGCCGCGAACGCGCCGGTGGGGCGCCGCTGTGGCTGGGCTCCGCGAAGTCGAACTTCGGCCACACGCAGGCTGCGGCCGGCGTCGGCGGCGTGATCAAGATGGTCATGGCGCTGCGCAACGAGCTGCTGCCGCGCACCCTGCACGCCGAAAATCCGTCGTCCAAAGTGGACTGGGACGCGGGCGCGGTCGAGCTGCTGCAGGAGCCCGTCGCGTGGCCGGCGGGCGAGCGGCCGCGTCGCGCCGGGGTCTCGTCGTTCGGCGTGAGCGGCACCAACGCGCACACGATCATCGAGCAGGCACCCGCACTCGAACCCGCTGAACCCGGAGGCCCTGCCGGGCTGGTCCCCGCGGTGTTGTCGGCGAAGAGCCCGGAAGCCTTGCGTGAGCAGGCCGCCCGGCTTCTGTCGCAGGTGGACGGACACCGGCCGGTCGACATCGCCTATTCGCTGGCCACCACACGCGCGGCGTTCGAGCACCGGGCCGTCGTGCTGGCGGAGACCGCCGAGGAACTGAAGCAGGGGCTCACCGAGCTGGCGTTCGTCGGCGAAACCACGCCGGGCAAGACGGCTTTCGTGTTCGCCGGCCAGGGAGCGCAGCAGCCGGGCATGGGCCGTGAGCTGTACGCGGCCTTCCCCGTCTTCGCCGAAGCCTTCGACGAGGTCTGCGCGGGCTTCGCCGGACTGCGCGAGCTGATCTTCGAGGGCGGTGACCTGGACCGCACCGAGGTGACCCAGCCTGCCCTGTTCGCCGTGGAGGTCGCGCTCTTCCGCCTGCTGGAGTCGTGGGGTCTGACCCCGGACTTCGTCATGGGGCACTCGATCGGTGAGCTGGCCGCGGCGCACGTCGCCGGGGTGTTCTCGCTGGCCGACGCGTGCCGCCTGGTCGCCGCGCGGGCGCGGCTCATGCAGTCGGTGCCCGAGGCGGGCGCGATGGCCGCCCTGCGGGCCACCGAGGACGAGGTCCGGCCGCTGCTGGGCGAGCGGGTCGCCCTCGCGGCGGTCAACGGGCCCGAGGCCGTGGTCGTCTCCGGTGACGTCGACGCCGTCGAGGAGATCGCCGCGCGGTTCGCCGGGTCTAAGCGGCTGCGGGTCAGCCACGCCTTCCACTCGCCGCACATGGACCCGATCCTGGACGCGTTCCGCGCGGTCGCCGAGACCGTTTCCTATGCGGCGCCGAAGATTCCCGTCGTGTCCAACGTGACCGGCGAGCCGTCGGACGTCGCGTCCGCCGCGTACTGGGTCGACCACGTCCGCGCCACCGTCCGGTTCCACGACGGGATGCGCTGGCTCGCCGACAACCGCGTGACCCGGTTCGTGACACCCGGACCCGGCGGCGCGGCCGCCGCGATGGCCGGGGACTGCGTACCGGGCGCGGTCGTGGTGCCGGTGCTGCGCCGGGACCGGGACGAGGTGCGCACCTTCACCGAAGCCGTCGGACGGATGCACATCGCCGGGTTCAGCCCGGACTGGGCCGCGGTGTTCGCCGGTCGGGGCGCGCAGGTCGTCGACCTGCCGACGTACGCCTTCCAGCGGGAGCGCTACTGGCTGGACGGGCAGCGGGCCGTCAAGCCGGCCGGTGCCCTGTACCGCGTCGAGCAGGTCCCGGCGACCGCCACCAGCTCGGCCGTCGACTGGCACGCCTTGGGCTCCGACGTCCCGCCGGTGGTCTACTTCCGGTGCGAGGCCGAAGGCGACGTCGTCGAAGCCGCCCACCGCTTGGCGCGAGAAGCGCTGGAAGTGCTGCAGACCTGGCTGACCGACGACCGTTACGCGAACTCCAAGCTCGTCTTCGTCACCCGGGGGCTCGCCGGTGCCGCGGTGCGGGGACTGGTCCGCTCCGCGCAGGCCGAACACCCCGGCCGGTTCGTCCTGGCCGACGCCGCCGAACTGCCCGCCGCGTTCGCCGTCGAGGAGCCGGAAGCCACTTACGCCGACGGCGAAGTCACCGTTCCGCGGCTCGTCGAGTCCACTTCGGACGAAGTCGGCCGTCTCGAAGGGACCGTGCTCATCACCGGTGGCGCCGGTTCGCTCGGCGGCGAACTCGCCCGGCACCTGGTGCGCGAGCACGACGTGCGCCGGCTCGTCCTCGCCAGCCGTCGGGGACCGGATTCACCTGGCGCACAGGAACTTCAGGCCGAGCTGGCGGCGGAAGGCGCCGACGTCGTCCTCGCCGCCTGTGATGTCGCCGACCGGGAAGCCCTCGCGGAGTTGCTCGGCGAGGTCGGCCCGCTCGACGCGGTGGTGCACGCCGCCGGGGTGCTCGACGACGGCGTCGTCGCCTCGCTGACGCCCGAGCGGCTCGACGCCGTGCTGCGGCCCAAGCTCGACGCGGCCTGGCACCTGCACGAACTCACCGAAGGCCTGTCCGCCTTCGTGCTGTTCTCCTCGGCCGCCGGGGTGCTCGGCGGCGCCGGGCAGGGCAACTACGCGGCGGCCAACACCTTCCTCGACGCGCTCGCCGCGCACCGCCGCGCGCAGGGCCTGCCCGCGGTGTCGCTGGCCTGGGGGCCCTGGGTGCCAGACGGCGGGATGACCGGGCAGCTCACCGACGCCGACGTCGCCCGCATGCGCCAGGGCGGCGTCCGGCCGCTGCCGGCCCGCGACGCGCTGCGCCTGTTCGACCGCGCCCTGGCCGGTCCCGACGCGCTGGTCGTGCCGATCGACTTCACCGTCGGCGACCTGGACACCACCCGGCCGCTGCTCGGCGGCCTGGCCGGGGAACCACCCGCCCCGGCCACGCGGCTCACCGGCGATCCCGCCGCCGCCCTCGACCTGGTCCGCGCCCAGGTGGCCGCGGTACTCGGCCACTCGGCGGCGTCCGTGCGCGCGGACCGGCCGTTCGCCGACCTCGGTTTCGATTCGCTGACCGCGGTCGAGCTGCGCAACGCCCTCGGCCGCGAGACCGGCCTGACCCTGCCCTCGACACTGGTGTTCGACCACCCCACGCCGCGCGCGCTGGCCGAGCACCTGCTCGGCGCGTCCGCTCTCACGCCCGCCGAGCCGACGGCCCGGCCGAGCGACGAGCCGATCGCGATCGTGGCGATGAGCTGCCGTTTTCCCGGCGGGGTTCGCACGCCCGAACAGCTGTGGGAACTCCTCGAAGCCGGGCGGGACGTCATATCGCCGTTCCCCGGCGACCGCGGCTGGGACCTCGACACGCTCTACCACCCGGACCCCGACCACCCCGGCACCTGCTACACGCGCGAAGGCGGCTTCCTCGACGACGCGGCCGGGTTCGACCCGGAGTTCTTCGAGGTTTCGCCACGCGAAGCCGTCGCTATGGACCCGCAGCAGCGGCTGCTGCTGGAAACGTCCTGGGAAGCCTTCGAACGCGCCGGGATCGACCCTTCGGCGCTGCGCGGCAGCCGCACCGGCGTCTTCGCCGGGACCAACGGCCAGGACTACTCGTCGCTGCTGCGGGATTCGGCGGACGACGTCGCCGGGCACCTCGGCACCGGCAACGCGGCCAGCGTGCTGTCCGGCCGCGTCTCCTACACCTTCGGGCTCGAAGGCCCGGCCGTCACCGTCGACACGGCGTGCTCGTCTTCGCTGGTCGCGCTGCACCTCGCGGCGCAGTCACTGCGGTCCGGCGAGTGCTCGCTGGCGCTGGCCGGCGGCGTCACCGTGATGTCCACGCCCGCCGGGTTCGTCGAGTTCAGCCGGCACCGCGGGCTGGCCGAGGACGGCCGCTGCAAAGCCTTCGGCGACGCCGCCGACGGCACCGGCTGGTCGGAGGGCGCCGGGATCCTGCTGTTGGAACGGCTTTCCGACGCCCGGCGCAACGGCCGTCGCGTGCTGGCGGTGCTGCGCGGGTCGGCGGTGAACCAGGACGGCTCGAGCAACGGGCTCACCGCGCCGAACGGCCCTTCGCAGCAACGCGTCATCCTCGCCGCGCTCGCCGACGCCGGACTCGCACCGTCCGATGTGGACGCCGTCGAAGCGCACGGCACCGGCACGCGGCTCGGTGACCCGATCGAGGCCCAGGCGCTGCTCGCCACCTACGGGCAGGACCGCGAGCGTCCCCTGTGGCTCGGCGCGATCAAGTCGAACCTCGGGCACACCCAGGCCGCCGCCGGGGTCGCCGGGGTGCTCAAGATGGTGCTCTCGCTCGACCACGAGGTGCTGCCGCGCACGCTGCACGCCGACGTCCCGTCGGAGCGGGTCGACTGGGCCGCCGGGGACGTCCGGCTGCTGACCGAGCCGGTCGCCTGGCCCGCCGACGGCCGCCCGCGCCGGGCCGCCGTGTCGGCGTTCGGCTTCAGCGGGACCAACGCGCACGTCGTCCTGGAGGAAGCGCCGGTCACCAGCGCGTCCACTGTGGACAAATCGGCCGTGCCGCTGTGGCCGCTCTCCGGCCACACCGAGGCGGCGTTGCCGGCGCAGGCCGCCGCGCTGCTTCCCCTGGTAGGCGAAGACTTCGACGCCATCGGTTCCGCCCTGGCCGCCCGCACGGCGTTCGACCACCGTGCGGTGGTGTTCGCGCCCGACCGGGATTCCGCGCTGCGGAACCTGCGGCTGCTGGCCGAGGGCGGGGAAGGCCCCGGCGTCGTGCGCGGCCGCGTCGCCGACGAGGGCCGCTCCGCGTTCCTGTTCACCGGCCAGGGCGCCCAGCGCGCGGGCATGGGGCTCGCGCTGTGCGCGGAGTTCCCGGTCTTCGCCGACGCCTTCGACGCGGCCTGCGCGCGGTTCGACCTCCCCTTGCGCGAAGTGATCGCCGAGGGCGGCGAGCGGCTCGACCAGACCCGGTTCACCCAGCCCGCGCTGTTCGCGTTCGAGGTCGCGTTGTTCCGCCTGCTGGAGTCGTGGGGGCTGACGCCGGACTTCGTCATGGGCCACTCGATCGGCGAGCTGGCGGCCGCGCACGTGGCGGGCGTGCTGACCTTGGCCGACGCCTGCACCCTGGTCGCCGCGCGCGGCCGGCTCATGCAGGAACTGCCCGCGACCGGCGCCATGGTGGCGGTGCGGGCGACCGAGGACGAGGTCCAGCCGCTGCTCACCGCGTCGACGGGGATCGCCGCCGTCAACGGGCCCGCGTCGGTCGTCGTGTCCGGTGTGGAGGACGACGTTCTCGGCATCGCCGCGCACTTCACGCGGCTGGGCCGGGAGACCAAGCGGCTGCGCACCAGCCACGCGTTCCACTCCCCGTTGATGGACCCGATGCTCGCGCGGTTCGGCGAGGTCGCCGCCGGTCTGTCCTATCGGGACCCGAAGATCGGCCTGGTCTCGAACCTCACCGGCCGGCTCGTCACCGCCACCGGGCCGGAGCACTGGGTCCGGCACGTGCGCGACGCGGTCCGGTTCGCCGATGGCGTCAGCCTGCTCGCGTCCCGCGGTGTCACCCGGTTCGTCGAGGTCGGCCCGGACGCCGTGCTCTCGGCCATGGTCGGCGACTGCGTCGAGGACACCGTGTTCGTGACGGCGACCCAGCGCCGGAAGCGGCCGGACGTCGAGACCCTGCTGACCGCGGTGGCCGAGGCCCATGCCCACGGGTTCTCCCCGGACTGGGCCGCGCTGCACCCCGGCCGCGGCCGGGTCGAGCTGCCCACTTACCCCTTCCAGCGCCGGCGGTTCTGGCCCGGGACGCCCGGACGCGCCGGTGACGTCGCGACGGCGGGACTCGCGGCCACCCCCCATCCGTTCCTCGGCGCGACCGCCGAGCTGGCCGGGGCCGCCGGCTTCCTCGGCACCGGACGGCTTTCCCTGCGGACGCACCCGTGGCTCGCCGACCACGGCATCGGCGGTTCGGTGCTGTTCCCCGGGACGGCGTTCGTCGAGCTCGCCGTCGACGCGGGTGACCGCGCCGGCCGCACGCAGCTCGAGGAGCTGACGCTCGGGGCGCCGCTGGTGCTGCCCGCGACCGGGGGCGTCCGGCTCCAGGTCCTGACCGGCGCGCCGGACGAGTCGGGGGCCTGCCCGCTGACCATCCACTCGTGTCCCGAGGACGCGGCTCCCGGCAGCCCGTGGACGCTGCACGCGAGCGGCGTGCTGACGCCGGGGCTTCCCGCGCGCGGCGAAGGCCTCGCCGAGTGGCCGCCGCCGGGCGCGGAAACCCTTGATACGGAGGGACTCTACGACCGGCTCGCGGAGAGCGGGTTCGGCTACGGGCCCGTGTTCCAGGGCCTGCGGCGAGCCTGGCGGCACGGCGAGGACGTCTACGCCGAGGTCGAGTTGCCCGAGGATGCCGAAGGGGCGTTCGGCCTGCACCCCGCACTGCTCGACGCGGTGCTGCACGCGGCGGCGTTCCTGCCGTTCGCGCCCGCCCCGAACGGGCGGTTGCCGTTCTCCTGGCGCGGCGTTTCCCTGCACGCCGAGGGTGCGCGCGGCCTGCGGGTGCGGCTCACCAAGACCGGCGCGGAATCGCTGGCGATCGCGATCGCCGACTCCGCCGGGCACGCCGTCGCGACCGTGGATTCCCTGGTCCTGCGGGAGTTCTCGCCGGACCAGCTCGCGGCCCGGCCGGACGCGCTGTACCGGCTCACCTGGCCCGTCCACGACGGCGACGCGGTGAACCCGTCGTGGGCGATCGTCGATTCGCTCGCCGAAGTCACCGACGTCCCGGACGTCGTCGTGCTGCCCTTCGCGACGCGGCCGGTGCGGGAGGCGACGCACGATGCACTGGCTCTCGTCCAAACGTGGCTCGCGGAGGATCGCTTCGCCGCGGCGAAGCTCGCGCTGCTGACTTCCGGCGCGGTCGTCACCGAAGACGGCGACGGACGGCCCGATCCCGCGCTCGCCGCGGTCTGGGGCCTGGTGCGCTCGGCGCAGTCGGAGCACCCGGGCCGGTTCGCCCTGGTCGACTCCGACGGCTCCGCGGAAGTCGCCGAGGCCTTGGCCGCGGGGGAGAACCAGGTCGCGGTCCGTTCGGGCGTGGTCCGGGTGGCGCGGCTGGCGAAGGAGACCGACGCGCTCACCGTCCCCGCCGGGGACTGGCGGCTCGACATCGCCGACCGCGGCACGCTCGACGGGCTGACCGTCGTGCCCTGCCCCGAGTTCGCCGAGCCGGTCGCGCCGGGCGCGGTGCGGATCTCGGTGCGCGCCGCCGGCGTGAACTTCCGGGACGTGCTCAACACGCTCGGGATGTACCCGGGCCCGGCCACCTCTCCGGGGCTGGAGGGCGCCGGAGTCGTCACGGCCGTCGGCGAAGGCGTCACCCGGTTCGCACCGGGCGACCGCGTCATGGGCATGTTCGGGGGCGCGTTCGGACCGGTGGCCGAGGTCGACGAGCGGATGCTCGCCCGGCTGCCCGCCGGGATGTCGTTCGCGCAAGGCGCTTCGGTGCCGGTGGTGTTCCTGACCGCGCTCTACGCCCTGACCGATCTGGGTGACCTGCGGCCCGGCGAGACCGTCCTGGTGCACGCGGCGGCGGGCGGCGTCGGCATGGCCGCGGTGCAGCTCGCGCGGCTGCTCGGCGCCGAGGTCTACGGCACCGCGAGCACCGGCAAGTGGGACACGCTGCGGGCTTCCGGCCTGGCGGACGACCACATCGCGTCGTCGCGGACGCTCGACTTCGAAGCCGAGTTCCGCGCGGCGACCGGCGGACGCGGCGTCGACGTCGTGCTCGACTCGCTCGCCGGCGACTTCGTGGACGCGTCACTGCGGCTGCTGCCGCGAGGTGGCCGGTTCCTGGAGATGGGCAAGACCGACGTGCGCGACGCCGACCTCGTCGCGGCCGACCACCCGGGCGTCCGGTACCAGGCGTTCGACCTGGTCGAGGCCGGGTACGACCGGATCCGCGAGCTGTTCGACCGGCTGCTGGAGTGGTTCGACGCGGGGGTGCTGGCGCCGCTGCCGGTCACCACCTGGGACGTCCGGCGCGCGCCCGCCGCGTTCCGGCACGTCAGCCAGGCCAAGCACGTGGGCAAAGTCGTGCTGACCGTGCCCGCGCCGCTCGACCCGGAAGGCACCGTGCTGATCACCGGCGGCACCGGCGGCCTCGGGCGCCTGCTGGCCCGGCACCTCGCGGGGTCCGGCGTCCGGCACCTGCTGCTGGCGAGCCGTCGGGGCCCGGCGGCCGAGGGGGTCGAAGAACTGCGAGCCGAGCTGTCCTCGCTGGGAGCGGAAGCTTCGGTCGTCGCGTGCGACGCGGCGGACCGCGACGCGCTGGCGAAGGTGCTGGCTGAGGTGCCCGGACAACACCCGCTGACCGCCGTGGTGCACGCGGCCGGGGTGCTCGACGACGGGCTCGTCGAAGCGCTCACCCCGGAGCGGCTGGACGCCGTGCTGCGGCCGAAGGTTTCCGCGGCGGCGAACCTGGACGAGCTGACGCGGGACCTCGATCTGTCCGCGTTCGTCCTGTTCTCGTCGGCGGCGGGCGTGCTCGGGGCGCCCGGGCAGGGCAACTACGCCGCCGCAAACGCTTTCCTGGACGGGCTCGCCCGGCACCGGCGGTCGGCCGGGCTGCCCGCGCTGGCCCTGGCCTGGGGTCCGTGGCTGCCGACCGGCGGCATGACGGCGAGCCTGTCCGAGGCCGACGTGCGGCGCATGGCGCGGTCCGGGCTGCCGCCGCTGCCGGCGGACCAGGGCCTCGCGCTGTTCGACGCGGGCCTGGGCGCGCCCGACGCGGTGCTCGTGCCGATGCTGGTCGACTCGCGCGTGCTGGGCGCGGGGGACGTCCCCGAGCAGCTGCGCGGAGTGGTCCGGACCGCCGTCCGGCGGCGCACGGCCGCCGCGGGCGCGACGGACGTCGACCTGCGGCACCGGCTGGCGGGGACGTCCGGCGAGGACCGGCGGCAAGCGCTGGTGGAGCTGGTGTGCGCGCAGGTGGGCGCGGTGCTGGGTTACGGCGGTACCGAAACCGTCGACCCGCAGCGGGTGTTCAAGGAGCTGGGGTTCGACTCGCTGACCGCGGTGGAACTGCGCAACCGGCTCAGCGCGGCGAGCGGGATCCGCCTGCCGGCGACGCTGATCTTCGACTACCCGACCCCGGCGGCGCTGGCGGGCTACGTCGGCGAGGAGCTGTTCCCGGAAACCGCTTCCGAAGCGCCCGAAGGCGACGAGGACGGGGAGATCCGCGCGGCGCTGGCGGCCATCCCGGTCGCCCGGTTCCGCGAGGCGGGGCTGCTGGACGCGCTGCTGAAGCTGAGCGGGCGCGCGCCGGCGCCGGCGGCCGATGCCGGGGACGACGAGCTGGGCGACCTCGACGTCGACGACCTGGTGCGGATGGCGCTCGGGCCCGACGAAGCCTGAAACGACGTGCCCGAAACGAGAAGCGGCCGCCCTGGTGACCCCCCGACGGGACACCAGGGCGGCCGTTTCGGTCCGCCGGATCGGCTATTCAGGAAATGAAGAATCGACGTCGTCCCGCGGCCGTCGTTTTCCGTGACGTCGCACCGCGGACGAAGAACAGCAGGCCGACGACGATGGTGACGCCGCCGCCGATCACGCCGATGGTGTGCTCGCCCGCGTTGATGATGATGGCGACCCCGCCCGCGACGAGGATCAGCCCCATGACGAGGGAAACGAACGGACGGCCGCCTTGTTCTTTGGCCATGGGAAACTCCTTGGAACGATGGACGACGAATCTCTTGTGATCGATTCAAGCACACGGCGATCTGCGTTGTGAGTCCTCGAAAGTCGTCTTCGGACCATCGAAAGTTGACATTCCCGAGTTGCCGGTCGCCCAGGGTACTGGGAAGATCACACCCGAACGGGGGTTGCAACTTTGGTTGCGGTGACAAGCGACCTTGTGATCTAGCACGACGGCGGTGGCTGCCGGTTGACTAGTCCTCAGGCACACAGGAACGGATACGGAGCAGGCGCGTGATCACAGCACGAGATCTGACGAAGCGATACGGGGACACGACGGCCGTCAACGGCCTGTCGTTCGAGATCAAGCCCGGCGTCGTGACCGGTTTCCTCGGGCCCAACGGGGCGGGCAAGTCGACCACGATGCGGATGATCCTCGGCCTGGACGCCCCCAGCGGCGGCTCGGTCACGGTCAACGGCAAGGCCTACCGGGACCTGCCCGCGCCGATGCGGGAGGTCGGGGCGCTGCTCGACGCGAAGGCCGTCCACGGCGCGCGCACGGCGTACCGGCACCTGCAGTGGGTGGCCCAGGCCGGCGGCATCCCGCGCAAGCGGGTGGACGAGGTGCTCGACACCGTCGGCCTCACCGACGTCGCGGGCAAGAAGGTCGGCAACTTCTCCCTCGGCATGTACCAGCGGCTCGGCATCGCGACCGCCCTGCTGGGCGACCCGCCGACGCTGCTGTTCGACGAGCCGGTCAACGGCCTCGACCCCGAGGGCATCTACTGGATCAGGACCCTGATGCAGGACCTCGCCGCCGAGGGGCGGACGGTCTTCGTGTCCAGCCACCTGATGAACGAGATGGAAGAGACCGCCGCGCACGTCATCGTGATCGGCCGGGGCGAGCTCATCGCCGACATGCCGATCGCCGACTTCACCCAGCGCAGCGCGCGCAGCCACGTCCACGTGGTTTCGCCGCAGGCCACCGAGCTCGCCGAGGCTCTCGAACGGGCCGGCGGCAAGGTGACGAAGCTGGACGACGGCTCGCTCAACGTCGTCGGCCTGGACTCGCCGGAGATCGGCGACCTCGCGCTGGAGCGGCGCCTCGGGCTGCACGAGCTGACGCCGGTCCGCGCGAGCCTCGAGGCCGCGTTCATGGACCTCACCAAGGACAGCGTGCAGTACCGCTCGCACAACGGCGCGCCGCCGGAGGAGCACAAGGTACTCGAGACGGTGCGGGCGCTCGCGTCGGAAGGGACTGAATAACGTGACCACCGCAACGGCTTCGCTGCCGGAAACGAAGACCTCGCCCGGCATCGGCAACACGCTCGCCGCGGAGTGGACCAAGCTCAGGTCGGTCCGCTCGACCTGGCTCGTCGTCATCGCCGCGGCGGTCGTCAGCGTCGGGTTCTCCGTGCTGTTCAGCTTCCTGACCGAGCAGGACTACAAGAACCTGCCGGCCGGGCAGACGACGGACTTCGACTCGGCGGGCACCGCCATGGTCGGGATGAACCTCGGCCTGATCCTCATTTCGGTGCTCGGCGTGCTCGCCGTGTCCGGTGAGTACTCGACCGGGATGATGCGGCTCACGCTGGCCATCACCCCGCACCGCGGGCGGGTCCTGATCTCGAAGGCCATCGTCGTCGGGCTGCTGACGTTCGTGCTCGGCACCCTGTTCGCGGCGGCGGCGTTCTTCATCGGCCAGCTCGTCCTCGGCATCAACCCGGCCATCCCGACGCTGGGCCTCGGCGGCCCGGGCGTGCTGCGCAGCCTGCTCGGCTGGGGCGCGGAGTTCGCGGCGTTCGCGCTGCTGGCCCTTTCGTTCGGCGTGATGATGCGCAGCGCGGCGGGCGCGATCGCCACCGCGATCGGCTTCATCTTCGCCCCGGCGATCCTCGGCGCGCTGCTGCCGACGTGGGTCCAGCGCGACATCCTCGCGTACTTCCCGGCGTCGGCGGCGGAGCAGCTGAGCACGGCCCAGCTCAAGACGGACTCGGTGACGTACCTGGGCCCGCTGACCGGCGGCGGCACGCTGCTGACGTGGGTCGCGGTGGCGCTGGTGGTGGCGTTCTCCCTGATGGGGAAGCGCGACTCCGGCTGAGTTCCGGGCTTTGCCGAAGGGGACCTCCCGCGCTGGGAGGTCCCCTTCGGTGTTTCCGGGATCAGAGAGCGAGGATGCGGTCGGCCGCCGCCACCGCGCCGCCGCCTTCGTGGGTGTGGTCCCGCATGGCGCGCATGCGCGCGCCGATGCCTTCGTCCGCTGCCACCGCGAGGACCGCGTCGCGGATCGATTCCGGCGTCAGGTCCTCCCGGGGCAGGCGCACGCCGAGGCCCAGCTCCACCACACGTTCGGTGTTGACCTCCTGCTCGCCGTGCATCGGCACCAGGACGAGCGGCGTCCCGCAGTAGAACGCCTCCATCACGCTGCCCATGCCCGCCGACGTCACGAACGCCGACGCGTGCCGCAGCACCGCCGGGTGCGGAACCCATGGGCGTGCCTCGACATTCGGCGGCAGCTCGCCCAGCGAAGCCGGGTCCACGCCGCCGCCCAGGGTCATCACCAGGTTCCACGGCAGGTCCGCGAAAGCGCTTGCGCACTGGCGGAAGAAGCCCGGCTGGTCGTTGAACGCCGACGTCCCCAAGGACACCAGCAGGACCGGGTTCCCGTTCGACGGCGGCTCCCAGCCCGTCAGCGGCCGCTGCGGGCCGAAGCACGGGCCGGTGAACGTGTGCCGGTCGTCGAACGTCCCGCCCGCGTACTGGAAGTCGCGGGGGATCAGGACCAGCTTGTGGTCGCGGCCGTCGTCGAGGAACTGCTCCGCCGTCTGTCCCGGTGCCTCGGCCGCCAGCAGGGCGTTCAGATCGGCCAGGAAGTCGTAAGAGTCCTCTGTGGACTCCGGAGCCGGGTAGCGCGCCACGTGCGCGGGCAGCGAGTAGTGCTCGTTGGAGGCGAAACACGCCGAGAGCTGGACCGTCGGACACGCGACGTCGTGGGCGAGCACGCGGCCCGCGATCCACATGGTCGAGTCGAAGGCGAGCACGTCGGGCGGGTCGTCCGCCAGCAGCTTCCGCACGGGCTCCAGCGGCGCGAGACAGCTGGACGCGCCGGTCAGCGCGGCCGCGAGGCGGTGGGAACCCGGGTCGTCACCCGGCTCCCGGTAGCCGAGCGGACGAGCGCCGGTCGCGGCGATCCGGTCGGCGAAGGCGCTGCCGGTCGCGACCGTGACCCGGTGGCCGCGCCGGACCAGCTCGCCGAGCACGTCCAGGACGGGGGTCACGTGCCCGTAGCCGGGCAGGGTGCAGAGCACGACGTGTCGGGTCACCTGGCCATGCTCGCACCGCGCATTCTGGGATTTCGCCAGACGTCCCGCCGCTAGCCTCGGGCGCGAACCCTGGTGGAGGTGGGCGGATGGAGTTCGGCTGGACCGCGGACCAGCGGCAGCGCTACGACCGGACGGTGGCCGACACACGGGCGGCCTTCCCGGCCGCACCCGAGTACGTGTTCAGCCGCGAGAAGTGGGCCCTGCTGGGCAAGTTCGGCGTCCTCGGCGCCAGCGTGCCCGCGACGCACGGCGGTGGCGGCCTCACCGCGCTCGACACCGCGCGGGTGTTCGAAGCAGCCGGGCGCGGCTGCCCGGACACCGGCCTCGTCTTCGGGGCCGCCGCGCACCTGTTCGCCTGCACGATGCCGATCGTCGACTTCGCCGGTGACGCGCTGCGCGACCGGCTCCTGCCCGGCCTCGCGGCCGGTGACCTGATCGCGGGCAACGCGATGACCGAGCCCGAAGCGGGTTCCGACGTCGGCGCGCTGCGGACCACGGCCACCCCGGTCGACGGCGGGTTCGTGCTCGACGGCGTCAAGAGCTTCGTCAGCAACGGTCCCGTCGCCGACGTCCTGGTCACCTACGCGGTCACCGACCCGGCGGCCGGCCACTGGGGCATCACGGCTTTCGCGCTCGACGCCCACTCGCCGGGGATCACCTTCGGGGAGCCGTTCGCCAAGCTCGGCATGGAAGGCTGCGTGGCCGCCGAGGTCACCTTCACCGGCTGTTTCGTGCCCGCGGACGCCGTGCTCGGCGAACCGGGCCAGGGCTCGGCGATCTTCCAGCATTCGATGGGCTGGGAGCGGGCCTGCCTGTTCGCGCTGTACCTGGGCGTGCAGGACCGGCTGATCGAACGCTGCCTGGAGCACGTGCGCGGCCGCCGTCAGTTCGGCAAGCGGCTCGCCGAGTTCCAGTCGGTGTCCAACCGGATCGTCGAGATGAAGCTGCGGGCCGAAAGCGCCCGCCTGCTGCTGTACCGGGCCTGCTGGGCGCTGGACGAGGGCGAAGACGCGACGCTGTTCGCGGCGCTGTCGAAGCTCGCGGTGTCCGAAGGGATGGTGGCGAGCGCGACCGACGCCATCCAGCTGTTCGGCAGCCGCGGTTACCTGCGCGAGCGGGGGATCGAAGCCGCGCTGCGGGACGCGATCGGCGGCACGATCTTCTCCGGCGCCTCCGACGTGCAACGGCAGCTGGTCGCGATGGAACTGGGGATGTGAGCACGGTGGAACTGCTGCACCAGCTGGTCCTCGCCGCCCGCGAGCGCACTCCGGACGCGCCCGCGGTGCACGACGGCGAGACGACCCTGACCTACCGCGAACTCGACGAGCTGGCCGGCCGGCAGGCCGCCGGGCTGCACGCGGCCGGCGTCCGCCGCGGCGACCGGGTGCTGATCTGGGCGGAGAAGAGCGTCGAGGTGGTGGCGCTCATGCAGGCGTCGCTGCGGCTGGGCGCGGTGTACGTGCCGGTCGCGCCGTCGAATCCCGTTTCGCGGGTGCGGCTCATCGCCGAGAGCTGCACGCCCGCGCTGGTCGTCACCGACACGGTGGCCGACTGGGGCGCGCACCCGCCGCCGCTCAGCTCGTTCGCCGCACTGTCCGATGTGGATGGACGGGTGCCGCTCGAGCACGTCGGGCCGGACGAGCCCGCCTACATCCTGTACACGTCCGGCTCGACGGGCGCGCCGAAGGGCGTCCTGATCAGCCACCGCAACGCGCTCGCGTTCGTCGGGTGGGCCGCGGCGGAGACCGGGCTGCGCGCGGACGACCGGCTGGCCAACCACGCGCCGTTCAACTTCGACCTGTCGGTGTTCGACCTGTACGGCGCGTTCTTCGCGGGGGCGTCGGTGGACCTGGCCGGCGCGGACCTGGCGTATTCGCCCGCCGAGCTGACGGACTTCCTGCACGGCCGCGGGATCACGGTCTGGTACTCGGTGCCGTCGGCGCTGCTGCTGATGATGCGCCACGGCGGCCTGCTCGACCGGCCGGCGCCGTCGTCGTTGCGGGTGTGCGTGTTCGCCGGGGAGCCGTTCCCGATCGCGGGGGTGCAGACGCTGCGCCGCGCGTGGCCGGGCGTCCGGCTGTTCAACTGGTACGGGCCGACCGAGACGAACGTCGTGACCAGCTACGAGGTGACGGCCGCGGATCTCTCGCGAACCGGTGCGCTGCCGATCGGGCGGGCGTGTTCGGGTGCGATGCTGACGCTGTCCCCCGACGGCGAGATCGTCGTCGACGGCCCGACGGTGATGCTGGGGTACTGGGGAGCACCACCGCAGCTGGGCGGCTACCACACGGGCGACGTCGGCCGCTACGACGCGGCGGGCGAGCTGGAGTACGCCGGCCGCCGCGACGCGATGGTGAAGCTCCGGGGCCACCGCATCGAGCTGGGCGAGATCGAGACGGCACTGGCCCGCCACCCGGCGGTCGCGGAGGTGGCGGTGGTGGTGGCGGGAGCGGGCATCGACGCCCGCCTGCGCGCGGCGATCGTCGCACGCCCGGGCGAGCGCGTGACGCTGCTGGGGATGAAGGCCCACTGCGCGGCGCACCTGCCGAAGTACATGATCGTGGACGAGGTGAGCCTGGTGGCGGAGCTGCCCCGCACGGCGAACGGCAAGACGGACCGGGCCAAGCTCGCCGCCGCGCACTGACTTTCCCGCCCCGACCGGGAAACGGACGAGGGGCGGTCCCGCACTCGGGACCGCCCCTTATCCGTGCCCTCAGGAGTTGCGGGCGATGACGTAGTGGGTCGGCAGGTTCAGCCCCGAGCCGTCGGCCAGCGTCTCCGTCGTGCGCAGCAGCAGTTCGCCGCCGTCCACGACGGTGAAGCCCGCTACCTCGTACACCGTCTCCAGCTCGGCCTCGCCCGCCGCCGGCTGCAAGCCGATGCCGAAGTAGATCGACACCCTCTCCAGCTTCGGCAGGTCGTTGGCGGGGTCCGCGATCAGCTGCTGCATGTACGTGTAGCTCGCCGGCGTCAGCTCCTGGTTGAACACGCACCCGCGCGCCCCGGCCAGCGCCGCCAGGTTGCGCGCGCACGCCACCCGGCGGTCGACCGGCAGCTGGTGGATCACGCCCGACAGGTAGATGTTCACGTCGCCGTACCGCGAACGGAACGCCGCCACCGCCGCGTCGTCGAGCACGTCCAGCAGCTCGAACGCGACGTTGTCGCCGCCGTTCTCGACCCGCGCCCGGTTCAGCGCCGCCTCGGCGATGTCGACGCCGACGACCCGGTCGTACAGCCCGGCCAGGTACTTCGTCTGGGTGCCGTTGCCGCAGCCGAGGTCGACCAGCGGGAGCGCCGGGTCGAAGTGGGCCTTGAACAGCTCGGCGTGCGCCGCCGCGCCGTCGGCGGGCTCGCAGTCCCAGAAGGCCGCGCCCGCGCGGTCCGGGAGGTCCTTCCAGTAGGCCTCCCAGAGCCGCCCGTCCTTGTTCGCCATCGTCGGCTTCTCCCGCCGGATCAGTTCTTCGGCCACGGGATTTCCGGGGCCGCGTAGTACTTCACGCCGAGCGCCTTCCAGCGCGGTCCCTGCGCCGCCAGCCGGGACGAGAACGACGTCCAGTCCTTGCTCGCCTGCGGCGACCAGCCGATCTCGGCGATCGCGGGCAGCCGGGGGAAGGCCAGGTAGCGCACGTCGTCGAAGCTGCGCACGGTGTCCGTCCACAAAGGAGCCTCGACGCCGTCGATGTTCGAGTTCAACGCTCCGGGCACCACCGCGGTCGGGTCCCAGCCGTACGCGGCCTGGACGCTGATGTCGCCCGCCCACTCCAGGCCGATGTCGGCCGGGACGCCGGGGGCGTACTTCATGTCGAGGTAGGTGTAGACGCACGGCGCCATGATCAGCTTCGCGCCCTTCTGGCTCGCTTCGCCGACCTCGTTCTGGGTGCCGTCGTAGATCCAGAACTCGCCGGTCGCGCCCTTCGGTGGGGTCGCGGTGAGCATCTCCGCCCAGCCCAGCAGCTTCTTGCCGTGCTTGGTCACCATCGGCGCGATCTTCGCCATGAACGCGGTGTACTGCGCGTCGTCGAGGTCCTGGATCTCGTCGCCGCCGACGTCGAGGTAGCTGCCCGGGGTGAGCGCCGCGAGCTGGCCGAGCACGTCGCCGATGAACTTGTACGTGATCGGCTTGTCGACGCACAGATCCGACCGCGGCGCCGGCGTGAGCCCGGTGTAGACCGGCCCGGCGACGCCGTCGCAGTTGAGCTCGGCGTACGACGACAGCGCCGCGCCGAAGTGCGACGGCATGTCGATCTCCGGCACGACCGTGATGTGGCGGCTCTGCGCGTAGGCGACGATGTCGCGGTACTGGTCCTGCGTGTAGAACCCGCCGGCCCCGCCGCCGGAGCCGGTGCTCGCGCCCTTGGCGGTCAGGTTGGGCCAGCCGGTGATCTGCAGCCGCCAGCCCTGGTCGTCGGTGAGGTGCAGGTGCAGGTTGTTGACCTTGTACAGCGCGATGTCGTCGAGGTACTTCTTCACGTCGGCGACCGGCAGGAAGTGCCGCGCCACGTCGAGCATCGCGCCGCGGTACGGGTAGCGCGGGTAGTCGAGGATGTGGCCGCCGGGGACCGTGAGCGTCCCGCTGAGCGAGGCGGGCAGGAGCTGACGCAGCGTCTGCACGCCGTTGAACAGGCCGGCGGGCTTCGCGGCCCGGATGGTCACCCCGGACGCGGTGCTGTCGAGCTGGTAGCCCTCGGCCCCGACGCGCGGGTCGGCGCCGCCGAGCAGCAGCGAGATCCCGGGCAGCGCCTGGGCGCGGCCGGGGAAGGCGGGGGCGGTGACCACCGGGACCGCGAACCGGGTCGCGGGGCGGAGCAGCCCGGCGAGGTAGTCGCCGACCTGGCGGGCGTCGGTGCCGCCGGAGGTGAACACCACCGTCGCGGGCCCGAGCCGGTAGCGGACGGCCGGGTCCGGCGTCACCGACACCGGGGCGGGCACGATCTGCTGGAGAGTGGACGCGGCCGTAACCGGCTGCGGTGCGGCGCCGGCGGGCACCCCGGGGGCGAGCAGGCCGAGGAGGGAGAGGAACAGCACCCCACGCCTGACACTTCGAGCGGTCATGAGCCGTCCATTGCGGATAGTGGAAGAAAGTGGCCTCTTTCTCTTAACGGCCTGGTGGGGCGCCGGTCCACCCGTTCGGCCGACGTCTGGGGAGACTGCTAAGCCCGGTTGCTCCGCATGCCGGAACAACTAAGGTTGTGGGCCGACAACCTTCCGTCACCGACTGTCAACCTTTGGCCGTTTTTCGCGCGTGTCCGATCCGCCAAGATCGGGTAGTACGCAATGCCAGGCGCGTCCGCCAGGGGGAAATCCGGCCGGACGTGGTGATCCCGGCCCGTACCGACGACCGACACAGAAACGGGTGACCGACATGACCGAGACGCCGACCGCCGTCCACTACCGCGCGTACCTGCTCGCTTACGACCTGGAGAAGGAAGACCTCTACGACCGCACCCGCACGGCGTTCCTGACCCGCGCCGGGGTGCTCACGGAGCTGGCGTTGCGCGGCAACATCGCCGACGACGACGGCGACGCCGTGCTGGTCAAGTCCGACCCGACGGGCGACCCGGTGCTCGACCGGGTGCTGGCGCAGATCGGCAACGAGAAGCGCAGCTGGAAGTCGTGGCTGCGGCACGACTACAAGGAGACCCTCGACGCGATCGAGGAGCAGCTCGTGGAGCAGAAGCTGCTGACGGTCGAGGAGAAGAAGGTCCTGGGCCTGGTCCCGAAGACCCATGTGACGGTGACCGACCCGGCGCTGGCCAAGGCTCTGCAGGAGCACGCGGTCGAGGTGCTGCACGGGTCCACCCCGGCTTCGCAGGTCGGTGCGGATGATGCCGCGCTCGTCGCGCTGGCGGCCGCTGGGACTGTGCCGAGTGTGGTGACGCGCAAGGAGAGCAAGGGTGAGTACAAGGAGCGGATCGAGGAGCTGACCGACCGGGTTGGTGAGGTTGCTCCTGGGTTGGAGAAGGCGCTGCGTGGTATTCGGTTGACGATGATCGCTGCTCAGGGTGGGTTGGGGTTCAGCGGCTGACATACTTTTTCGCACGGAGGGGTGGTTCTCGGGCACCCCGAAGCCCCATTGTGACTACGGCCGGCGGTACCGCGTCAAGGCGGGAAAGATGCCTTGACCCGGTGCCGCCGGCCGTGTTTTGGCTTCGGATCGGGGTGCAGGGGGAGTCTGGGTTCACGCTCGTCCGGGTTGCTTGACGGAAGGGCCGGGGCCTCGCGGCCACCGGCCCTTCCGCTTCTTCACCCCTGGGAGGGGTCAACCTAGGGCGGGCATGACCTTGTCCGCGAACAGGTTCAGCGTGCGGGACATCGTCTCGTACGACTGGCCGCCGAAGTCGAGGTTCCACAGGATCACGTCCGGGCCCAGTACGTCGCGGACCTCTTCGATGCGGCCCAGCACCGTGTCCGGTGAGCCCACTACGGCCTTGGCCTCCAGTCCGTCGGTCTCCAGGTCGAAGCTCGCCATCTGGCGGGCCATCGCCGTGTAGCCCTCGTACGCCGGCGACTCCACGTTGTGCCAGGACAGGATCGCCTCCTTGAACGCGTTGAACGACTTCACCATGAACGGCACCGCCAGGTCGCGTGCCTCTTCGTCGGTGTCGGCGATCAGCAGGGGGATGCTCACCGCGAACTTCGGCTTGCGGCCGGAATCTGCGTGGTTCTCGAGGAACGCGCTGCGGTACAGCTCCACGTACTCGCGCTTGCGGGCCATCTCGTTGAGCTGGGTCGAGCTGATCAGCAGGTTGAAGCCCTTGCGGCCGGTCCAGTCGAAGCTGGCCGGGGTCGCCAGCGCGGCCACCCACACCGGCGGGCCGTCCTCCTGCACCGGTGCCGGCAGCGAATTCGCGTTTTCGTATTCGAAGAACGGCGTTTTCTCCGTGACGTCCTTTTCGTTCCACAGCCGCACGACCGCTTCGATCGTGGCGAGGAACCGCTCGCGGCTGGTGTCCATGTCGACACCGAACGCCTCGAACTCGTACGGCAGGAACGCCCGCGCGAACCCGACGTCCAGGCGGCCGCCGCTCATCACGTCGACCTGGGCCGCGTGCGCGGCTATCTGGATGGGGTGGTGGAACGAGGCCTGGATGCCGCCGGTCATCAGGCGGATGGACTCGGTGCGCGCGGCCACGGCCGACAGGAACGCCAGCGGGCTGGGGGAATATCCGCCGTAGGAGCGCAGGTAGTGCTCGGTCATCTTGACGTAGTTCAGGCCGAGCTGATCGGCGAGCACACTGACCCGCAGCACATCCTGGAAGTACTGCGAGGCGGTCGTGGTCTCCGGGTCGCAGTCCGGCAACAGCGAGACGCCATACTCCACGTTCTGATACCTCCGGCGAATAGGGTGACGAGCCTGGATGGGCCGGCTGCCACCTTTTTCCCCTCGCCGGACCCGCGATAGTGGCCCTAGCAAGCCAACCCTGGGGGAACTCTTAAAGAGTCCCGCGCCCGGAGCTGAGGATTTGCCTAGAGACCCCATGCTAGCCCGGCTTCGCCCCGGAGCGCGTGCGTAGCGTCGCGGCAGCCGCGTCGACACGTCAGGAGAATTCGGTGACTCTGGGATATCTGTTCGGTGCGAACATCTCCGATCCCGACCCGGAGCACGGCGCGAACCTCTACGAGGCGTACCCGGCCATGCGCCGCTCCTACGAGCAGGTACGCGACTGGACCGGCATCGAACCGCGCGCCCTGCTGCGCGGCGAGCTCGAGTCCCGCAACGACCACGACCGCTTCAGCCTCGCCGGCATCCGGCTGGCCGCGCTGGCGTTCGGAATCCACGACGTGCTCGCCGAGTCCGACATCCACCCGGCCGTCGCCGGCGGCATCAGCCTCGGCGGCCTCATCGCGAGCTCCGTCGCCGGTGCCGTGGACCGCCGCACCCTGTTCGACCTGCTCGTGCGCGAGGCCAAGACGCCGGTGCCCGACCCCGCCCCGCCCGCGCAGGGTGCGGCCATCGCCTTCCTCCCGGTCACCGAGGACCCCACGTTCTACTACGGCGAACGGCGCCCCGGCGTGTACCTCGGCGGCGACTTCGGCGTCCTCTCGAACGGCACCGCCCGGCTGCTCATGCTCAGCGGCACCGCCGAAGCCCTGGACAAGCTGGTCGCGCAGAGCCCGCCCGGCATGATCAGCGTCATCGACGGCCAGCCGTTCGCCGTGCACTCCCCGCTGCGCCAGTACGCGACCGACTTCATGGCGCCGACCGTGGACGCGATGGCCGTGGCCGACCCGCGGATCCCGGTGTGCTCGTTCCTCGAAGAACGCGCGCTGACGACGGCGGACGAGGTCCGCGATCTGTTCCGCCGCAACAAGACCACCACGATGAGCTTGCCGCACGTGTGCGCCGGCCTGAAGGCACAGGGCGTCCGGCTCGCCTTCGTCCTCGGCCCCACGCTGCCCGCCGGCGTCCTCGACTTCCCGTTCCCCGTCGTGCGGATCACCGAGCCGCACCACGTCACCGAAGCCATGACCGCGATCTACGACTACGCGGTCGACCTCGTCGCCCCCGGCGTCTGAACCAAGGAGAGTCCGTGAGCACCCGCACGCACGAACGTGCCAGCCTGACCGACCACTGGTTGTCCCTCGACCTCGACGCGTGGACGCGGCACGTGGTGCGGCGGCACTTCAACCCCGAGCTCGGCAGCCCGTACTGGCTGAAGCGGGCGACCGAGCTGTCGTTCGACCCGATGGACATCACGCGGTACGACCAGCTCGCCGAATTCGGCCCGTTCCCGCCCGGCGACCTGCGCGGCCTGGACCCCGGCGACCTCGTGCCGCGCACCGTGCCGCGGCCGCTGATCGGGCGCGTCTGGGAGTCCGGCGGCACCACCGGCGACCCCGTGCGCGTGTTCTACACCGAAGACATGATGACCCACCGCGTCGAATGGCGGCGCTGGTCGTACCTCTTCGACGGGTACCAGGCGGGCCGGACCTGGCTGCAGGCGACGCCGAGCGGGCCGCACCAGATCGGCAACGGCGCGATCGAGCTGTCCGAGCAGCTGGCCGGGCTCGTGTACGGCATCGACATGGACCCGCGCTGGATCAAGCAGCTCATCCGCGCCGGCAAGATGAAGGAGCTGGGGGAGTACACCGAGCACGTCCTCGGCCAGATCGTCGACTGCCTGCGCTCCCAGCACGTCCACTACCTCAACACCACGCCCGCCCTGCTGCAGAAGCTGATCGCGCGCCACCCGGATCTGGTCGCCGCGCTCGACGGCGTGCGCCTGGGCGGCACGCACATGAGCCCGCAGATGTACCAGGACTTCGTCAAGGCCCTCGACGGCGGGCTCGTGCGGTCGGGCTACGGCAACACCTTCGGCAACGCGGTGAGCCTGCACCCCGAGGACGGCGGCGCGATCCTTCCCTACGCGCCGACGTACCCGCAGGTGACGATGTCCGTGGTGGAACCGGAAGACTTCAAGAAGACCGTCGACAAGGGACAGTCGGGCCAGCTGAAGCTGACCGTGCTGCACGAGGACCTGTTCCTGCCCAACCTGATGGAGCGCGACGAAGCCACCCGCTACGACACCAAGGGCGAATGGCCCGTCGACGGCGTGTACAACGTGCGCCCGCTGCAGGTGAGCCAGGCCGCGCCGGAAGGGCTCTACTGATGGCGCCGCCGAAGGTGGTCGTGATCGGCGCTGGCGTCATCGGAGCTTCGGTGGCCTACCACCTCGCCCGGCGCGGCGCGCGCGTGCACTGCGTCGACCGCGCGGACCGGCCCGCCTCGGGCACCACGGAGGTCGGGTTCGCCACCGCGACGGCGTACCGGCGCTTCCCGAAGTCCTACTTCGAGCTGAACCAGGCGGGCATCGCCGAGCACGCGGCGCTCGCCGGCGAGTTCGCGCCCGCGCCCTGGTGGCACCGCACCGGCACGGTGGCCTGGACCGACGACGAGTCGTTCACCGGCTACCTCGCCCAGCTCGAAGAGTGGGGCTGCCCGGTCGACCGGCACGCCCCGGAGGCCCCTTCGGTCGTCTTTCCCGCGTCGGGACCGGTCGCCTTCCTGCCCGCCGAGGGCTGGATCGACGCGGTCGCCTTCACCCGCCACCTCCTCGACCAGGCGATCTCCTACGGCGCAACGCTGGAGCTGAACGCCGAGGTCACGTCGGTGTCGGGCGGCGTCGGCCTCGCGGACGGCCGCCGGATCGAAGCCGACGCCGTGGTCAACGCCACCGGCTCGGCCGCCGACGAGATCGGCGCACTGGCCGGCGCGCGCCCGTTCCTCGGCGAGCCCCGGCGCAGCCTGATCGCCCACCTGCTGGTCGACGGCGACCCGCTGCCCTGCATCCTGCGCGCGCCCGAGGTCAGCATCCGGCCGGACGGCCCCGGCCGCGTGGTCCTGCGCTCGGACCGCGTCGACCGCGGCCTGCCCGCGCGCTCGGGTGAGCCCGACCCCGAGTTCGTGAAGGACCTCCTGGACCGGGCGGCGAAGGTCGTCCCGCTGCTCGGCACGGCCACCGTGCGCACGGCGAGCGTCGTGGACGCGCGCTGTGCGCGTGACGAACTGCCGAGCGTCGGGCCGTTGTCGGCGGTGCCGGGGTACTACGAGGCCGTCGCCAGCGCCGGGGTCACGCTCGGACCGCTGTTCGGGCGCGCGCTGGCCGGCCGCATCGTCGACGGCGTGGGCGACGAGCTGGTCGACGTCTTCACCCCGGACCGTTTCGGTGGTGCGGCGACAAGCTAGGTGGTTCCCCAAAAAAACCGCCGCATAATGATCTCGCACCGGGAAACCGGGGCGAAGGGGTGTAGCTCTCAATTGGCCAGAGCAGCGGTTTCCAACACCGACGGTTGCAGGTTCGAGTCCTGCCGCCCCTGCCACGAACACCAGTACCACCGGTCCCGGTCGGGCCCGCCGAACCGTTGGGAGTGCCCGAGGTGACCATCTGGACCGAGCTGCTCGGCAGCCGGACGCACGTCCTCGGCGAGAAGTACCGGACCCGCGTCATCGAGGCCGGCGACGGCGAGCCGCTGGTGCTGCTGCACGGCGTCGGCGGGCACGCCGAGGCCTACGCGCGCAACGTGACCCGGCTCGGCCGGCGCCACCGCGCGATGGCGATGGACCTGCTGTGGCACGGCTTCTCCGCCAAGCCGGAGTTCACGCACGACGCCGTCGGCACGTACGTCGCACAGGTGCTCGACCTGCTGGACTCCCAGGGCATCGAGCGCGCGCACCTCGAAGGCGAGTCGCTCGGGGGCTGGGTCGCGCTGACCCTCGCGCTGGAGCACCCCGAGCGCGTCGGCAAGCTGGTGCTCAACACCACCGCCGGCATCAAGTGGGCGCCGGGTTCGGTCAACGAACGCCCCGCCGAAGGGCGTGAGGCCCTGCGCACCCGCTCGCTGGCCGCGATCGAGAACCCGACGCCGGAGACCATCCGCACCCGGCTGGAGTGGCTGATGGCCACCCCCGACCGCGTCACCGACGAGCTGGTCGAGGTCCGCCGCCGGATCTACGCCGAACCGGCGACCAACGCCGCGCTGCGCACGGTGTTCGAGAACTCCTTCGGGTTCGGCTCCGGACCGAACCGGAAGATCTCCGAGGACCGGCTGGCGACGGTGAGCGTGCCGACGCTGGTGCTGTGGTCGGACCACAACCCCGGCAGCGGGCCCGACGTGGGCCGCCGGATCGCGAAACTCATCCCGGGCGCGGCCTTCCACAGCGTCGCCGACGCCGCGCACTGGCCCCAGTGGGAGCAGCCCGAGGAACACGACCGCGTGGTCCTCGACTTCCTGGGCCGTGCGGAGTGACCAGCAGGAGGACGAACCCCATGCGCATCCGCAGTCTCGCCTACGTCGGACTGTCCACAAGGGAGGTCGCGGCCTGGGAGACCTTCGCCGCGGACGTCCTGGGCCTGCCCGGCCAGTGGATCGACGACGGGCGCCTGCTGCTGCGCATGGACGAGCGGGCCTACCGCTTCGACGTGCGCCACGGCGAGAGCGAAGCGCTGTCCTGGCTGGGCTGGGAGGTGGCGAGCGCCGCCGACCTGACCGCGCTCGAACACGAGCTGACCGCGGCCGGCGTCGCGATCACCCGGGCGACCGCCGCCGAGTGCGCCGACCGTCGCGTCGCGGGCATGGTCTGGCTCGAAGACCCGTCCGGGCTGCGCCACGAGCTGTTCTACGGGCAGGAGGCCGACTTCCGGCCGCTGCGCCTGACCCGCGCGCTGACCGGCTACCGGACCGGCGAGCACGGGATGGGCCACGCCGTCGTCGGCGTCACGAACTACGCCGAAACGCTGGCATTCCTGGTGGACACGCTCGGCTTCGGCGTCAGCGACACGTTCAAGGGCTTCATCGCGTTCCTGCACTGCAACCCGCGCCACCACTCAATCGCGCTGGTGGAGACCGACGAGCCCGGCCTGCGGCACATCATGCTGGAGACGACGACGCTCGACGACGTCGGCGCGACCATCGACGTCGCCTACGACCGCCGCATCGTCACGCGCACGCTGGGCAGGCACACCAACGACCGGGCCGTGTCGTTCTACCTCGAGACGCCGTCCGGCTGGGAGATCGAGTACGGCTGGGACGGCCTGGACGTGGACACCGCCGACTGGTCGACGCGGCAGCTGGCCGGGCCGACCAGCCTGTGGGGGCACCACCACGTGTCCGGCACCGAGATCAAGACCTCATGACCCCGGACCCGATCGACCCGGACATCACGCAGCTGTCCGGCTGGCAGCGGGAATGGGTCAAGGCCGCCCGCGCCTCGGTCGACGAGGAGGAGCTGGCGCTGCTGTGCCAGGCGGCCACCGACATCCCCAGCCCGACCGGCTGCGAGCGGGAGCTGGCCGAGTACTTCCGCGACGTGATGACCTCGTCCGGGATCGACAGCCGCGTGCAGGCGATCGACGAACGCCAGGCCAACCTCGTCACCCGCGTCGGCACCGGCCGCACCGGCGCGCAGCTGCTCCTGCTCGCCCCGCTCGACACGGCGTTCGCGCCGGGCCGCGAGGACGCGCCGTGGCTCGGGGAACGGCCTCGCGACGACTTCACGCTGCCCGCGCAGCGCTACGGCGACAAGGTCGTCGGGCTCGGCGCGGAGAACCCCAAGGCGTTCGCCAGCTGCGCGCTGGCCGCCGCGCTCGCCGTGCACCGCTCCGGCGTGCCGCTTGACGGGCAGCTGGTGGTCGCGCTCGTCGGCGGCAGCATGCCGGTGCTGGCCGGGGAGCAGTCCTCGCGGCGCAACTCGGGCATGGGTGTCGGCACCCAGTTCCTGATGGACCACGGCCAGTGCTCCTCCGATCTCGCGATCGTGCTCAAGCCGGGCTACTCGGTGGTGCACGAAGAGGTCGGGTTCGCGATCTTCCGCGTCGTCGTGCGGGGTTCGGTGGGCTACACCGGCAGCCGGCACAAGGGCAGCTACAACAACGCGATCGTCGCGGCCGCCCGGATGGTCGGGCGGCTGGAGGGCTGGTTCGCCGAGTACACCGCGCGCAACTCGTCGGGCCAGGTGGCGCCGCAGGGCGCGGTCACCGCGATCCGGGCCGGCGACGGAACCAAGCCGGCGTTCAACCCGGCGACCTGCGAGTTCTGGGTCGACCTGCGGGTCAACCCGCGCACCACGGTCAACGCCGTCGCCGGCCAGTTCGAGGCGATCGTCGCCGAGCTGCGGGCGTCGGAGCCCGCCGTCGGGATCGAGGTCGAGCTGGTGGCCGGCCAGGCGGGGTCGGCGACGCCCGCCGACAGCCCGGTCGTCACCCGGCTGGTGCGGGCCTGGGAAGAGGTCGAGGGCCGCCCGCACGTGCCGGGCAAGCCGGGCAGCGGGCTGTCCGACGGCGGCGTGCTGCGCCGCCACGGCATCCCGACCGCGCGGATCGGCCTACCGATGGCGGCAGAGCCCGGGCCGTTCGAAGGGTTTTCCATGGGCGTCGCGGACCTGCCCGCCATGCGGCGGCTCGTCGACCTGCTGGTCGGCGTCGTGGTGGACGTGACCACCCGGCAACGCGCCGAACTGTGTGAGCCTCCCGCGAGCAGTCGAGGAGACAACTGATGACCGACACTGTTGACGACGAGGTCCGCCCGGCGCGGCGGCAGGCGACCGTCGGCGGCCCCGGCCGCCGGGACTGGTCGACCTGGCCGCGCTACGAGGCGGCGGCGCTCGGCTTCCGCGAGTACTGGTACCCGGTGGCGTGGTCGCGCAAGATCGGCAAGAAGCCGCACGCCGTCCAGGTGCTCGGCGAGAAGATCATGCTGATCCGCGACGGCGGCGAGGTCCGCGCGCTGCACGACCGGTGCCCGCACCGCGGGGTGCCGCTGAGCCACAAGATGTCGTCGCAGGAGTTCCCCGGCACGTGGAGCTGCTGTTACCACGGCTGGACGTTCGACCTGGAGACCGGCGTGCTGGTCGCCGCGATCACCGACGGCCCGGAGTCGCCGATCTGCGGCAAGGTCACCGTGCGCACCTACCCGGTCGAGGAGGCCCGCGGACTGGTCTGGGTCTGGCTGGGCGACGGCCCGGCCCGCCCGTTCGCCGACGACGTCCCGGAGGAGCTGCTCGATCCGGACGCCGTCGTCGTCGGCCGGATCACCGTGCGGGACGGCAACTGGCGCTTCGGCGCGGAGAACGGCTTCGACGACGGCCACGCGAAATGGCTGCACCGCAACGCCTTGTGGACCAAGCGCGTCAAGATGCCGGTGTGGAGCGAGATGAAGGTGATCCGCGACGGGCCGTGGATCACCCGCCGCAAGGACAAGATGCACTACAGCGCCTCGTTCCCCGGCCTCGGCGACTTCCCGAAGAAGAAGTGGTACCGGCGGCGCGAGGGCAACAAGACCAAGGTGTCGCTGCGGCTGCCGGGCACGCTGCGGGTGAAGTACGCGGAGTGGTCGCACTTCGAGTGGTGGGTCGCGGCGTCCGCGGAGAACCACACGTACGTCCAGCTCGCGGTGATGAACCAGGGCAAGTGGCGTAACCGCAAGTTCTGGCTCTACTACTGGACGTGGGCCCGCTGGGTGTTCCACGGCATGTTCAACGACGAGGACCGGCTGATGGTGGAGGTCACCGACGCCCCGCCGGAGCGGCTGTACCGCCCCGACGTCTCGCTGACCGAGTGGCGGCGGATGGTCGAGGAGGAGGCCCGGCGCAGCCCGGTCGAGGAAGTCAAGGAACGTCAGGCCGAGAAGAGGCGGGCGAAGCATGACTGAGCCTTTCCGTTTGGTGATCGGGATGTCCGGCTCCAGCGGGGCGATCTACGGGATCCGCCTGCTGGAGATCCTGAAGGGCATGCCGGAGGTCGAGACGCACCTGGTGGTGACGCCGGCGGCGCGGCAGACGATCGCGTTCGAGACGGACTGGACACCGGATTCCGTCGCGTCGTTGGCGGACGTCACGTACCGGCCGGGCGACATCGCGGCGTCGATCTCGAGCGGGTCGTTCCCGATCGACGCGATGATCGTGCTGCCGTGCTCGGTGCGTTCGCTCGGGGCCATCGCCTGGTCCCAGAACGACAGCCTGCTGGTGCGGGCGGCCGACGTGACGCTGAAGGAGCGGCGGAAGCTCGTGGTGGCGTTGCGCGAGACGCCGTTGCACCTCGGACACCTGCGCGCGATGACCCAGGTGACGGAGATGGGCGGGATCATCGCGCCGCTCATGCCCGCGTTCTACGGGCGCCCGGCGACGCTGGGTGACCTGGTGGATCACCAGGTCGGGCGGCTGTGCGACCTGCTGGGGATCAAGCCGCCGGACGAGCTGGTCGAGCGCTGGCACGGCCCGTCGACCCACTGACCTACTGAGAAGGCCCCCTCCGCCGGAGGGGGCCTTCTTCATGGGTGGTGGAAGATCGCCCCCACCGGCGGTGGACCGGTGAAGGCGACCTTCAGTCCAAGTAGGACGCCAGCGCGTCCCCGTCTTCCAGCAGAGCGCGGTGGTCCACTCGCGCGATGACCTCAGGCGGTACCCGGCACGAAGGCGGGAACACCGCCGGTGGCACGGGCTTCGTGCAGTCGAAGATCAGCTTGGTCTCCATCGGGCCCTTCTCCTCCCGGTTGTGCCCGTAGGTCACCGGGTTGAGCTGGCCGCCGAGGAAGCCGGGCATGATCGTCAGGTCGCGGTCGGCCTGGAAGCGCGTCGCCAGGCACCACAGCGTCTCGACCTCGTTGAAGACGTCGACGTCGTCGTCGACCACGAACACGTGCTTCAGCAACGGGTCCACCGCCAGCGCCGCGCACGCCGCGAGCTTCGGCTCGCCTTCCACGCGCTTGCTCATCGACAGGTACAGGTGCGACCGCGCCATGCCCGACAGCGGCAGGTGCACGCCGGTCACCGTCGGGACGGCTTCCTTGACCCGGCGGTAGATGCTGCCCATCCGGGGGAGCCCGCCGAGCATGCTGTGCTCGGTGTGGGCGTTGAACACGTCGACGAAGATGGGCTTGCGGCGCATGGTGATCGCGGTGATCTTCACGTACGGCTGCGGGCCGGTGCGGGTGTAGAACCGCGGGTACTCGCCGAACGGGCCTTCGACGGCCGTCGCGTCCGGGTCGGTGTCGATCACGCCCTCGATGACGATCTCCGCGCGGGCCGGCACCTCGAGGTCGACCGTCTTGCAGGGCACCATTTCGAGGGGCTCGCCGAGCAGGCCGCCGACGACGTCGAGCTCGCCGCCGATGCCCTCCAGCTTGGACACCGCACCCATCAGCAGGGCCGGGTGGTGGCCGATGACGAGCGCCACCTCCATCGGCTTCTTCTGCTCACGCAGCTTTCGCAGCACGTACGCGGTGTGGTGGGCCGGGTTCACCTGGATGCCGACCCGGGCGCGGCCCTGCTGCTGGTGGCGGAAGATGCCCGCGTTGATCTTGCCGCTGTCCGGGTCGCGGCAGATGGTCACGGCCGAGGTGATGTACTTGCCCGCGTCCAGCTCCTGGTGCTTGAGCAGTGGCAGCAGGCCGACGTCGATGTCGTCGCCGGTGAGCACGACTTCCTGCACCGGCGCGGTGTCCACAGTGACCGGCTTGATCCCGGACCCCTCGCGCAGCGCGTATTCGGGAACCATCGAGTGCACGTCCGAGCCGATGCTGCGGGCGAGCCGCTCGTAGGTGCCGTGCAGGTTGATGAGCAACGGGATCTCGGAACCGCCGACGTTTTCGCACAGCACCGCCGGGAAGCCGGGGTAGGCGGGGTCGTCCTCCATGCGGTCGACGAGCGCGGTGACCTCGAACTCGGGGTCGACCGGCTTGCGCACGACCTTGATCTGGTCCGGGTCCAGCTCGGCCAGGAATGTCCGCAGATCCTTCGCCATCAAACGCCTTCCGTTCGCACCGTGGCTCGCGAACCGAGTATCGGCCCCGGTCACGGACTCGGCGGGGCACGACCGGCAAGAACTAGGGAAATGCTCCGTCCTCGTCCCGCGGTGGCGCTCGGCAGGGGTTGCCGGGTGCTAAATGGTCTCGTCCACGAAGCCGCGCGTCGTCGTACGTCAGGAGAACGACATGACCGTCACCGCAGCGCCGCCCCGCGAAGCCGCGGCGGCCGAACTGGCCCGGTCCTGGGCCGAGGACCCCCGGTGGCGCGGAGTCCGCCGGGACTACTCCGCCGAGGACGTCCTGCGGCTGCGCGGCAGCGTGACCGAAGAGCACACGCTCGCCCGGCTGGGCGCGGAGCGGCTCTGGAGCCTCCTGCACACCGAGGACTACGTCCACTCGCTCGGCGCGCTGACCGGCAACCAGGCCGTGCAGCAGGTGCGGGCCGGCCTCAAGGCCATCTACCTCTCCGGCTGGCAGGTCGCCGCCGACGCGAACCTCTCCGGCCACACCTACCCGGACCAGAGCCTCTACCCGGCCAACTCCGTCCCGCAGGTGGTGCGCCGGATCAACAACGCGCTGCTGCGCGCCGACCAGATCAGCTGGGCCGAGGACGAAAAGGACGCCCCGCACTGGCTCGCGCCGATCGTCGCGGACGCCGAGGCCGGCTTCGGCGGCGTGCTCAACGCCTTCGAGCTGATGAAGGGCATGATCGCCGGCGGCGCCGCCGGCGTGCACTGGGAAGACCAGCTGGCCGCGGAGAAGAAGTGCGGCCACCTCGGTGGCAAGGTGCTCATCCCGACCTCCCAGCACGTCCGCACGCTGCAGGCCGCGCGCCTGGCCGCCGACGTCTGCGACGTCCCCAGCCTCGTCATCGCCCGCACCGACGCCCAGGCCGCGAACCTCATCACCAGCGACGTCGACGACCGGGACAAGCCGTTTCTGACCGGTGAGCGCACCCCCGAGGGCTACCACCGCGTGCGCGGCGGTATCGAGCCGTGCATCGCCCGCGGGCTGGCCTACGCGCCGTACGCCGACCTGCTGTGGATGGAGACGTCCAAGCCGGACCTCGAGGTCGCGCGCCGGTTCGCCGAGGCGATCAAGGCCGAGTACCCCGACCAGCTGCTGGCCTACAACTGCTCGCCGTCGTTCAACTGGAAGCAGCACCTCGACGACGCGACGATCGCGAAGTTCCAGCGCGAGCTGGGGCACATGGGCTACAAGTTCCAGTTCATCACCCTCGCCGGTTTCCACTCGCTGAACCATTCGATGTTCGCCCTCGCGCGCGGCTACGCCGACGAAGGCATGACGGCCTACGTCGAGCTGCAGGAGCGCGAGTTCGCCGCCGAGGCCGCCGGCTACACCGCGACCCGCCACCAGCGCGAGGTCGGCACCGGCTACTTCGACCTCGTCAGCACGGTCGTCAACCCGTCCAGCAACACCGTCGCGCTGATGGACTCCACCGAGAAGTCGCAATTCTACTGAGCAGGCGCCCGGTCATTCTGAGGTTTTCCCCAAACGGTTCCGTGCTAGAAACAAATTGACGACACATCAGCCACGCGAAAACTGGAATTCAGGACGGTTGCCCATGCGCATGCCCGAGAACCTCGAAGACATGGTTTACGGAGTCTATGGAACCACTGAAATCGCGGTGAAGCCATGCCCGTTCACGCAGGCCGAGATCGATGAGCTCGAGAGCACCAACGAAATGCTCATCTACGTGCCCCAGGAGATCTCCGAGGCGCAGATGATCGAGACCGGCAAGCTCAACACGAACTTCCGCTGGGAAGTCGAGCAGAACATGATCAAGAGCCCGATGACCGACGAGTCGCACTGGCTCATCTGCTCGGCCTCGCCGATCCCCGAGATGCTCGGCCAGAGCACGCAGGCCATCTCCCGCGTCTACGACGAAGAGGGCCTCGACGGCATGGACTTCCGCCGGTACCTGGCGTTCGTGCTGACCTACCGTCACCTGACCAACGAGTACCCGGACTTCCGCCAGTGGTGCCTGCTCGTCGGCGGCCACTACGACCGCAGCGGCATTTCGCTGGTCGGCTTCGACAAGCACGGCAACTTCGGGCACCACGGCTGGATGAAGAACTTCAAGGCCAAGATGTCCGGCGGCCGCTACGTCGCCTTCGCCCCGCGCAAGCACATCAACGCCGAGACCGAGCGGCTCGAACGTCCCCGCCGTGGCGCGCGCAACAAGGCCACGCACGACGCGGGCACCGACTGACCCATCCCGAATTCCAGCACATCCGTGCGTGGAGCTGTGCCGTCACTGGAGGAAGAACATGGCAGACGACGAGCGCGTGGACATCACGCGAAAGCTCGTTGAGTTCGTCGAGAAGCACCTGCTGGACGGCAAGGACGTGGGGGAACTGACCACGACCACGCCGTTGCTGGACTGGGGGCTGCTCAACTCGATCGAAACCACCCGGCTGGTCGCCTATCTCCGTGAGGAGTTCTCCGTGCGCGTCCCGCCCACGGAGATGGTGGCCCGCCACTTCAAGGACATCGAAAGCATCGCCGACCTGGTGACCTCGCTGCGTGCCCCGGTCGCCTGACCCCTGTCTCGGATCTTGAACGGAGAACCTGTGTCTTACGACTACGATGTCGGCATCATCGGCGGTGGCCCGGCCGGTTCCACGGCGGCGTCCTACCTGGCGAAGGCCGGCCTTTCGGTGGTGGTCTTCGAGGGCGAAACGTTCCCTCGCGAGCACGTCGGCGAGTCCCTCGTCCCCGCGGTCATCCCCGTGATGCACGACATCGGGGTCATCGGCAAGGTCGAGGCGGCCGGCTTCCCCCGCAAGTACGGCGCCGCGTGGACCTCGTCGGACACCCGCCCGACCAGCACGCTGGACTTCGACGCCGGTTCGCACGGCCTCGGCGTGGCGGAGATCGCTTACGAGGAGCGTGACCAGGACGGCGTCGACCGCGTCTACGCCTGGCACGTCGACCGCGGCCAGTTCGACTCGTTGCTGCTCAAGCACTCCGAGGAGCTCGGCGCCAAGGTCTACCAGGGCGTCCGCGTCAACCGCGTCGACTTCACCGACCGCGACCGGCCGGTGCTGCAGGCCAAGATCGGCGAGCAGCCGATCGAGGTCGCCGTCCGCGTCGTGCTCGACGCTTCCGGCCGCCAGACCCTGCTGGGCCAGCAGCTCAAGGTCAAGGTGCCGGACAAGGTCTTCAACCAGTACGCCGTGCACACGTGGTTCGAGGGCCTGGACCGCGCGTCGCTGGCGCGGCGTCCCGAGGACGCCGACTACATCCACGTGCACTTCCTGCCGCAGGAGAACACCTGGGTCTGGCAGATCCCGATCACCGAGACCATCACCTCGATCGGCGTCGTCACCCAGAAGGAGAAGTTCAAGGAGCACAAGGACGACCTCGAGGGCTTCTTCTGGAACTCCGTCGGCACCCGGCCGGAGATGCTGGACGCGCTGAAGAACGCCAAGCGCGTGCGGAAGTTCAAGACCGAGGGCGACTACAGCTACGGCATGAAGCAGATCGCCGGCGACGCGCTGGTGCTCATCGGCGACGCCGCCCGCTTCGTCGACCCGATCTTCTCCAGCGGGGTCAGTGTCGCGATGAACAGCGCGCGCCTGGCGGCCAAGGACGTCATCGCCGCGCACCAGGCCGGCGACTTCCGCCGGGAGCGGTTCGACAACTACGTCAACACCCTCCGCAAGGGTGTCAACATCTGGTACGACTTCATCTCGATGTACTACCGGCTGAACGTGCTGTTCACCGCGTTCATCGACGACGACCGGTACCGCAAGGACGTCATCCAGATGCTCCAGGGTGACGTCTACGACGCGGAAGAGCCGGCGGCCCTGACCGCGATGAAGGAGTACGTCGCCGCCGTCGAGGCCGACCCCACGCACCTGTGGCACGGGCACCTCGGCAGCCTCAAGGCCTCGTCTTCGGCGCTGGCCCTGTTCTAGCCCCACATGGCTACGACCAACGACATCGCTCAACTCGCCGCCGGCCTCGCCCAACTCGCCGAACGCCTCGCCACGGAGCACGCCGACAAGGCTCGACCGGC